>NZ_CAKRCF010000001.1 GCF_934307085.1 uncultured Anaerobutyricum sp.
TCCCAGATGCGGCTTCGGAGCGGGTTTAAGATGCGGATGAGCATCTTAAACACAGCGACTACAGAGCAGATGGGATATAGTGTTTTTTCTTTTTTCGTCTATACGAAATTTACTAAGATTATTTATTATAGAGATTTCTCTTATCGACTACTCGAACAGCTTTTCCTTCGCTTCTTGTAATAGTCTTTGGCTCTAAGATGCTGACATCTACTTTGATTCCAAGCATATTCTTTAAGCCGTGTACAATTTTCTTTTCTCTAGTTGCGATAGCGACATCTTCCTGTTTCATTTCCGGTGTCATCTCTACCTGAACTTCGATTGTATCGTTATTACCAATACGATCTACTAAAATCTGATAGTTTGCCTGATAGCCCTGTTTTAATAAAACAGCTTCAATCTGGGATGGCCATACGTTAACACCTTTTACTACCATCATATCATCGCTTCTGCCCATTGGTTTATGCATACGGATATGAGTACGTCCACAGGAGCATTTCTTTCTTGTAAGGTAACATAAATCTCTTGTACGATAACGAAGTAATGGGAAAGCCTTCTTAGTGATACAGGTAAATACTAACTCGCCAATCTCTCCTTCTGGGAGAACTTCTCCTGTATCTGGATTGATGATTTCAGGAATAAAGTGATCTTCCTGTACATGCATTCCCTGCTGTTCTTCACATTCAAAAGATACACCAGGACCGGAGATTTCTGTTAATCCGTAAATATCATATGCTTTGATTCCAAGAGATTCCTCGATGTTGTGGCGCATTTCTTCTGTCCATGGCTCTGCACCAAAGATTCCTGCTTTTAACTTAATATTGTCTTTATGTCCACCCTCGTTGATCGCCTCGCCAAGATTGGCGGCGTAAGAAGGAGTACAGCAAAGAATGGTGGAACCTAAATCTTCCATAAACTGAATCTGTCTTTCGGTATTACCGGAGGACATTGGAAGTGTCATACAACCCACACGATGAGAACCTCCATGTAAACCTGCTCCACCAGTAAAGAGTCCATAACCGTAGGCTACATGGCATACATCATCTTTTGTTCCGCCTGCTGCCATGATAGCGCGGGCACAGCAGTCTTCCCACACATCAATATCTTCCTGTGTGTAAAAGGCAACAACACGTCGGCCTGTTGTACCACTTGTGGACTGGATTCTGACACATTCTGACAGTGGTACACCAAGAAGTCCATATGGATACTGATCTCTTAAGTCGTCCTTTGTGATAAAAGGAAGCTTATGAAGGTCTTCGATTCCTCTGATATCTTCTGGTTTTACCCCTGCCTCATCCATTCTGTCATGATAGAACTGCACATGCTCATACACATACTGTACCTGCTCTACAAGCCTTTCGCTCTGTAAAGCCTGAAGCTGTTCTACCGGCATCGTTTCAATCTCTGGTTGATAATAATTTCCCATTCTTCTCTTTCTCCTGTTGTCACTTAATTTATAATGATTTCTTTTTCTTCTATTCTTCGCCTCTTCCAAGTGCAAATGCCTTGTGATTGAGTTCAACAAACTTTGCCGGAACACATTCCTCGATTGCTTTCTGCCACTTTTCTACTGGAATATCAAAGTATTTAGACAGTCTTCCCATTAAAACAATATTTACCGCTTTTGATGAACCTGCTTCTTCTGCTAAAGACAGACAATCCATCGCATCTACTTTAATTCCTAAAGCTTCCATCTTTTCGATAAGATTTTCAGGGTACTGTGCTGCACCTGTGATAACTGGCATTGGATCAATTTCCTGTGTATTTACTACGATTCTTCCATCTGGTCTTAAATATTCTACATAACGGGCAGCTTCTAACTTTTCAAAAGAAACGATGAAATCTGCCTCTCCCTTATCGATAATCGGAGAATATACTTTATCTCCAAATCTTACATATGTAACAACGCTTCCACCTCTCTGGCTCATTCCGTGAACTTCGGAAACCTTTACATCATAACCTTCCGATAAAAGCAAATGTCCTAATAACTTGCTGGCAAGAAGGGAACCCTGTCCTCCTACACCGACAATCATAATATTCTTTGTCATTCCGTCTGTCCTCCTATGCCTGTAATGCATCAAACTTACATAGCTGCTGGCATACACCGCAGCCTACACATAATGTTGTATCAATGACTGCCTTTTTGTCCTTTACACTGATAGCTGGACAACCAAGACGCATACATGATTTACATCCTACACAGTTCTCTTTTTCCACTTTTAATGGTGGGTTATGTTTTACATATTTTAAAAGAGCACAAGGACGACGGCTAATAATTACAGATGGTTCTTCTGCCGCTAATTCTTCTTTAATCACTGCATCACAAGCTGCAAGGTCATATGGGTCCACAACACGAACACGGTTGAATCCCATAGAACGACAAAGACTCTCTAAGTCAATCTTTCCTGCCGGATCACCTTTAATATTATAACCGGTTGTTGGATTCTGCTGGTGTCCAGTCATTCCTGTAATAGAGTTATCAAGAATAATTACCGTAGAATTACTCTGGTTATAAGCAATATTCGCAAGTCCGGTCATTCCAGAATGCATAAAAGTGGAATCTCCGATAACAGCTACTGTCTTTCCTTCACTTTCCTTGCCAAGTGCTTTGTTAAATCCATGAATAGAACTAATAGAAGCACCCATACAAAGAGTCATTTCCATTGCACTAAGTGGAGCAACCGCTCCAAGTGTATAACATCCGATATCACCAAGAACAGTGCATTTATTCTTAGATAAAGTAAAGAATAATCCTCTATGTGGGCAGCCCGCACACATAACCGGAGGTCTTCCTGGAAGAGTTTCTCCAAGTTCTTTATGTTCCGGAACTTCTACACCTAACTTCTCTGCGATTAAATTCTGTGAAAATTCTCCTTCCATTGGAAGTGCATCTTTTCCTGTTACAGTAAGTCCAAGTTCTTTACAGTGATTCTCTAAAATTGGATCTAACTCTTCAATAATTGCAAGTTTGTCTACCTTGGCTGCAAAATCAAGAATCAACTGGTCTGGCAACGGATTTACAAGACCAATCTTTAAGATGCTTGCCTTATCTCCAAATACCTCCTTCGCATACTGATAACAAGTAGAGGAAGTAATAATACCAAGCTTTGTATTCCCCATCTCTACACGGTTAAAATCACAGTGATTTCCATATTCGATAAGCTTTCTTGTTCTTTCTTCTACAATTGGATGACGACGAATCGCATTTCCTGGCATCATAACGTACTTCGCAATATTTTTTTCATATGGAATCGGATCTGGTACAACACGCTCACCTGGCTCTACAATGCTCTGAGAATGTGCCACACGAGTACACATTTTAATAATAACTGGTGTATCAAATTCTTCAGAAAGGTCAAATGCCTTCTTTGCAAATTCATAAGCTTCTGTAGAATCAGCTGGCTCTAACATTGGAATCTTTGATGCAATCGCATGATGTCTAGAATCCTGTTCATTCTGAGAAGAATGCATTCCAGGATCATCCGCTACACAGATAACCATACCGCCATTCACTCCTGTATAAGAACAGGTAAATAACGGGTCAGCCGCTACGTTAAGTCCAACGTGCTTCATTCCACAAAAACTTCTCTTTCCAGCAAGAGATGCACCAAAGGCAACTTCCATCGCCACCTTTTCATTCGGTGCCCATTCACAGTAAATCTCATCATATTTTGCAGCTTCCTCTGTAACTTCTGTACTAGGAGTTCCCGGATAGCTGGACACGACACTACAACCAGCTTCATATAAACCTCTCGCAAGTGCCTTATTACCTAACATCAATTGTTTCATGGTAAATATCCTTTCTATTGTTTATTGTTCCTTTTTATAGAAAGATACGACCGTACTGTACAGCCGTATCTAAGTATATCTAAGATTGTAACGCATTTAAAAATCTAAGATTCTTTGGATTCTTCTTTTCCTTCTTTTTCATTCAGTCTGTCAATCACCTCTCCAAGACAGCCTGTTCCGTAATTAAGCATCCTGTTTACACGACTGATTGTTGCGGAACTGGCATTTGTCTCGCTCATAATCTCTGTATAAACTTTGTCCTGCTTTAACATACTGGCAACTTCAAATCTCTGTTCCATAGAGCGAAGTTCTGTCATAGCACAAATGTCCTCAAAAAAGTCAAAACACTCGTCTAAATTCTTTAACTCCAGAATGGCTTTATACATACCTTCCTTTCGTTCCTTTGGAATATTTTTTCCCATAAGATTAATCCTTCCTTTACGAAATATAGTTATATGATACCATCTTTTTGCGATTTCGTAAATAAAAAGTTTAATGCGCTAAAGAAAAGTGATATATATAGTTGTGAAAACAAACGAACCTACAAATTGTTTAGGGAAAATAACGGCATGTCCACCTGCCATATCAGCTGCCTTTAGGTTAAAAAGATTTTTTTAATTCTGGGTTGACGCAGGCAAGACTGACGCCCCAAAGAGAGTCTATCCCCTATATTTGTAACTTTAGTCTCTTCACAAGAATGTGATTTTCTAAAAAATGAAATTTTGATAGGCTGACACTTGAACTATTCTTCGGAATTTTATGATATAATTAATTTATATTTTTGATAGAAAGGATTATTTTATGAATTTAGAACAATATACAAAAATTAACGACTTTTTTACCAGACATTCCACTGCTTTTTCATTATTACTTATGGCAAATCGACTATTGACCGCCTGTGGTTTTCTCCTTTATCCATTATTATTGATATTCCTTTTAGCAAAAAAGAACATTACTATGCTTATTAGTTTTATTGCTATTCCAGCATTTTGCTTTTTAACAGTAACTATTTTCAGAAAAGTAGTGAATAAAAAACGACCATATGAAAAGCTTCCAATTCAGTCTTTAATTAAAAAAGATAAGAAAGGCCAGTCTTTCCCAAGCCGCCATGTGTTTTCTATCTTTCTGATTGCAACATTATGGTTTTACTTCTGGAAACCAGTCGGAATCTTTCTTTTTATCGCTGGTATTTTTCTTGCAATTATCAGAGTGATTGGCGGAGTGCATTTCATAACCGATGTATGTGCCGGAGCACTCCTCGGAATACTGGCGGGATGGATTTCTAATTATGTCTTTTTGATTTGCTAAAAACGGACGAAAAAAAGACTTATAATAGTATTATGACTAAAGCCACAAATACTATTATAAGCCTTTTTTATTTTCGTCAACTTGGCTAAATTACACCAAATTATTCATTATCTAAAGCTTTGATGCTTAAGCTGATCTTACGATCCTCTTTCTTGAAGTCTACAACCTTAGCTGTAATTTCCTGACCTACTTTTAATACATCAGATGGTTTCTCGATATGCTCTTTAGCGATCTGAGAAACGTGAAGTAATGCATCTACACCTGGCTCTAATTCAACGAATGCACCGAAATCTGTCATACGAGCAACTTTACCAGTTACTTCGTTACCTACTGCATATTTTTCGTCAGCGTGAAGCCATGGGTTTGTTTCAGGGAATTTTAAGGATAATGCAATCTTTTCACCCTGAATATCTTTGATAAGAACGTTTAACTTCTCACCTACTGTGAAAACTTTCTTAGGGTTTTCAACACGTCCCCAGCTCATCTCGGAGATGTGAAGAAGTCCGTCTGCTCCACCTAAATCGATGAATGCACCGAAATCTGTTACATTCTTTACAGTTCCTTCTACAGTCATACCAGCTTCGATTTTTGCAAACAGAGCTTCCTGTTTTGCTTTCTTCTCTGCTACTAAAAGCTGCTTACGATCACCGATGATTCTTCTCTTGCGAGGGTTGAATTCTGTGATAACGAACTCGATTTCCTGTCCGTCATATTTCTTTAAGTTCTTCTCGTAAGTATCAGATACAAGGCTTGCAGGGATGAATACTCTTGTTTCTTCCACTACAACACTTAAACCACCATCAAGAACTTTAGCTACAGGAGCTTTTAATACTTCATGATTGTTAAATGCTTCCTCTAATCTCTTATTACCTTTTTCTGCTTTAAGTCTCTTATATGTTAAGAGAACCTGTCCTTCGCCATCATTCACTTTAAGAACTTTAGCTTCCATCTCGTCACCAACTTTAGCAACTGTTGTTAAGTCTAAATTCTGGTCGTTGGAATATTCGTTTCTTGAAATGATACCGTCGGCTTTATATCCAATATTTAAGATGATTTCATCCTCTTTTACATCGATAATAGTACCCTGAACTACCTCTCCATTTCTGATTGTCTTAAAACTTTCTTCCAGCATCTGGTCAAAACTCATTTCTGCCATGCTTTCATGAACCTCCTTGATAATATTATTTGGGGTTGAAGCCCCTGCAGTAATACCGAGCATCCCGATATTAGAAAAATCCTCCATATTCAAATCATTTTTTGTTTGTATATAAAAAGTATTACTACATTCTTTTTTACTTATCTCAAAAAGCTTTTGAGTATTCGAACTGTGTCTGCCACCAATTACTATCATCGCATCGGACTTCTTCGCCAGTTCTCTGGCTTCCGTCTGACGCTCCTCAGTCGCATTACAAATCGTGTTAAAAACATTTATATCATAACCCTTTTCTGAGATAATTTCAACTAAATCTTGAAACTTATTGTAGTTAAATGTCGTCTGAGACACGATAGATATCTTCGCATCAACATCTAACTCAATTCCTTCTGCCTGCTCTCGATTCTCAATTACAATCGGATGCGTCTGGCACCAACCCATAATCCCTTCTACTTCAGGATGATGGTTATTGCCTATAATAATGATTACTCTGCCATCCCCGCTCTCCCGCTCGACAATTCGGTGAATCTTTCTTACGAAAGGACAGGTCGCATCCACTAAATCAAGACCCGCATTAAGGATCTCATCATAAATTGCTTTTGACACGCCGTGAGAACGAATAATAATCGTTCCCTCTGAAAGAGACTTGAAATCTTCACTATCATTAATGACACGAACTCCCTGTCTTTCCAGATCTGCGACAACTTCATCATTGTGAATGATCGGCCCGAATGTATAAACATTCTTCTTAGAAGATTCTTTATACACGGTATCTACAGCTCTCTTTACTCCAAAACAAAAGCCAGCAGATTTTGCTATGTTAATTTTCATCATTTACTCCGGCAATATTATTTTATTTTTTTAAATTCGGAGATAATCGTATCAATCACCTGTGGAATGGACATATCAGAAGTATCTACCAGTATGGCATCTTCTGCCTGACATAACGGAGCAATCTCTCGCTCCATATCCTGCTTGTCTCTCGCTATGATATCCATCTTAATCTGCTCGATATCACAGTCTGCACCTTTCTCTTTCAACTCATCATAACGTCTCTTCGCTCTTACATCCGCAGAGGCCGTCAGATAAATCTTAAGAGATGCATCTGGCAGGACATTCGTTCCAATGTCTCTTCCATCCATGAGGATATCGGAAGTCTCCGCCATGTCACGCTGCAAATCAAGCAGAGCGGCTCTTACTTCTGGAACAGCGGATGTAACTGATGCCATCTTACCAACCTCTTCCTTACGGATATATCCGGTAACATTCTCACCATTTAAGATAACCTGCTGTTTCCCTTCCTCGTCATATTCTAAAGTTACATGAATGTTCGGACATTCCGCTGCAACGAGCTTCCTGTCATGTCCATCAATACCTTTACGCAAAAAATATAAAGCGATTGCCCGGTACATTGCTCCGGTATCTACATATATAAAACCTATATCTTCTGCGATTGCCTTTGCAATCGTGCTCTTTCCAGCGCCTGCTGGCCCATCAATTGCTATACTGTACATGGACATTTCCTCCCATTCTTTTGAAACCTGACTGCGTATACAGTGATTTCACTTTTACCTACACTTGACTAGTGTAACATATCTTGCCGAAAAAAAAAACTATTTTTTTATAATTTTTTAAATTTTACGTCTTCTTTACGCATTTTTGCCCGCTACATAGCCTGTTGTCCATGCAATCTGCAAGTTATATCCACCTGTAACAGCATCCAAATCCATCATTTCTCCAGCAAAAAAAAGATGGTGTATCTTTTTAGACTCCATTGTTGCAGGATTTATTTCCTTTACATTGACACCGCCTCTTGTAACAATTGCCTCATTAAACCCACGAACACCTGTAATATGCATCTCAAAATTCTTCATCAGCTCAATCATGTGTCGTCTTTCTTTCTTGCTAATATCCCGTATCTTTTTATCTTCCGGAATCTGCGCTTCCTCTAAAAAAACAGAAATCAGTTTCTTTGGAAGAAGACGTTCCATCACATTAGAAATATTTTTGTTGCGGTAAGTGTCAAACTCTCTTAGGAAACGTTTATCCAACTGTTCCAGAGTAAGAGAAGCTTTTAAATCAAGAATCAGTTTTAATTCTCCTGCCTCTAATTCTTTCTGATACTTTCCAAGACAGGTACTTGCCGTGAGAACAAGCGGGCCGCTCACTCCAAAATGAGTAAACAGAAATTCTCCAAATCCCTCATAAACAGTCTTTTTCTTTGCTTTGATACGGACACCTATATTTTTTAAGGTGAGGCCCATCAAATCTTTACACCATGTCTCCTTCATCTCAAATGGAACTAACGATGGCTCTATAGACTTAATCTTATGTCCAGCTTGTTTTGCAAGCGTGTATCCCGCTCCATTTGACCCTGTAGAGGCATAAGAAAAACCACCACAGGCAAGAATAACGGAATCACCCTTCATTTTCTTTCCATCAGATAAAAGTACACCGACGCATTTTTCTTTTTCCTCATCAAAAAGCAGTTCTTTTACCTCTGTGTGATAGTAAATCTGCACTCCACCTTTTTTACATTGCTTCTTTAATGCCTCTATCACATCAGAAGACCTATCTGACTGCGGAAATACCCTCTGACCTCTTTCAGTCTTTATCGGAAGACCAATTTCTTCTAAATAATCCATCATGTCTTCATTATTAAACTGAGAAAATGTACTGTATAAAAATCTTGGGTTCGTTACCACATGAGTAAGAAATTCATCTGCCGGACAAGCATTTGTTATATTGCATCTGCCCTTTCCTGTAATAAAAAGCTTTTTGCCAAGTTTCTCGTTCTTTTCAAGAATACAGACCTTTTTTCCCTCTTTAGACGCAGAAATGGCAGCCATCATACCGGCTGCCCCTCCGCCTACAATAATTACTTTGTTCATTATAGTAAACTCCTGTTATAAACGTCATACTCATTCCAGAGTTCTTCAAGTGCCATAAGACGCTTCTCTACATCATCCTTGCGGAGTAATGCAATCGCTGTAACCATTGCATTAACCACACTTAATGGACATACTAAAGAATCCACAATCGTCATCACATCACTCTTTGCAATCAGCTTACAATCTGCATACTCTACGATAGGAGACTGCATGTTGTCCGTAAGTGCGATTGTCTTCGCCCCATGATTCTTTGCATACTGAAGTGCACAAATTGTTCTTTTTGAATATCTTGGGAAGGTAATTCCCATCATAACATCTTTATCACTGATATCATAAATCTGCTCTAATGTCTCGGAAGTGCTGTTGGCATCTACAATAATTACGTTATCAAACATCATCTTAAAATAATATCCCATCAAACCTGCAAGATAGGCTGCACTTCTCGCACCTAAAATGTATAATCTTCTTGCATCGTTGATAAGCATAACCGACCGATTAAATTCTTCCTCATCTACACCGCTCTGAATCGTATCCCGAAGTCTCTCTGCATCTGTATACAAAATGCTTTTTAATACACCTTTTTCCTGATATCTCTTTGAGGAAAGAGACATTCTCTGAATGGAGTTTGAATTCGTCTTTACGATAACCTGAATTGCTTTCTGCAGTTCCGGATATCCTTCGTAATCAAGCTGATAAGCAAAACGGACAACCGTTGACTCACTGACTCCCGCTTCCTTTCCAAGCTTAGAAGCAGTAAGATATGCTGCAATATCATAGTTCTCTGTAATATACTGAGCCAGTCTTCTTTGTCCTTTACTAAACTCAGAAGACTTCTTCTCTATTCTCTGCAATAAATTTAAATGTTCCACTCTATTCTTCCACCTATTCTGTAAAATTAAGTATATTTCATGATACTCCATTTTCTTCTTTTTGTAAAGCAAAATGAAGGATTTAAAGAAAGAAATTGCAAATAGAAATTAATTTTTATAACTACAGAGCAATTTTAGCACAAAGAAAAACTGTATTTCCGAAAAATTCCAGTCACGCGGTTTCTTTTCCTTCAAAATTACTTTCCAGGATAAGTAATAACGGACTCTACATCATAGCCTTCTAATACATCACGTCCATGCAGACCCTCAAGTTCCATGACAAACAGAACCTTTACGACAACTCCGCCAAGTTCTTCAATCAGATCAATCGCAGCTTTCGCTGTTCCACCGGTTGCTAAAAGGTCATCCACAAATACAATTCTTTGTCCTGGACGGATATCTTCTTTATGAATCTCAATCTCTGCTGTTCCATACTCTAAAGCATACTCTTTGCTTACGGTCTCTCTTGGCAGCTTACCCTTCTTACGGACAGGAACAAATCCCTTACTCTTATTGTAAGCAATAGGCATACCAAATAAAAATCCTCGAGATTCTGCTCCTACAACTACGTCAAACTCTGTTCCCTCTAAGCAATGCATTAATTCATGTACGCTAAGCTTCAACCCTTCCGAATCACGTAAAATAGAGGTAATATCTCTGAATATAATTCCCGGCTTTGGGAAATCTGGAATATTAATGACATAATCTTCAAGTTTTTTCACTTTGTCCACCCTTTCTGCCCAAAATCGGGCATAAAACTATTAAGCACAAATTCTTTATTCTCGCGCTTTCTCTTCTTACAATTGATTATAACAGATTTTTTATACAAAAAACAACAGAAAACGCGTATTTCTATTGTCTTCTTTAAAAATTATCATAACTCTTTAAAATAATATTTTTATTTTCCCGTCAAAACACACTCTAACAACTATAATATAAGAAATCAATAATACACGTATTATCTCCTAAGAACTGCAGATTGTTCTTTTATACTTTTGTTATAAATCACAAAAATACTCAATTGCGTATGCCACGCCTTCTTCATCATTTGTTTTTGTCACAAAATCTGCCACTTCTTTCAAAGACTCTTCTCCATTCTTCATGGCAACGCCAACACCAGCCATCTTGACCATCTCAAAATCATTATTACCATCACCGCATGCCATAATACTCTCCACTGGAATATCAAGAATTTTTCCAAGATTAAGCATCGCATCTCCCTTATTACAAGTTGCTCCATTAATCTCAAGATTATTACCAAGAGAACAGGTAACCGCCAGATCTTCTATCTTTCCAAGTTCACGGAACGCTCTCTGTCTGTCCTCTTCCCGTGCAAAGAACATATTCATCTTCTCTACCGGTGCCTTGTTCTTTTTCATCCACTCTCTTAAATCGTCAATACGATTACGAGATGTTCGAACTAGCTTCTCAATATGTTTCTCAATCCCATAATTTTCAACATTATCATAAAAACGTGCTTCACACCAACCTGCTCCTAAAGCATAAATATCATAAAAAGTATTATACGTTTCAAGCACATCAAATAATTCTAACGCTCTTTCCCATGGAATACAATTCTGATAAAGTACCCTATCTTCTTTTAAATCTAATACACTCGCACCATTTGATAAAATAACATATCTCATTCCTTCAATCTGTGTTAAATACTCTGGAATACCTGATTTTACTCTTCCTGTTGCCGGTAAAACCTGAATTCCCTCTGCAAGACATTTCTCAAGCACTTCCTTCGTATGTGGAGTTAACACCTTATCTGAAGTAAGTGTTGTTCCATCTAAATCTAATCCTATCAATCTGACTTCTGGCTGTTTTTTCTCCTGTTCCATATTTTTCTCCTTATCTATTTCTTATTTCATCTGCCTAATATCTGATATGTCACTCCATCATCACAATTATAGAGAATTTGGACTGCTTTTTTCGAAGTTTCTGTTTTATTGGGCAAAATGGAGCGTTTAGCGCAACAGAACAAAATGAGATAAATTTTTTAGTGCTTCTACTCAATAATTCTTTAGGCAATCCGTTCTCCACTTTCCTTATAGCGGCGTCTGCCTGTTCTACAATCTCACAATTTTTTAAAACGATAATTCTGGATAACAATCTGGATACTCTTCTGGCCTCGCCATTCATTCACCTGTGGATAGTAAGTCACATCCATCCAGGTACGATGTGGCAGACCTTTTTGAATCCGGCCGGCTTCTTCTTTTCCACAAAAAGAAGTAAGTTTCTCTAAGAATCCATCCGATTCTCCAAAATACATAGCATCTATACTTGTTCCATTAGCATCTGCCAAAAAAAGTTTTAAACATCTGCCTGTTGTTCCAAGTACCCGCATTCCTTTTATATAAAGGTCTTTTTGTGCAAAGAGAGGTTTTGTGTTTTCATTGCCAAATGGCTCTAACAGTTCAAATTCATTGATGAGGCTTTCTGATAAATAAGATATCGGTAATGCCACATCAATATGAACTTTTTCTGCGAAATCGTCTTCAGTAAGAGTTGCATTTGCATTTAATCTTTCTCGAAATTCTTCCAGGCGATCTTCCTGCATGGAAAGTCCTGCCGCCATCGGATGCCCGCCAAATTTATCGAAACATTCTTTGATTTTATTCATTTCCTGATACATATGATAAGCTTCAATGGAACGACCGGAACCTTTTAAACCTTCCTTTGTCCTTGTGATAACAAAAACTGGCTTGTGGTAATACTCTTTCATTCTTCCGGCAATGATTCCGGCAATGCTTTCATGGCAGTCTGGAAGATATACAACAAGTACCTTATCATTTACATGACCAGTGCTTTCGAGATATTCTTTTGCGGCTTTTACCCCATCGGCAGTCATTTCTTTTCGCTCTGCATTCAGCTGTGTGAGTGCTTCTGCTTTTTGTCTGCAAAGTTCCTTATCCTCACAAAGAAGAAGTTCTAAAGCATCTTTTGCAGAAGTCAGACGACCGGAAGCATTGATACAAGGGCCAAGAATAAAACCAAAATGATAAGAAGAAATCTTTTTTTCTTCAAGGTGATTTGCCTCAATCAAAGCCTGAAGTCCGGTAATATTTGTATGCTGTACCCGACGCAGACCTTCTTTTACGATAATACGGTTCTCATCACACAACGGCATAACGTCACAGACCGTTGCCATCGCCGCAATCTCAAGAAAGGCTTCCATTTCTCTTCGATTGATTCCAAACAAATCATAAAGCACCTGAATAAATTTATAGACGACAACCGCTCCACATATATTTTTAAATGGATACGAACAGTCTTTTTGCTTTGGATTAATAACTGCGGCGGCTGGCGGCAAAATATAAGTAATACTTCCATCTTCTTCCCTCTGAAACGGAATATCATGATGGTCTGTCACAATTAATGTAAGACCTAAAGAATTTCCGTAAGCAATCTGCATTGCTGCCGCAATCCCGTTGTCACAAGTGATTATCGTATCTATCCCATCCTCTGCCGCCTTTTCTATCAAATGCTCATTGATTCCATATCCATCTTCCACACGGTCTGGAATCTTATAATCGACATCCGCACCACAACGTTTTAATCCGCAATATAAAATATAGTTTGATGAAACACCATCTACATCATAATCCGAAATAATCCGAATCTTTTTGCCCGTTTCTATCTTCTCTTTTATGATTTCCGCTCCCTTATCGGCATCTTTTAAAAGATGAGGATCGTATAAATCAGACAGAGAGCCATGAAGATAACATCGCATTTCCTCGACCGTTATTAAATCTCTATTTCGCATCAGACGTGCCGTCACCGGGCTGATATGAAACATCTCACCAATCTTATTAAAATCTGCTTTTTTTGAAGCGATAAACCACTTTTCCATCTATTCTTCTTCGCCTTCTGTATCTGCTAATGCCGCCTTAATCATGATTGCACACTCTACTCTCTTACGCTCCATATCACAGCTTAAATCGTAGGAATCATCAATTGTTCCGTGGAAGTTATAAGAATTTGCAGGGCAACCACCGCTACAGTAGAATCTTGCGAAGCAGTCTTTACATTTTTTCTTTGTATATACGTTGCAGGAACGGAATTCGTCACAAATATCCGTACGCTTAATTCCATCAAAAACGTTACCAAGAAGGAATTTCTCTTCGCCTACAAACTGATGGCATGGATATAAATCTCCCCATGGTGTTACTGCTAAATATTCTGTTCCGCTTCCGCAACCGGAAAGTCTCTTTGCTACACATGGACCACCTGTAAGGTCAATCATAAAGTGGAAGAAGTTAAATCCTTTTCCTTCTTTTTCTCTTTTAATCATTTCTTTTGCAAGTCTGTCATACTCGTCAAAAATCTGTGGAAGATCTTTTTCCTGAATTGCGTATGGTTCTTCTGGTTGTCCCACAACCGGTTCCATAGAAATCTGTTCAAATCCTAAATCTGCAAGATGAAGAACATCTTTGGAAAAATCAAGATTTCTATTAGTAAATGTTCCTCTTACATAGTATTTCTGCTGATGTCTTGACTCTGCAAAGCGGATAAACTTCGGCATAATAAGATCATAGCTTGGCTTACCATTTCTTGTAGGACGCATGTAATCATGAATTTCTTTACGTCCATCAACACTTAAAACAACATTATCCATCTCTTTGTTGGCAAATTCCATAATCTCATCATTTAACAGCACCCCGTTTGTTGTTAAAGTAAAGCGGAAATGTTTGTTGTGTTTTTCTTCAAGAGAACGTCCATACTCTACTACTTCTTTTACAACACCAAAGTTCATTGTTGGCTCTCCGCCAAAGAAATCGACCTCAAGATTATGACGGTTTCCAGAATTCGCTACAAGGAAATCAAGGGCGGCCTTTCCAACCTTTGCACTCATAAGCTCACGGTGTCCCTTATATTCTCCCTCTTCTGCAAAACAATAGCGGCAGGCAAGGTTACAGTCATGAGCGATATGCAGACAAAGTGCCTTTACTACAGTCTTTCTGCTCTTTACTTCCTTAATGTAATCTTCATAAATATCTTCGGTAAATAAAAATCCTTCTTCTTTTAATGAAGTTACCTCTTTATATGCTTCTTCGATATCTTCCTTGCTGTAGGAAAGTTCATTTTTTATTTCTTCTAAGCTTTTTTCTTCATATAAAGCAATCACATCATAAGTTACATCATCAACAACATGAATGGCACCACTGCACACATCCATGACAATATTATATCCATTATTTTTATACTGGTGAATCACGTTAAATATCCCTTTCTATTCTTTTATTTTATATTTAATTTTCTAAAATATATTTTTAAATTGAAAGATATGTCCTGCTAATTAAAAAAATATATACAATACAGAACATCCTTATATACGATTGTTGTAAACTACCCATTGTCTAAAGCCAGTGAGATTACGATAGCCTTATTTTAACCTACAATAAAGCAATCTCTACAAATTTTCCATACAAGAGATAAGGTGAACTGACTAAAAAGACAGTTCACCCTATTTCAAGCATATATCAGGAATCTTCCTTCCTGTTGTGCTCTCTAATTATTTATTACTCTCGCAAGTCTGGTTACCTACTGTACAAGATGTCTTGCAGGCAGACTGGCAGGATGTCTGGCACTCGCCACATCCACCTTTACACATTGTAGTACCGTATGTTTTGTTTCCGGTCAGTGTCTTTACACGTTTCATTAATAACGCCTCCTCACTTCATAATCTAGTATGCAAAGCATCTAAGATGACACTTTGTAGGTTATTATAACACAAACCATTCCGTAAGAAAAGAACTTTTTAGCTTAACATTCCCCCAAGCATTCCTCCTGCGGCACAATAAAGCATCATTGTAAAAAATGCTGTCATATCTGTCACAAACATCTCCCCCATCCCAACACGTACTATTCCAAAAAATAAACAATACAAAATACCTACACCAAGCCCCCACAAATACCGTTTCTTTGTATTTTTTTTACCGCACAAAAACCCACCGACAAAACAGGCAATTGTACTCATGGCAATCAAACCAATCTTTTCTACAAATACTGAAAGATTTCCCTTCAACATGGCAAATGCAAACACTGCCAGAAAAAGCATTGTGAGTAATACTGCAATTAACACAGAAAGTAACAAGCTTCCTGTTCGCTTCATCCATTTTTTATATGAAACTCCATCCATAGGCTACACCAAAGACTTTTTTATAGCCTATGAAAAGGGTTCTCTGTTTAGAACAGGGGAGAATGCAATTCGATGGGTATAATAAAAATCTTTGGGTTCCTCTGAATTTTGTTTATACTAAACTGATGGTTAAAATTTGGTGAGTATAATAAATAAAAAATTATTACAATTTGCTTTTTAACTTAAACTATATAATATTCTCTGCCAATTTCCCTTATATTTTCATTCATAGAAACAAACAGCAAACCTCATCTTTTTCCTCCAAATCTTCCACACGGAAGAATACTTTCAATTCAGCAACAAGCAGAAAAACGAAAAAGCAGATATCCTATATTTGTGGCCTTAGAGCGAGGATTGAATGTGAGCCCGGAGGCGAACATTCAACCCGCAGTGATAGAATCACAAATATAGGATATCTGCTTTTTCGTTTTTCGTCTGTCCCGCTAACCGAAACTACTCTTCTTCTGTCTTTGTAAGATTTGGCTTCTCTACTGCTGCAATGGCATCTTTCTGCATTGGAATTCTGCAGTTACGGTTATTACCAAATTCTACGATTACCGTATCATCCATAATGTCAATAATTACACCATAGAATCCGCTTGTAGTCAGTACACTGTCTCCAGCCTGCATTCCTGCATGCATCTCGTCTGCCGCTTTCTGCTGCTTCTTCTGTGGACGAATTGTCATAAAGTAGATAATCGCTCCAAAAAGAATGACATATGCAACAATCATTGTAATAGATGAGCTTGCGCTCGCACTCTGTGCTAATAACATGTCCTTACCTCCGTTATCCTTCTATATAATATATTACCGGTATTCTTCTTCCGGTGTCAAAAAACCTTCTAATGTGGTTTTTTTGAACTCTTTATAGCGGTGTTCATCAATTGCCCCTCGTATCTCTTCCATTAAATGATTATAAAAATACAGGTTATGAAGAACACAAAGACGCATTCCAAGCATCTCTTTCGCCTTTAGCAGATGTCTGATATAGGCTCTGCTATATGTCCGACACGCCGGACACTGACATCCCTCTTCGATTGGACGAGGGTCTAATTCAAACTTCTTATTAAAAAGATTCAGCTTTCCATGATGTGTGTATACATGACCATGTCTTCCATTTCTAGAAGGATATACACAGTCAAAGAAATCAATTCCTCTGTCAACTGCCTCAATAATATTTGCCGGTGTTCCTACACCCATAAGATAGGTTGGTTTATCCTCTGGCAGATATGGAACAACTTCATCAAGGATATGATACATCTCTTCATGTGTCTCTCCTACTGCAAGTCCTCCGACTGCATAGCCATCTAAATCAAGCTCTCGAATTCTTTTTGCATGCTCAACACGGATATCTGCAAACACACCACCCTGATTAATACCAAATAACATCTGGTGTGGATTTACTGTATCTGGAAGACTGTTTAACTCCTGCATCTTCTTCTTACAGCGTTCTAGCCATCTTGTTGTTCTGTCAACAGAATTCTGAATGTAGGTTCTGTCTGCACGACTTGATGGACATTCATCAAATGCCATTGCAATCGTAGAACCAAGATTGGACTGAATCTGCATACTTTCTTCCGGTCCCATAAAAATGTGATGTCCATCAATATGTGACTGGAAATATACACCTTCTTCCTTTATCTTACGAAGGCCAGACAAGGAAAATACCTGAAATCCACCTGAATCGGTAAGAATCGGCTTATCCCATCCCATAAATTTATGAAGCCCGCCAAACTGTTTGATAAGCTTGTCACCTGTTCTTACATGAAGATGATATGTGTTGGACAATTCTACCTGTGTTCCAATTGTTCGAAGGTCATCCGTACTTACGGCTCCCTTGATTGCTCCTACTGTTCCTACATTCATAAAAACAGGAGTCTGTATCGTACCGTGGACTGTCTCAAACTCTCCTCGTTTGGCCATGCCATCTTTCGTTAATAACTTATACATATACTCTCCTTAACTTTACACATAAATTTGATTTTATCATAAACAAAGCAAATGTACAACCTTTATCCCTATTTTTTCTCGCTTTCATAGAAGTTTTTTACTCTATCAAGACGGCTTCCCATATTCTGAAGCAACATATCAAGGACAGTTACTGCTGCCATTGTCTCCACAACAACAACTGCTCTTGGTACAATAATTGGGTCATGTCTTCCATGAATTACGATTTCTGTATCCGCCCCATCTTTATTTACGGTCTGCTGTGGCTGTGCAATTGATGGGGTCGGTTTGAATGCTGCACGACACGTAATCGCAGAACCGTCACTCATTCCACCAAGTACACCACCCGCATGATTGGTTCTCTTCCCAATCACACCATTATTATTATAAAAATCATCATTATTTTCAGAGCCTATGCTTTCTGCTACTGCAAATCCATCACCAATTTCAAAGCCTTTTACTGCTCCGATAGATAAAATTGCCTTTCCAAGATTGGCACTTAATTTATCAAATACTGGCTCTCCAACTCCAACTGGCATTCCCGTAATCACACATTCCACAATACCACCACAGGAATCTAACTCTTTCATTTTCTCCTGAAGATATTCTTCTGCTTGTGCTGCTGCCTGTGCATCTGGCATATACAATGTATTATTATCTCGTTCTTCTTTTGAAAATCTATTTTTGTCAATTTGAACTGGTCCAATCGCTTTTGTGTAAGCAAACACTTCAATACCAAGTTCTTTTAATACTTTTGCTGCTACGGCACCTGCTGCCACCCTCGCTGTTGTCTCTCTTCCTGAAGAACGTCCACCGCCACGATAATCACGGAAACCATACTTCTTATCAAATGTATAATCCGCATGTCCCGGACGGTAAATATCCTTAATGGCAGAATAATCTTTTGAATGCTGGTCTTTATTAAATACCGCCATAGAAATCGGAGTTCCTGTTGTCTTTCCCTCAAAAACTCCAGATAAAATCTCTACCTCATCATCTTCTTTTCGCTTAGTTGTGTACTTTGACTGTCCTGGCTTTCTTCTATTCAAATACTTCTGTACATCCTCCTCACAAAGAGAAAGACCTGCCGGACAGCCGTCCACTACAACACCAACACCTTTTCCATGTGTCTCTCCCCATGTTGTCATACGGAACAATGTTCCAAATGTTGAACCTGCCATTTTGTCCTCCTGTTAATCTTCTTCTAACATAAACATTAATATAGAAAGTAATGTCATTCCCGCTGTTTCTGTCCGCAAAATACGGTGTCCAAGTGTAACTGGTTCTGCTCCTGCCTCCATCGCAAGAGAAACCTCTTCCTCAGGAAAACCACCTTCCGGTCCAATATAAATTCCCAGACTCTTCTTGCCTTTTACTTCTTCTACTACTTCTCTTGAATGCACAATTCCTTTGGCATCCTCATATGGAATGAGTAACATATCCATACTCTTTCCATATTCCACAGCTTCTTTAAAAGACATTACTGGCTTTACTTCTGGAATCAAGCCTCTCTTCGACTGCTTCGCCGCACTTTTTGCAATCTCATTCCATCTCTGTACCTTCTTTGCTGCCTTCTTCGCATCAAGCTTTACAACCGCTCTCTTTGTTGCCATCGGCACAATCTCTACCGCCCCAAGTTCTACCGCTTTCTGAATGATAAGTTCCATCTTATCACTTTTTGGAAGTCCCTGAAAAAGGGTAATCTTTACTGGCAGTTCTCTCGATTCTCCGTTAATATCAATAATCGCCGCCCTGACGATATCTAGCTCCATCTCTTCTACACTGCAAATGTATTCCTTTCCCTTCGCCTCACAACAAAGAGAAACTTTTTCTCCCTTTTTCATTCGAAGAACATTACGAATATGGTTTACATCCTGCGGGTCTGTGATCCAAACCTCGTCTTCTTTAATACTATCAGGCTGTATAAAAAACTGATACATAAACTCCTCCACTTCATTCTTTGCCCCGTAAGACATGCATAATATATCATAACCGCTTTCAAAAAATATGTCAATTTACTATTTAATTCATTAAGAACTAACAGACATTCCCAAAAGCAGGAAATACCCTATATTTGTAACTCTATCGCTTACGGGTTGAACGCTCGTCTCCGCACTCGTATTCAATCCATACTCTAAGACCACAAATATAGGGCATCTTCTATCTTTGACTGTTTTTAGTTGGATCAGATAGCACTCCCATCTTTGATAACAGTTTTTAAGACAAGGTCTTTATCTATCAAAACAATATCTGCTTTTTTCCCCACACTGATAGATCCTCTCTCATCATAGACTCCAAGGCTGATGGCCGGATTTTTTGTGGCACAGGCTATTGCTGTTTCTAACGGGATTCTCATTTTTGTTACAGCCGTACGCATACAGTCTGCAAGGTTAGTAACGGAACCTGCCAATGCACCATCTGAAACTAAAGTAGCTCTGTTTCCTCTCACTTTTACATCCAAACCTCCTAATGTATACTGTCCATCAGGCATTCCTGTTGCTCTCATGCTGTCACTGATAAATATCATACGCTCTGCCCCCATCATTTTAAATACCGCCCGTACCATTGATGGATGAATGTGAATGCCATCGCAAATAATTTCTGCCATTACATGTTCACTATCAGATACTGCACCAACAACCCCTGTTTCTCTATGAGTAAATGCAGGCATTGCATTAAATAAATGTACCGCATGATTTGCTCCTGCATCAAATGCTGCTTTGGCTGACTCATAGTCCGCATTTGTATGTGCCAGAGAAATATTAACTTTATCTTTCATATTTTTAATAAAGGAAATTGTATTATCACTTTCTTCCGGTGCAATTCCTATAAATTTAACTAGATTGTCAGAAGCATCTAAAAACTTTTCCGCAACTTCTTTATTACATGGAATGATATTTCTCTCATCCTGTGCACCTTTTTTTACTGGACTGATAAATGGTCCTTCCATATTAATACCGACAAAATCTGCTCTTTTTTTCCCTTTTTTCTTTTCACAAGTTTTTGGAGTTGTAGAATTTTCATCCATTATATTCCCCTGTTTTACCTTCGTGTTTTGTTCTTGTCCAGATTCATCTTCAAATTTTTCGTCGCTACAGGCTAACTCTTCTTCATACTCTTTTTTATAAATAACCGCTGTTTTTAAAATGTTTTCAAGTTCTTCTACTGGCAATGTCATTGTTGCTGGGGCAATTGCTGTTACACCAACACTTGCTTCATATTCTGCAATACGACGGATCGCTTCTTTATCTCCATCACAGAAATCATCTCCCATGCATCCATGAAAATGCAAATCAATAAGTCCTGGAATCGCATAGGCACCATTTCCATCTAATATATTGTCTATACCATTTTGTACCGAATATTTTATTGTGGTATGCTGTGTTGTAAAATGTTGCATTTCTATGTTCATTTTTTTGAATATTTCTTCTTTCTCTGCTTCGGTATATATTTCTATAATCCTGTCTCCCTGTGTGACAATTCCACCCGAGACAAAGTTTCCTGCTTCCGTATAGACTTTTACATTATCAATTATCATATTATATTATCACTCTCTTTCTCTTTTATCTATCTTTCTCAAGACATACCCTTTTCTACTTAGTATCCAGAATGTATTTGAAAATACAAATATTTTCTGTTGTTTATTTTATCTTTTCCATGTATGTTTCTTCTAAAGCCTGTACTGTCCGGTCATGTAGTGTCTTTTTCTTTGTCTTATCCTGCTCTACATAATAAGAATAAATGATATCAATCATAATAAGAATCGGAAATTGCGGCGAGATTACATTTCCATGATTTAAATGTCTCAGAGAAGGAATCAATACAACTTCCGTACAGAACTCTTTATAATCATCTCTGTTATTTGCTGTAAATAAAATGGTTTTTGCTCCCCGTTTTCTAGCTTCTTTTAACAGGAAAATAACTTCTTCTTTCTGTCCACCGATGCTGAATCCAAATATAAGGCTTTTTTCATTTTGAAATACCGCCTGCATCCGCATCAAATCCGTATCAGTAATTGAATCTACATCCACACCAATACGCATAAAACGGATTTCCATCTCTCTTGCTGCAAGACCAGAGCTACCTTTTCCACAAACAAGTACCTTTTTTGTCTCATTTAGATAACTTCCGATTCTTTCGATTTGTTTTTCGTCCACAAGACTATAAGAACGATTTAAAAGTTCCTGATAAGCATTCAAAATCATCAATGTATTACCTGTCATAGATTCTTTTTGTTCTACAGAACTCTCTTCATACTGGTAAATAAACTCCCGATAACCCCGATAACCACATTTTTGAGCAAATCTTGATAAGGAAGCTTCAGAAACAAATAGCCTGGCCGCCACTGCTTTTGCAGAAAAATCACTTTTTTTCTTATTATTAATAAAAAAATCTGCAATTGTCTTTTCTACCATCGTAAACTTATTATAATTAGATTCTATGACTGGAATAACTGACTTAATATAATATTCCATCTTTTACTTCTCTTGCGTTTTACTTTTCAATTGCTTCTACAAAAGACTTTGTAATAAGCTGCGGTCTTGTAATAATCGAACCAACAACAACACTGTATGCACCTAATTCAAGCACTCTTCTGGCTTTCTCTGGTGTATTAATATTACCCTCTGCGATTACTTTATTCTTTACTTTAGAAACAATTTCTCTTAAAATTTCAAAATCATTTTCTTCGATTTTATCACCTTCACTCTGTTTCGTATATCCAACCATCGTTGTTCCGATAAAATCAAATCCAAGTTCATCCGAATGAAGTGCTTCTTCTACTGTAGAACAATCTGCCATAAAAAGCTGCTCTGGATACTTTTCTTTTACTTCATGGAAAAATTCATCTAAACTCTTTCCTTCCGGTCTTGTGGAAATCGTTGCATCCATTGCTATAATTTCTGGTCTCACTTCCATTAATTCATCAATTTCTTTCATTGTAGGAGTAATATAAATCTCGCTATCTTCATAATCTCTTTTTACAATACCAATAATCGGAAGATCTACCTGGGCCTGAATCTCTGCAATATCTTCCTTTGTATTCGCACGGATTCCACTAGCACCTCCAACCTTTGCAGCTAATGCCATTTTTCCCATAATAAAAGAAGAATGCAGTGGTTCATTTGGAAGTGCCTGACAGGACACAATTAGCTTTCCTTTTAAATTTTCAATTTTTTCATTTACGCCTATCATTTTATTTTCCTCCATTAATATTTTCGTATGATAGATATTAACTTTATCAATTTTCATCATTGCTGTATTATCTCTTAAAATTAATTTTTAAAATTTTCTCTATATCATTAAATACTACGAATATATATTATTCTATTTTATTACAGATTATCCTTTTTTCACAAAAAGTGAAATTTCCTTTTTAGAATTTCAGGATATCCTTTTTCTATAGTATTTCATATTTAGATTTGAAAATCATTCTGATAATCTGATATTTCATCGTTTCGCAGAAAGAACTTTTCAAACATGTTTTAGTATAGTCCTTTTCGAAATTATTTTCAAATATTTTATTCTTTTTGAAAGTACTTTCAAATTAATAGCTCTTTTTGTCTCCCCTTTCAACAAAATTTGAAAGTAGCTCCCGTATCCTTTTATTCTATTGATTTTTGTTTTTTTCCAGGTATACTAAAGGCACAAAGATATGTACTTTAAAATGATTACCTTCTGACAGGCAGAATAAAAATATAAAAGTGAGGTATACATTATGAGAATCTACAAAGCAACCGATTATAACGATATGAGCAGAAAAGCAGCAAATATTATTTCTGCACAAATCATTATGAAACCTGATTGTGTTCTTGGTTTAGCTACTGGCTCTTCCCCAGTAGGAACTTATAAACAGTTAATCGAATGGTACAACAAAAACGACCTTGATTTTTCTGAAGTAACAAGTATTAACTTAGATGAATACAAAGGATTAAGTCCAGAAGATCCACAGAGTTACCGTTATTTCATGAACACACATTTATTTGACCATGTAAATATTGATAAAAATCGTACTTTCGTTCCAGACGGACTTGCAATCGATCCAGAAAAAGCCTGTGCAGAGTACAATGCAAATATTATCAAACAGGGTGGTATTGATTTGCAGCTTCTTGGAATCGGAAGAAATGGACATATCGGATTTAATGAGCCAGGTGCTGCATTTGAAAAAGAAACACACTGTGTAGATCTTACAGAAAGCACTATCGAAGCAAACAAACGTTTCTTTGCTTCTGAAGCAGATGTTCCACGTCAGGCATACTCTCTTGGAATCAAGAATATTATGCAGGCTAGAAAAATTCTGGTTATCGTAAGCGGAGAGGATAAGGCAGATGCTTTATATAATGCTGTTCATGGAAAAATCACTCCTGCTGTTCCAGCTTCTATTCTGCAGCTTCATAACGATGTCACAATCGTTGCGGATGCCGATGCGTTAAAAAGATTCTAATTTGTCGTGTTAAACAGACGCCGCTAAGAAAGAATAAGCAGCCAGAGTGCCAGAAAATCTTGGAAAGGCACTAAAAAAAGTATCTCATTTTGTTCCGTTGTGCTAAACGTTCCATTTTGCCCAGTAAAGCAGAAACTTCGGAAAAATCAGTCCGAAGTTTCTATGGTCAAAATTCCACAGCACAAAGTCTCAAAATGAGATACTTTTTTTAGTGCCTACTTCATTTGCTTTGTGCACTCTGGCAGAAATTCTTCTAATACGGAACAAAATGCAATCTTAGAATAATCCCTCTCTTAGAAGTCATCGATACAATCCGACCCTAAATATCTCCGCAGCAGCGTTTGTCATCAAATCGACAAATCAGAAATTAATTTAAAGCAAAATCTCCGTCGAAATAATTGATTTTCATCGCCTCGCGGACATCATTCAATGTTTCTGCTGCTTTCTTTTCAGCAACTTTAGAACCTTCCTGTAAAATATCATACACATCTGGAATACGCTGTTCCCACATCTTTCTTCTCTCACGAATTGGTCCAATTTCTGCTTCTAATACTTTATTTAAGAACTTCTTCACCTTAACATCACCAAGTCCACCTCTCTGATAATGTTCTTTCAACTCATCAAGGTTCTGGTAATCTGGAAGAAATTCCGCAAAGTATTCATCTTTGCAGAACGCATCTAAGTAGATGAATACAGGATTACCCTCTACCTTACCTGGATCCTGTACCCGAAGATGATTTGGATCTGTAAACATAGACATAACCTTTTTCTTTACTACATCTGCTTCATCCGAAAGGTAAATACAGTTTCCAAGAGACTTACTCATCTTTGCCTTTCCATCAATACCAGGAAGACGAAGACATGCTTTATTAGATGGAAGAACAATCTGTGGATCTGTTAAAGTCTCACCATAAACACTGTTAAACTTATGAACGATTTCCTTACACTGTTCAATCATAGGCATCTGGTCTTCTCCTACTGGAACTGTTGTCGCACGAAATGCAGTAATATCTGCAGCCTGGCTTATTGGATAACAGAAGAATCCAACAGGGATACTTGCCTCAAAGTTTCTCTGTTTAATCTCTGACTTAACAGTTGGGTTTCTCTGAACACGAGCAACTGTAACAAGATTCATATAATAAAATGTAAGCTCTGTAAGTTCTGGAACCATTGACTGAATGAAAATGGTTGACTTTGCCGGGTCAATTCCACATGCTAAGTAGTCTAATGCTACCTGAATAATGTTCTGACGTACTTTTTCCGGATGCTCTGCATTATCAGTAAGTGCCTGTGCATCTGCAATCATAATATAAATCTCATCATAGTCTCCAGAGTTCTGTAATCTGACTCTCTCTGATAATGAGCCTACATAGTGTCCTACATGAAGACGTCCCGTTGGACGGTCACCAGTTAAAATTACTTTTTTCATTCTTTATCTATTTCTCCTTAATATATTTTTCGCTTTTCCTACCAAGATATTATATAACCCAATTCAAAAAGCGTCAACCATTCCACTCCTTTTCTTTCATGTTTCTTTCATTGTAAATCCTTTTAAAATACACTATAATACAATCATAATCATTTATGAATTCTATAACATAGAAAGGAAATTTCACTATGAACATACAACAGGCAATCGGAGATAAAAAAGGCAGCACAGTCTGCGAAAAACAAAATGTACTGCATAGTATTTCCAAAATCAAAGTAAGTCCGTTTATTCAGAAGTTAATAGAAGAAAAACCTCTCTCTGTTGTTGGAGCCTATTATCATACTCGCTCTAGGAAAGTGGAATTATTGTAAGTTCTAAGTTATTTTTTTGGTTTTGCTGTGATACTTACCCAGTCTTTCATATGATTAATTTCAAGAATTTCAAAATTATTCGCAAGCATTGCCTCTTTTACAGCTTCTTCCATCGTATTGATGATACCAGAAGTGATGAAGATCCCGTCTTCTTTTAATAATGGAGTTACGATTCCAGAAAGTGGAATGATAACATCTGCGAGGATATTCGCTACTACTACATCGTAACGTTTTCCATTATTTTTCTCATAGAAATGATCTGCCTCATCTTTATCAAGAATATTTACCTGCTGTACTTCTGCCTGTTCTGCAACACCGTTAATTGCAAAGTTTTCGTCTGTTGCACGAATAGCATTCGGATCAATATCTGTTGCCATCGCATGATGTGCTCCTAATTTTAATCCAATGATAGAAAGAATTCCGCTTCCTGTTCCAACATCAAGAAGTTCTGTATCTTTTTTGATGTATTTTTTAAGCTGGGAAATACAAAGCTTTGTTGTCTCATGAGAACCGCTTCCAAATGCTGTTCCAGGATCAATCTCTACAACAATATCATCATCTTTTTTATCCGTAAGTGTCTCCCAAGTTGGCTTGATTACGATATTATCATCAAGACGAAATGGTTTAAAGAATACTTTCCAGTTATTAATCCAATCTTCTTCTTCTGTTACCCCCAGAGTAATTTCGCCACTTCCCATCGGTAAAAATGCAGCCAACTCTTCAATCTTAGCCTTTACCTTTGCAATTACTGCCTGTAAGTCTTCCTTTTCATCTACATAACAGGAAATACGAGCCTTTCCATCGTCTGGTGCGATTTCATCTGGAAGAAGATCTACATACATAATCTTTCTATCTTCCTCAGATAAAGGCACATGATCCTCAATCTCTACCCCTTCCATTCCCATCTCTGAAAGCTCATAACTTAACATATCTTCTGCTGCTGTTGTTGTCTCAATAGTGAGTTTATTCCATTTCATAAATTGGTTCCTTTCTTTATCCCATATATTTATTTAGATTCTACTATATATTATTTTTCTAATTATAGCACAAACTACTATTTAATTCATCAAGAATAGATACTCCAAAAGAAAGAATCCATATTTGTGGTCTTAGAACAAGAGAAAATATTATATAAGATATTTTCCTCATAGCAATAAAATCACAAATATGGATTCTTTCTTTTCTGGCTTCATCGGCTATATATTAACTAATCAAATCAGAAACCTACTTCTTTTTTTTACCAAAAAAACCCTTCTTTTCATGTTTCTCATGAGATGCTTCTTCTTTACTTTCTGAAGGTACAACTTCTCCCATTGCCTCCTGGAATTTGCGGAGTGCTTCCTTCTGTGCTGCATTCAATTTTTCTGGAACCTGAACGACAAACTTAACGATGTGTGTTCCACGGATATTTTTATTACGAAGAGTAGGCACGCCTTTTCCTTTCAGACGGATGGTTGTGTCTGTCTGCGTTCCTGGTTTTAAGATGTACTCATAAGGGCCGTCTACCGTATCAATCTTGATAGTTCCACCAAGTGCTGCCTGAGCAAATGTAATCGGTTCTGTGGAATAAATATCATATTCCTGTCTCTGGAACTTCGGATGACGGGATACAGTTACATTAACGAGTAAGTCTCCTCTTGGACCGCCGTTAATGCCTGGCTCACCTTTTTCACGAATTCTTACACTCTGGCCGTTGTCGATACCTGCTGGAATAGGTACTTTGATTCTCTTACGAACTTTGATGTAACCAGTACCGGAACAATCGCTACACTTATTACGGATAATCTGACCACTTCCGTTACAGTCTGGACAAGCCTGGACGTTACGAACTGTTCCAAACATAGACTGCTGTGTGAATACCACCTGACCAGTTCCTTTACATTTTGGACAGGTTTCTGGACTTGTTCCAGGTTTTGCTCCGCTTCCGTTACAAGTTTTACATTCTTCTTTTAAGGTAATCTCTAATTCTTTTTCTACGCCGCGGATGGCATCATCAAATGTAATGCGGACACCAGCACGAAGATTTGCTCCCTGTCTTGGACCATTTCTTCTGGCATCGCCACCTCTTCTGCCACCACCGAAGAAATCTCCGAAAATATCTCCAAAGATATCTCCCATATCTCCGCCGAAATCAAATCCACCAAATCCGCCGCCGCCCTGTTCAAAGGCTGCGTGACCAAACTGGTCGTATTTACTTTTCTTTTCTGGGTCACTAAGTACTTCGTAAGCTTCGGCTGCTTCTTTAAACTTTTCCTCTGCCTCTTTATCTCCAGGATTCATATCTGGATGGTACTTCTTTGCAACCTTTCGATATGCACGCTTAATCTCCGCCTCTGACGCATTTTTATCTACGCCTAAGACTTCATAATAATCTCTTTTTTCTGCCATTTTCTCCTCCAACCTGATGTACTCTATCATTCATAAATAATCTGATATAACTTATAAAAAAATAAGTATCCAGTCCGACTATATTAGCAACTAATCCAACTACATTAATTATTAGATCCATGCTTAATTCGCACCGAAATAACTAAACGGTATATTTTTAAGTATGTTCAAAAAATTATTTCAGTACTTTACACACTATGATTCACCTTAATTCTCTATATAGTTGTAAGTAATACGCTATAAAGCAAAAAATAATACAAATGATACAGTATACCAAGGATTTCCTAATAAACAAATTTCCCCTTTCTCTCCCACCTACCTGTAGGTGAGGGTAAGAAAGAGGAATATTTAGATTTTAAACAGTGTCAATAAACACGCTTTATTCGTTTACACTTCTTTGTAGTCTGCGTCAACTACATCGTCTGCATTATAAGTTGCATTTGGATCAGCACCGGCTCCAGCCTGTGGTCCAGGACCTGCCTGACCTGCTGCGCCGCCAGCCTGCTCATACATCTTAGCAAATAAAGACTGTGCATCTTTCATTAACTGCTCTTTACCTTCGTTAAGAGCTGCTACATCTGCTTCAGAAATGTTATCTGGAGTTGTGCGGTTAAGAATTTCTTTTAATTTAGCGATATCTGCCTCAACAGTAGCTTTTTCGGAAGCATCAATCTTATCTCCTGCTTCTTCCATAGCTTTCTCTGTCTGGAATACCATGTTGTCTGCATCGTTTCTTGCATCGATGCCTTCTTTTCTCTTCTTATCCTGAGCTTCGTATTCTGCCGCTTCTTTCACAGCTTTATCGATATCTTCATCAGACATATTAGATCCTGCTGTAATTGTGATATGCTGTTCTTTTCCTGTTCCTAAGTCTTTTGCAGATACATTTACAATACCATTTGCATCGATATCGAATGTTACTTCAATCTGAGGTACACCTCTTCTTGCTGGTGGGATACCATCTAAGCGGAACTGTCCAAGAGTCTTGTTATCTCTTGCAAACTGTCTCTCACCCTGTACAACATGGATATCAACGGCTGTCTGATTATCCTCTGCTGTGGAGAAGATCTGGCTCTTCTTTGTAGGTATTGTTGTGTTACGCTCGATTAACTTCGTAGCAACACCACCCATTGTCTCGATAGATAAGGATAATGGGGTTACATCAAGAAGAAGGATGTCACCGGCACCTGCATCACCTGCTAACTTACCACCCTGAATAGAAGCACCGATTGCTACACACTCATCTGGGTTGATTCCCTTAAATGGCTCTTTTCCTGTTAACTGTTTTACTTTATCCTGTACAGCAGGGATTCTTGTAGAACCGCCAACTAATAATACCTTGCTTAATTCAGAAGCGTTAAGACCTGCATCGTTTAATGCTTTAGAAACAGGTGTTGCTGTTCTTTCTACTAAATGAGCTGTTAATTCGTTGAATTTTGCTCTTGTTAAATTCATCTCAAAATGTTTTGGTCCCTCAGCAGTTGCTGTGATGAAAGGAAGGTTGATGTTTGTTGTTGTAGAAGAAGAAAGCTCTTTCTTAGCTTTTTCAGCAGCTTCTTTAAATCTCTGCATTGCCATCTTATCTGTAGATAAATCTACACCTTCTTTTGCTTTGAAATCATCTAACATATACTGTGTGATTACATTATCGAAATCATCTCCACCCAAACGGTTATCTCCGGCTGTAGATAATACTTCGATGACACCATCACCAATCTCGATGATAGATACATCAAATGTACCACCACCTAAGTCGTATACCATGATTCTCTGCTCATTCTCGTTATCAAGACCATAGGAAAGAGCGGCTGCTGTAGGCTCGTTGATGATACGTTTTACATCAAGACCTGCAATCTTACCAGCATCCTTTGTTGCCTGTCTCTGAGCATCGTTGAAGTATGCTGGAACTGTGATAACTGCTTCTGTTACTTTCTCTCCTAAGTAGTTCTCTGCATCAGATTTTAACTTCTGCAAAATCATTGCAGAAATCTCCTGTGGAGAATACTTTTTATCATCAATTGTTACTTTATAATCTGTACCCATCTGACGCTTGATTGATGAAATAGTCTTGTCAGCATTTGTTACTGCCTGACGTTTTGCCGGTTCACCGACAACTCTTTCACCAGTTTTTGTGAAAGCTACTACAGAAGGAGTTGTTCTCATTCCTTCCGCGTTTGTGATAACAACAGGTTTTCCACCTTCCATTACTGCTACACATGAGTTTGTTGTACCTAAATCAATACCGATTATTTTACCCATAATTCATATCCTCCTAATTATGTCAAATTCATATATTCAAAAATATAACTAATTAACTACTTTTACCATGCTGTGACGAAGCACGCCATCTTTGTACATATATCCCTTCTGGAATTCCTCGGATACAAGGTTTTCACCCATCTCTTCATTCTCCTCATGCATTACTGCATTATGGAAATCTGGGTTAAATTCCTTTCCTACGGCATCCATTGGTTTTACACCGATTTCTTCAAGTGCGGTGATTAACTGCTGATATATTTTGATAAATCCCTGAGCAAAAGCTCCTTCCCTCTCCTCTTCTGAAAGAGAATCCAAACCTCTTTCAAAATTATCAACAACCGGAAGTAACTTTGCAAGAACCTCTTTCGCTCCCACATCATACATATGGCTCTGCTCTTTTGCATTTCTCTTTCTGGCATTCTCAAATTCTGCCATCAGACGCTGATATTTATCTGTCATCTCTGCTGCTTTTTCTTCACTCTTTTTTAATTCGATTTCAAGTGCTGCTGCAGATTTCTTTTTCTTTTTTGATTTTGCCTCTTTGGCTTCTTCGGCTTTCTCTTCTGGCTGTGCCGCTTCCTGAGAATCCGCTTTGGCCTCTTCTACGATACTTTCGTCGGATACTTTCTTTTCTTCTTCCACTTAAGTACCACCTTTCTATGATTTATTATTAAAAATCTCATCCAAATCATCGGTTAGATTTCTGAGAGTATTTACAACCTTTCGGTAATCCATTCGTTTGGGACCGATAATTCCGACCGTTCCTGTTCCGCCTTCCTTCAATTCGTAAGTGGCAGTTACGATACTGCAGTCCCTTAAAGACTGTACCTGCGTCTCATTACCAATGTAAACCTGTATACCATGTTTTTCTTCCTGATTGACCGTATCATCGACAAGCTTTACAAGCTGCTTCTTCTCAACTAAGGTATCAAGAAGTGCTGTCGTATGCTCTGGATTTGCAAGTTCAGGATACTTAAGCATATTGGTTGCTCCACTGGTATAAATCTCTAAATTATCTGCTTCGTGAATCGCCTCTACAATCCCATTAAAAACTCCTTCTAAAATATCTGCATGCATCCCTGCCTGCACCTTCATCGTATGAACTAACTCAATGTTAATATCATTAAGAGTTAATCCCTGAAGGAAAGAGTTCAACAAAATGTTAAGCTTTAGAATCTCATCATTGCCAAGAGGTTCATCCATATTCATGAGTACATTCTTAACCGTATCATTGCCAACCACAATAACGACCAGAAGCCTCCGTGAATCCACCATCGAAAGTTGGATAAACTTAAGCTTTGACTCCTTAATCTGTGGTGCGGAAATCATTGTGGCGTAGTTCGTATTCGCTGCAAGAACATCTGCGACATTCTTAAGAACCTCTTCCATGCGATCCATCTTATTAATTAAATCCTGATGCTCCTTCTCCCTTTCAGTCTCCCGTGTTCGAATCTCATCATTCTCTGCCATAAGACAGTTCACATAGTAACGATAGCCTAAATCTGAAGGAATCCTTCCGGCAGAAGTATGTGGCTGGAGGATATAACCAAGTTCTTCAAGATCCGCCATCTCGTTACGAATCGTTGCTGAACTTAAATGTAAATCAGAATCTTTGGCAATCGTTCTGCTTCCAACCGGATCTCCAGTCTCTAAGTAAGTAGATATAATTGCTTTTAAAATTTTCATCTTACGTTCATCCAGTTCCATCTCTTACTCCCTTCCTTCTTAGTTATTAGCACTCATCAATACCGAGTGCTAATATCTACATTCATTAAGTTATCACTATCTGCAATCCTTGTCAAGTATATTTTTAATTTTTTCCGAACTTTTTTCTAGAGTGTGTTTAAAAAATGCTTTACACTCCCCTTACAGCATAAAATCACAGAAAATATAATCACTCACATCAATCCCTGCATCCGTAAGACGAAGCATTTTCCCCTCATCCATCCATTCTAATAAATCCATTTCTTCATATTTAGCAATTACTTTTCCATATATATCTTTAAGACCCACCTTAAAACGCTCTTTAAACTCTCTTTCTGAAATCCCTGCTCTTTTTCTTAACCCAAGAAACATAAATTCTTCCATTTCGTCTTTTTCGCTTAATACTGTATAATCTTCCCGCATCATAAATGGAACATACGGACTTTCCTTATATTTTTCTAAATTTTTCTCGTTAGAAAAACGAGTTCCTTCAAAATAAGAAGACGCACCTAATCCAAATCCAAGATACGGCGTTCCACTCCAATATCCAATATTATGAATACATTCTTTACCTTTTCTCGCATAGTTCGAAATCTCATATCGTTCATATCCATTCTCTGCAAGAATTTCTTTTGTAAGTTGATACATTTCCCTATCTGTCTCTTCGTCAGGAATCTTCTTCTGAATCTCTTTTGATTCTCCAAAAGGTGTTCCTTCCTCTAAAATAAGACTATAAGCAGAAATATGTTCCGGCTGCAGTGCCATTACTTTTTCTAACGTCCTTTTATAGATACTTACTGTTTGACCTGGCAGCCCACTCATCAAATCTACATTTATATTCTCAAATCCTACTTTTCTCGCTAATTCATAACTCTTCAAAAATTCTTCCCACGTATGAATCCTTCCCAACAAATGAAGACACGCATTATCTGCACTCTGCAGCCCCATACTGAGACGATTTACTCCCGCTTCCTTATAAGAAAAAATATTTGATTCCTTAAGCGTTCCTGGATTTGCCTCCATTGTAATCTCGACTCCATCCTTTATAGTAAAACTTTCCTGAACCGCCAGCATAATTCTCTCTATCTGTTCTCCCAAAAGAAGGGACGGTGTACCCCCTCCAATAAAAACACTTCGCACCGCATAAGTATCTTTGTCTAAAAGATTACCTGTCTGCTCTATCTCATTTACCAAACACTGTACATATTCTTCCCTTTCTTCCTCACTTGAAGGAAATGAAAGAAAATCACAATAATTGCACTTTTTTATGCAAAATGGAATATGGATATATAATTCCAAATCATTTCTGCTTGCACACATAATTTTTCCTTCCTATTTTTTATAAATAAAAGAATTTAAATATTTGGGAGGAACTTCTCTCGTTAACCAGACCCCATTCACCGATTGATAAAACTCATATCCATCCTTATACATTTGTCCAGCATCAACATGAAATACCACTGGTTTTCCATGTCTTTTCCCTACTTTCACTGCTGTTTCTGTATCTTTTGAAAGATGTACGTATAGTCTTTCCATTGGAAGTAACCCTTTTTCTTTAATAGAAGAAACCGATTTTTCTCCCGTTCCATGAAATAAAACTTCTGGTGGTTCCTTTTTCTCTAATTCTACATCCACGGGAATAGAATGTCCCTGATTGGCTCTGATTAAAGTTCTATCTGTACTAAAAGAATATCGCTGCTTCTCATCTGTTGCCACAATCTCTTTTAAAAGAGCCATATCAAACTCTTCTGTTTTCCCAATACCTGCAATTAATTCATCTACATTCGCCCATCCATGTTCATCTAAAGTAATTTCAATAACTTCTGGGCGGTGCCTTAAAATCAGACTGACGAATTTACTTAAACGCTCTAATCTTCGCTCTCTTGTTTCTGGTTTATATTTCTTTTTTCCCATTTTTCTTCCTTCTTTACCAAACATTTTTCTTATAAAACGCTATACCATAGCACAGTATCCTTTAAAACCTGCATAATTCTACACAGCATATTGAGCATTTTTCTATAATAGCCATTCTCAGAAGCCTTTGCCAAAGATACATCATATTCATCTAATAGAAGAATGACTAGTTTATTATAATAACCAAATAATAATTGGGAGTAAACAGTCGCTGTAAAAGTTTTCAGGTCGGATTGCACAAAAACTACAAGAAAAAGAATCCCTAAAAATATTCCATTTTATGATTTTGTGCTGTGGAATTTTGACCATAGAAACTTCAGACTGCTTTCTCCGAAGTTTCTGCTTTATTGGGCAAAAGGAACGTTTAGCACAATGGAATATTTTTTAGGGATTCTTTTCTAAATTCTTCGGGCAATCCGCTACAGATTTTTTTGTAACGCGTCAACTTTGCCTGCGACAACTCAGAAGTCAATCTTCATCTAATTTAAGGACACTCATAAACGCCTTCTGTGGTATCTCTACATTACCAACCTGACGCATCCTCTTCTTTCCTTCCTTCTGTTTTTCAAGAAGCTTTTTCTTACGAGAAATATCACCACCGTAACATTTCGCAAGTACGTCTTTTCGGACAGCCTTTACTGTTTCACGAGCAATAATCTTACTTCCGATAGCTGCCTGAATTGGAATCTCAAATAAATGTCTTGGAATTTCCTCTTTTAATTTTTCACAAATCTTTCTTGCACGCTCATAAGCAGTGGAAGAATGCACGATGAAAGAAAGAGCATCGACTGTCTCACGGTTGATGAGAATATCTAATTTCACAAGGTCAGACTGCTGGTAACCTTTCATCTCATAATCAAAAGAAGCATAACCTCTAGAACGAGATTTTAAAGCATCAAAGAAGTCGTAAATAATCTCATTCAACGGCAGTTCGTATTTAAGGAGTGCTCTCGTTTCTTCCATATACTCCATAGAAATATAGGTTCCACGGCGTTCCTGGCAAAGTGTCATGATTGCACCAACATATTCTTTGGTTACCATAATCTCGGCAGATACAATTGGTTCTTCCATATATTCAATAGTGGATGGATCTGGAAGGTTTGTTGGGTTTGTCAAGTCAAATACGGTTCCATCTGTCTGATGTACTTTGTAAATAACACTTGGTGCGGTAGTTACTAAGTCAAGATTATATTCTCTTTCTAATCGTTCCTGAATAATCTCTAAATGTAAAAGACCTAAGAAGCCACAACGGAAACCAAATCCTAACGCTACAGAAGTTTCCGGCTCGTACTGAAGTGCTGCATCATTAAGCTGTAATTTTTCTAAGGCATCTCTTAAATCCGGATATTTTGCTCCATCCGCTGGATAAATTCCACAGAACACCATAGAATTTACCTTCTTGTAACCTGGCAGTGGTTCTTCACATGGATTATCAGCGTCTGTAACAGTATCACCAACACGGGTATCCTTTACATTTTTAAGACTGGCTGTAATATATCCAACCATGCCGGCTGAAAGCTCATCACAAGGGAAAAACTGACCCGCACCAAAAGTTCCTACTTCGACAACTTCTGCCTTTGCGCCTGTTGCCATCATCAGCATATTGGTGCCCTTTTTAATGGTTCCTTCCATAATACGTGCAAAAATGATAACTCCTTTGTAGGAATCATATACGCTGTCAAAAATAAGTGCCTGTAATGGGTTCTCCGGACTTCCACCCGGTGCAGGAATCTTCTTTACAATCTGTTCTAATACTTGCTCAATATTAATTCCATTCTTCGCAGAAATTTTTGGTGCATCTTCTGCTTCAATTCCGATAACATCCTCAATTTCTTCTACAACACGATCCGGGTCTGCACTTGGAAGGTCAATCTTGTTGATAACTGGCATAATCTCAAGATCATGGTCTAATGCCAGATATACATTAGCAAGTGTCTGTGCCTCGATTCCCTGTGCTGCATCCACAACAAGAACTGCTCCTTCACAGGCAGCAAGACTTCGGCTTACTTCATAGTTAAAATCGACGTGTCCCGGTGTATCGATTAAGTTGAATATATATTCTTCTCCATCTTCGGCATGGTATACAATGCGCACCGCCTGAGACTTAATTGTAATTCCACGTTCCCTCTCTAAATCCATGTTGTCAAGAACCTGGTTCTGCATCTCTCTATCTGTCAGCAGTCCTGTCTTTTCGATAATACGGTCTGCTAAAGTTGATTTTCCATGATCAATATGTGCTATAATACAAAAGTTTCTTATTTTACTCTGGTCAATTCCAGCCAAGGCAGTTTCCTCCTATTTTACGTTTATAATCTAATTCTATCTGTCCTATTCTACCATGAGTTTCTTACCTTTGCAATTTTTTATTACAGCTCCTAATACAATTTAAGTCATATAATTATTCCTGATTTGATAACTTAACAAACTCATCAAGTCTTGCTTTTGCTTTTCCACTGTCAATTATTTCGGCTGCAAGCTTCACGCCATCCTGTAAAGTGTCTGCCTTTCCTGAAACATAGAACGCTGCTCCAGCATTTATTAAAACTGCTTCTCTTCTTGGACCTTTTTCTCCATTTAAGATTGCCAGAGTAATCTTTGCATTTTCTTCTGGTGTTCCACCAACTAATTCTTCTTTATCACATTTCTTAAATCCAAACTGTTCTGGTTCAATCTCATAAGAACGGAATTTACCATCTTTAATTTCACAGACGCTTGTCTTTGCACTCATGGAAATCTCATCAAGACAATCCTGACCATATACAACCATTGCATTTTTTACACCAAGATTGGAAAGTACTCTGGCGAGTGGTTCCACTAATTTTTCATCATATACACCCATAACCTGCATATTTGCTCCTGCTGGATTGGAAAGAGGTCCCAAAATATTAAATACTGTACGGATTCCTAATTCTTTTCGTACATTTGCTACATAACGCATTGCTGTGTGGTATTTTTGTGCAAAAAGGAAACAAATATTAATGTCTTTTAACATCTGTGCACTTTGTGCCGGAGAGACGGTAATATTTACGCCAAGCGCCTCTAACACATCGGCTGCACCACATTTACTAGAAGCCGCTCTGTTTCCATGCTTTGCAACCGGAACTCCTCCAGCAGAAATAACAAGTGCGGAAGTTGTAGAAATATTAAAGGAATTAGAACGATCCCCACCAGTACCAACGATTTCCAACACATCCATATCATTGAGAAGTCTTGTACAATGTGCTCTCATTCCCGCTGCAGAAGCAGTGATTTCATCAATTGTCTCTCCTTTCATGGCAAGTGCTGTAAGATAAGCACTTTTTTGAATATCATTTGCCTCGCCACTCATAATCTCGTCCATGACAGTCTGTGCCATCTCATAACTTAAATCTTCTTTTTTACTTAATTTGATAATTGCCTCTTTAATCATAACTTATGCCTCCATCTTTGTACTTTTGTTGTTGCCATGCGAATTTTTCTTGATGGAATTATTGTAGGAAATGCGAAAATGGTATAAAAAATCCGCCCATGACAACGTATCACTACTTTGTCAAGGACGGGTGTATTATCAAAATCTTATTCTTTCACATCCGCGGTGCCACCTTGATTCACAAAATGTGCGCTCTGAAGGATACCATCATATCCCCGGCAACTGACGTATGCCCTCACGTCGCAATATACTAAGTTTATAAAATCTTCCGAATCTAAGTTTTACTCCAAATCTTATATTGCAAATATTACAACTCCGATACTTTGATTCTCTATTAATGAAAACTTTAATAAGACCTTTGACTGCGCCCTCCGCGGTCCATTTAATAATCTGCGTTTAACCCGGCTCTCACCTGCCCGGACTCTCTGTGTATGCACAACTATTTTTATCTCCGCTTCAACGGTTTGATTTGAAAAATTAAATTTTCTGATATTATTAAAACATAAACCTTATCGTTTGTCAATTTATTTTTTTGTAATTGTGATATCCCTTAGATGTCGAAATCTTCTTGCTATAAGAGGATAAATTTTTAATTTCCTTTCCTATAAGATTTTTCCCCCGATAACAACCGGTATAGCATCTCTGCTAATGGTTTCATTGAATTTTTTGCTTCCTCCACTGTATTATTCTGTGCACCTACTTCCACAAGCATCGCTCTTTTTGTCAGATGAAGATTATACCTATAACCTTTTATATAGATTCTCCGTGTCAAATCCGGATAATATTTTCCACATAAAAGCTGCATCTGCAGGCTAAATGCCAGATTCGCCTCCTTATTTGGATTATAAAGGTAACCTATATCTCCTTTTTCGGCAAGACGACTGACACCATTAAAAAACATGATCTGCGCTGCGGACCTTCCATTAATTTTTGTACGAAGATGAATACTATTTTCTACAGAATCTCTGTGCAGATCAATCACCACTTTTACCGAAGGATTTTTCCTAAGTGCTGACTCCACACTATCACCTGCAAAATTATAAGCGGCATTTCGGTCAAGCTGTCCGTCTACCATATCATAAACGGATTTATCATGTATCGTCTTTATTCCGTAGATATTTTCCAATTCTTTTGTTAAAGCCGTTCCCACTTCAATCACAGAACCTTCTTTTCCATTTACCTTCTTGTACGTTTCACTTCCGTGAGTATGATAAATAAGAACCAGCGGCTCCTCTTTTAATTTTGTGGACAAGTCCATTGTTACAAGTTTTGTTCCATTTAAATCCTGCTTCGTCATGGATGTCGTCTCATCTACAATGTAAAAATGTTCCAGCAAAAAAGAATAACTTGCCAGTTGTTTTATCGTATATGTTTTTCCTTTTCCTGCCTGCTTCATTTTTCCTGGATCTTTCTTCTTTTCTTCTACAGACTGGTCATCGGATTCTGTAAAATAATCCGGCACTGTATCGCTGTATTTTGCTTTATAGTAACCCTTCCCTTTCCAGTAATCGAGCGCAAACCGCTGAATTGGAAAAAATTCTACCTGCATCCCGTTTCGAAAAAAAGGAAGGAGCATCCCCTTCCCTCCCTCATATGTATCGTATCCAAGAATTGGAGTAAGCTCATATTGTCCTTTTCTTATACCATTTTCAAAAAATTCGTTAAACACTTCCGTATGTATCGGAAGATATTGCCACAAAGAAAGTGCTCTTCTCTTTACCTTCCCACTTCCTCCTGATAAAAATAACCCCCACAACAAAATAAAAAGAACAAACAATAGGCCTTCTATCGTCTTTAAATTTCTCTCTTGCATAATCCCTCCCAAGAAAAATAGCTTATAGTAATTCCCTAAATAACCTATTAGTAAAAACCATTTTTTCCTAATTACATAATTGATCGCATGATTATACAAACACTCAAAATAATTCTTATAATATAAGCTTATGCCTGTCCTTTTTATTTATGATTTGATTTAGGAAATCCTTCCCGCAACAAACTGGTTAATTCCCTCCGAAAGTGTATAACTAATTCGTTTTACTGCCTCATCAATTTCCTTCGGTGTCACAAAAAGCTCCCACAGTTTTTTATCTAAAATCTCTCCTAAGAAACGGTACTTCTCATTTTCTGACCACGAAGAAAACTTATCCTCCATCCCCTCACCCTGTGAAGCACAAAAAGACTCCATAATATCACAGGCTAATGATGGAATAGAGATTACGGTAGGAACTCCTATCGCTATTACCGGAACTCCCATCGTTTTTTCTGTAATTTCGTTCCGATGATTTCCTACCCCGGAACCTGGTGCAATTCCTGTATTGCTAATCTGAATTGTCCGGTTAAGACGTTCCGAACTCTTTGCTGCTAATGCATCAATTACTATCAACGCATCTGGATGAATCTTTTTTACGATTCCCTCAACAATTTCCCCCGTTTCCATTCCCGTCTGTGCCATAACTCCCGGTGCAAGAGCCGCCACCGCCGGACACCCTTCTATCTCTTTCCATCCAGTCAGATGCCTTGTTATAAAAAGATTTTTAATCACGAGTGGACCAAGGGCATCCGGGGTTACCTCCCCATTTCCAAGTCCGACAAATAAAAGTTTCCTTTTTCCAGAAAGTAAGGACTGAAGACGTTTTGCAAGGCATTCACTCATCTCCTCATGAAAGCTACCGTCATTCCCCGCCATATTTTCTCCCTCAAGCGTCACATAGATTCCTTGTGGCTTTCCAAACCGTTTCTCTCCAGCCTCACTGTCAATCTCAATCACCGTTTCCTGCATCCCCCACTCCCCAATACGCTCCTGATGAATCCTAATTCCATCAAAAGTCTGCTGTTCTTCCAGAGATTCTTCAAGTTCATCCTTTAGTTCTAACGCTAAATCTGTGTGAGAAAAAGAATGTTGTATGTTCATAAAAGTGCCTCCTATCATTTTGTCCATATTACTACCAGGTATTATGTTCCAAAGATACACAGAATATACTTGATGATTTAGTTTTATTATACTTCCCACAAACTTTTGTTAAACAAATACTACTTTTTGTTATTTTTAGCAATATATCCAAAAAATTTTTCTTAAATTTATTAATTTTCTGCTTGACAAACAACACAAAAATTAATAGAATATAGAAGTATGTTTACATTAGATTGTCCGTGTCCGAAATAATGCAAAACAATATAAACATAAAAATTATAAGTAATAATATTTGGAGGTGTACAGATTGGCTAACATCAAATCTGCAAAAAAAAGAATTTTAGTTATCGAAACAAAGACATTAAGGAACAAATCTATTAAATCTAAAGTAAAAACTTGTATCAAGAACGTAGAAGTTGCTGTAGCAAAAGGTGATAAAGAAGCTGCACAGGCTGCTTTAACAGTTGCTATTTCTGAAATCAGCAAAGCTACTTCTAAAGGAATTTTCCATAAGAACACAGCAGCAAGAAAGGTTTCCCGTCTTACAAAAGCGGTTAACGGAATTGCTTAATTAGAATAAAACACTTATCTCCGGAAAGAGCGGCTGCTTTCCGGAGATTTTTTTGCTTCAAATAAAGCAGACAGGTAAATTTCTCATAATATATACGAACTAAACAACTACTTTAAAAATTTTTGTTGAATTACTCAAAGATTTTGAAAAAACGCTTGAAAAATCTTCCCTTTTTTGACTTTATGCTGTAAAATCCTGGCATAGGAACTTCGAACCCCTCCACAGCAACATCTGTCTACAACAACCCAGAATTCAAAGCATCAACTTACAAATCAAACTCTCTACCCCTATTTGATCTCCTATTCTTCCAGTTTTGATTTCTTCTTCTATCTGGATACATTCCTCAATACATTTTTCCAAACTCTTTTCTCCATATCCCCTCAATTGCTGTTCATTTTTTCGGAGGGCAAATCGTGGGATTCCAGCACTTTTAGCAATAGCATCGTCCGGTTTACGAAGTCCACGCATATTTGCGATGATGTGCAAAATACGGTATTGACGAACAATCAAGAATAAAATGTGCATTGGAGGTTCTTTCAAGAGAATCAGATCATTATAATAGCTAAGAGCGGCTGCTTTATTCTTCCGCGCGATGGCATCAACAAGGTCAAAGATTTTATCCTGTACTTCTCCTGAAGCAATCGCATCAATGTCTGCTTGCGTGACTTCCTCTCGATCTCCAACGTAAGCAATAAGTTTGTCTATCTCATTTTTTATTTGAAACATATCATCCCCTGCTTTTTGCAAAAAATATCGGGCATTGTTTTCCCGAATCTGTTTTTTCTCTTTGCCAAGTAAGGCTGCAATCCAGCGAAGAAGAACTTTTTCAGTCTGATTTTTCTTTAAAAATTCTCCGACATAGCCATTCTTCTTAATCCATTTATATACTTTGGAACGTTTATCTACTTCTTGCTCACAGATAACAATACAGGTTGTCTCTGGCATGTTTTCCATGATACTTACAAACTCATCCTTCCCTGTTTTTAGGATGCCCGTTCCATCTAAAAGAAGCAGTCTCTTTTCACTGAAAAACGGATACGTAAAAGCAAGTTCCTGTAATGTATTCATATCTATCTTTCCATCTGTAAAAGCGGCATAATTCATTGTATCTCCTTCTTTTATCATCGCATTTTTCAGCATATGTTTTGCCTGAAGAACAAGATATGGTTCATCTCCTGTCAAAAGATAAACTTTATGAAATGCTTTTTCTTTTATTTGTCTCTTTATTTCTTTCATTATATTTTCTCCAATTATATTTTGATATATAGCTATTTGAATATGTATATTTCCTAGAGTGTGTTTGAAATAATACTTATTTCTCTTTAAAATAATTTATACTGTATTGTTGCCCATCACTTTCAATAACAATTGCTCCGCCCCATAATGTACCATAGACATCTGTCCCTCTTTTTTTCAACCGCTTTAAAGTCTCTTTATGTGGATGTCCATATAAATTATTTTTTCCAGCAGACAAAATTGCCTTCTTAGGGTGAAATTTTTTCAAAAAAGAGGCCGTTGTAGAATTTTTTGAACCATGGTGTGCTGTTTTTAAAACTGTTAAAGAATCTCTTATCGAAATGGTAGAAACTTTCCCGTTTTTCAATATTGCTTCTAGTTTCTGACCCGCTATATTACCTGTCATATTCAGCAATGGTTCCTGCTCCCCATTCAAGTCCCCGGTAAACAGCATCGTAAATTTCCCATACATAAGATAGAAAACAAGCGATCCACTATTGACATCTTCTTCTGCCCATCCTTTTTGTGGATGCAGACAATACATACGAATTCTATCAAACTTAAATTGATCTCCTGTACTTGTTTTTAAAATAGAATACCCTTTTTCCCTTACATCGCTTACGAGATTGTAGCTAGTTTCTATTTGTTGATTTTGAAAATCTTGTTTATTTGTCGTTTCCTCTGACTGCTTTCGTGACAATATGGCTTCTTTTTTCTCAACAGATAATTCTTCTTTTCTAATCGTCTTTGTGTCAGGTAAAACTATATTCCTAATGGGATATTTCTGTTCTAAAAGTTCCCTGATACCAGAAATATGATCTTCATCCGTATGGGTTATTATAACATAATCCAGATGATCTGTTCCATAGTATTTCAGTGCCGGAACAATAATAGAATCTGCAATATTTTTCTTTGATGTACTTCCCCCGTCAATCAAAATATTGTCTCCGAAAGGCATTTTTATGAAAATACACTCTCCCTGCCCTACATCAAACATAATCACTTTAAGAGAAGGCACTGGATGAAAAAAAGTTCCTGCCACTAGAAAAAGAGATAAGATAATACTTCCACTCCACAAACGATAATACCAGAAAAGGAAAAAGCAAAGTTCCAATAAGTATATAAGAAAAATCTTCCACCATGGCAAACAGCCTGTCACTATTACAGAACCTGGAATTTTAGAAACAAGATGAAATAGCAAAGTAAAACTTCGCAGTAAAACCATTGCAGGAATGCATCCTAAAAATCCAGCTATCCAGCTAAATATTCCCAACACCCCTCCCGCTATAGCACTTAGTAACAAAGGACTCATTGCCGGAATAACAAACAAATTTAATAAAACACTATAAGGACTCCACTGATAATAAAATCGTAAAATCAAAGGGGTTATTGTCATAGAAAGAATCAGATTTGCAAAAAAGGCCTGCCGAACTCTTTTTTTCCACTTACTCTCTATTGAAAATTCTCCCGCACTAAGCTTCTTTTTTCCCCGTCTTTCTTCAAGTTCCCTAGCAAATGGTAAAAACATCCCAATCACAAAGACTGACACAAATGACAAAATACATCCGCTTTCCAAAAGTCTCCATGGACACTCTAGTAACATTAAAATTCCTGCTAAACTCATTGAAGAAACCAGATCATATTCTGCCCCGACATATTGTGAAAGCATATAACATAAAAACATGATAGCCGCTCTAAAAACAGAATTCCCAGCCCCCGTCATAACCGCATAAAATAGCAAAACCATACTTCCAACAAGACAGGAAAAAGTATAGCTGTATCCTTTTTTTCTCAGCAACCGAAACAGTATTCCACCAACAATAGAAACGTGAAGTCCTGATACCGCCAGTAAATGAGCTGTTCCACTTTCCTGATATAAGGTCTTTTGTTCTTTTGACAAATCCATTTTATCCCCAAGAAACATTGCCTTTAATACACCATAATCTTCCTCAGAAAGGACCTGACGATAAACCTCTTCTATTCTTTTTTTTACCAAATCTGCCATTCTTCCAAAAGATAACGGACTTTCTCTTTTTCTGACAATCTTTTCTCCAAAAAACTGATAACGAATTCCTAAAGAATAATAATATATCCTTGAATTAAACTGTCCAGGATTTGTCGGTTTTTCTATCTCGCCCAACCTTCCTGTGCAAAGAATCCAATCTCCTGGATATATTTTTCCTTCTGATACTGGAATTTTTAAAATACGACATTTCTCTCTCATATGGTATTCTTTATTTAAACTTTTTTTAATTGTTATCTTTGTGTTTTTCTGGCTCTCCTGTTTTCCATTTTTTAAATATGCTTCATTGCCTTTTTTCAAAAAAGAAGCTTTTTTTAACGTAATCTGATACTCCTGCGTTGGGGTTTTCCTTATAAATTCTACCTGTCCAGTCAGTGTTCCCTCTAATTCTGTCTGAAGCAAACATCTGTCTAATTTATCCAAATATTTTGCCCGGTAAAAGGAAAGCTCCCCAACAAAAAACATACACAAAAATAAAAGAGAATAGATAAAGAAATGGCTTCGCTTCTTTTTTATGATTTTATATATGATAATAATAAAAATCAAAAGAAACAAAGCCATTACAAAAAAACCATTTCTGTTCGAAAAAATGGCTGCTGCCTCTCCAAGCACGAGTCCCATAAATAACAGAAATACTGGTCTTTTCACTGATTCTCCTCTTCATTGTCTAAAAGAATTGAACTACTTTCTTTATTTAATTATCTGTATAATTCATTATTTGCACAAAGAAAAATCACTTGTCAATAACGTATCAAACTGCTCAAACTCATTAATTTTACTGACAGTTTTCCCATCAACAGTAAATTGAACCTGATATGCCGTATCTAAGTCTGTAAGACTATTGACCATTGCATATACCGTAACCTTTTCTTTTACATCAACTGCTGCATTTTCAATATTACTATTAAGATCTACATAACAAATATTATTCATAATCTGCGTCTGATTCACATTGAAATCTTTAGGAAGAGGACTCTTCAAATTCTTCTTAGAGGCCGGCGGAGTTTTTAATAAAAGAAGGACCTGTGTTTCTAACGGTACATTATCTTTTACTTTCACTTCCATCAAATATGGAATTAACTTATCTCCAGTCTCATTGGTATAGTACAATTTCACCTTCTTTTGGGATGAATAGATATCTTCTTCCCCATTATCAGTCAATATTGTACTAGAATCCATAAGACCTACAGGAACCTTATCCGTATCTAAAAGGCTCGAACCATTTACAGAAAAGGTAATTCCCTCAACTCCTTTTATCTGAAGCAAAGATTTCACAACAGAAGTACGAAGTAATACTTCCTTTACATGGCTAAGCTGTCCATAACTGCCTCCAAAATCTATATTCTCCTTACCTCTTTCCAAAGTAATCTCATTTATCACAATCCCATCAAAAACAGAAGCCTTATATTCGTTTGTGTTATTCCCCTCTGTATCAGAAAGTTTATATACCACCTCATAAGAAGCTTTCAAAGGACTGTCTGTATTCGTAAGACTATAGGAAACCTTTTTAAAACCATCTTCCTGTGCGTTCAAATAGTATAAATCTATCTTCTCGTTCTTTTGCTTTTGTGCTTTCTTTTCTCCTGATGTCTGTTTCTCACTTTTTGTTTCAACCTGCGCCTTTTTTGCAGAATTTGCATTATTCCCACAGCTGCATAAAAAGGTAAGGACGAGCAGACTTATTAAAAAAGTCAGGAAATATCTTCTTTTTTTCATACAATCTGCCTCCTAACCAATATAATTCAAAGGAATTCGAATAATAAATGTCGATCCCTCTCCTTCTTTACTGTGAACACGAATAGATCCCTTATGCATCAAAATAACATTTCTCGTAATTGCAAGACCAAGCCCCGTTCCACCAGTTTCCCTTGAACGCGCCTTATCAACACGATAAAAACGTTCAAAAATCTGTTCCTGACAATCTTCCGGAATACCGCATCCTGTATCCTTTACACGAATATAAAAGAACTTGTGATCTGCATTCAGCGATACATCTACTTTACCATCATCGTAGTTATACTTTACTGCATTCTCAATCAGATTGTTACAAGCTAAAGAAAGTTTTACTTCATCTACCTCTGCCACAACTTCTCGCATCGTTTCTAAACGAATCTTAATCCCTCTTTTCTCTGCAATTGGAGAAATTCTCTTTAATAGTATTTCTAATAAATCATTAATCTTCACAGAAGAAATATTTAAATCTGCCTGCGTCTTATCCATCTTTACTAACGTAAGTAAATCTGTGATAATCTGATTCTCACGATCAATTTCATGAACAATATCATTCATAAATTCTTCATAAAGCTCTACAGGAACATCTGGCTGCATAAGCAGAGAATCCGCTAATATCTTCATGGATGTAATTGGTGTCTTTAACTCATGAGATACATTAGATACAAATTCCTGCCGTGTATTTTCAAGCTCTTTGTATCGATTAATAATCGTATTAAATGAAGATGATAAATTATAAAATTCCCTGAAGTTCTCCTGTACAAGTCCCTCTTCCTGATGTCCTGCAGCAATAATATCCAGTTCATTCTGCATTCTGCGAAAACTGTTTCGAATGAGAAGGGATACAAGCACACTAAATAGCAGCGTAATAATAAAGAAAATACCAATAATATTAGCTCTTTGATCATACAGGTATTCTGACATCTCATTGCAATTATGCAGAGAAACCATCGCAATAATCAACCCCTGAATATCTGTTTTATCTGTATTCTTTGCCTGAATCGGAGTAATAATCTGAAGGTATTTTTCACCTACATAGCGATAAGCTACTTCTTCGCCATCCATTGCATGAATCGTCTCTTTCGTTACCAGATACTGTCCGCAATTACGATTATACGTATCTGCAAGTATTTTAAAACGGCTGTCCACCAGTATAATACGTCCCTCAAGATTGTTAGCAAGCTGTTCTACCTCAAAGACATTATCTCCTGCCTCACCAGAGAGGCTGCTCATATTATAATTTCGGAATCCATTCATTGAAATCTGATTAGAAAGCACTGTACATTGCTTTTGTGTGTACTGTACTCTCTGATCAATTGCTTTTTTCTCATAATAATTAATCTGACTAGAAATTCCCACCACTAAAAAAAGATTAATCAGGAAAAATATAAAGATTCCGACCACCTGATATAATGAAATATAGCGGGAAATTCCTTTTATACTAATCTTGGAAATAGTATCCTACCCCCCACTTTGTATGAATGTAGAGTGGTTCTCCCGGATTCTTTTCAATCTTCTCACGAAGTCTTCGGATATGTACATCTACTGTACGAACATCCCCCGGGTAATCATACCCCCATACAATATTAAGCAGATTTTCTCTGCTGTACACCTTATTCGGATGAAAAGAAAGGAGTTCTAAAAGATCATACTCTTTTGCTGTCAGCTTCACTTCTTTGTCTTCTACAAATACTCTTCTACTGTCACAGTCTATCTTAAGCCCATTCTTTTCAAATACTTTTTTCTTCTCATCTTCTGTCGCTTTTCTGGAGCTTCTGCGCATAATAGCCTTAATTCTGGCCTTTACCTCCAAAATATTAAATGGCTTTGTAATATAATCATCTGCCCCATACTCCAGACCGAGAATTTTATCCATGTCATCGCCTTTTGCTGTCAGCATTATAATCGGCATATTGGAGAACTCTCTAATCCTCTGGCAAACTTCAAAACCATCCATCTTTGGAAGCATCACATCGAGCAGAACAATATCATATTCTGTCTTTTTCGCCATTTCAAGGGCTTCTTCCCCATCATAAGCACAGTCAACTTCCATATCATCCTGCACAAGAGAAAACTTAATTCCCTTCACAATCAGACGTTCATCATCGACAACCAGCACTTTTTTTCCCATAACACACCTCAGTTAACTGTAATTAAATCTTTTAATCTATTAAAAATGCCATTACCTATCCCAGCGACATTTTTAATCTCCTCTATGGAAGTAAAGGAACCCTTTTCTTCCCGGCAGGCAATAATTGCAGCTGCTCTTGACTCCCCAATGCCCGGCAAGGTCATCAGTTCCTCCTGCGATGCTGTATTAATGTTTACCGTATTTTTCTTTTGGGAAGCTGACGAAACTTTTCCCAAAGATTGCTCTTCATTAAGCGCTTCCTTCGCTTCATCTTTGGACGGAATATATATCTGCATCCCATCCTGAAGAACTTCTGCCAAATTCCATGCTGTCTGATTTGCTTTCTCCGAAAATCCTCCGGCGGCATCAATTGCCTCCTGAGTTCTTGCACCAGAACGTAACCGATATACCCCAGGCTTTTTCACACAGCCACAGACATGAACATAAACTTCTGCCTCTTCCATCTGCTCTGTACTTGATCGTTCCTCTTCTGCCCTTATAATCTCAGCAGATTCTATATCTGCTTTCTCTCTTACCGGAACAGAAAAAGAACATCCTGACAAAATAATCATTACTATTCCCAGTGTTGCACTAATCAACCTTCTCACTATACTCTGTCTCAAAACCAGGATCTCTCCTCCTTACTGAAACAGTTCCGGAATATTACTTTATATCCCTTAGAAAATGTTGCCTTTGCATATTGTCCATAGTCCTATTAATAATACCGAATATCTAAAAAAAACACAAGAGGTTACGATAATTTTCTTTTACCCTCTGACCTTAAAAATAAAAATACCAACCAGAAACAATCCCGTTCCAAGAAGTTTCATCCAGTCAAACCCACTTTTTTCTACACCAAAAATCCCAAAAACTTCAATAAGATATGCCACAACAAGCTGTGCTGCTACAATAAGCATCACTGCTTTTGCCGGACCTAATGTTGACATTCCTGCTATTACAGTAAAAGTAATAAATGCCCCGATAACTCCACCTAAAAGATAATATTTCGGTTCTACTGCCAAAAGCTCCATTGGTGGGTGCTTTTTTCTTTCTTTAAAAAACCAGATAATAAGGCAGACTAAAAGACCTGTAAATTGTACAAAAGAATTGGTAAGCCACGTCCCTGTCTGTTTTGTTACCTCAGTATTAAAAACACCCTGAATACTCATTAATGCTCCGGAAACTAATGCCGCAATGAATCCAAACATAAAAAACCTCCATACTTTTTCTCTTTATTTCTAAATATGCTCTCAAAATCTTTTCACCAAATTAAGTATAGAAAGATTCTAAGACTACATTCTTTTTATATAGAAATTAGTATGGAGGTTCTTTTTATTTTTATACTGTATTCCAATTGTATAATAAGTTCGCCACTCTTAAAGCTGAAACATTCACTCTGAGTACAAAGTACCCCTTCTTAATAAAATTATCATTTTAAGTACTTCGTTCACCATCTTATACAAATTTTTCATATGTTAGTATTGTCTACTGAAGTCCATTTTCTTTTATTGCTTCCGTAAGAATAGAAACCATTTCATCCACATCTTTTTTCTCAATAACAAGCGGTGGAACAAAACGGATGATATTCGCTCCTGCTGAAATAATGACAAGACCTTTTTTCAATGCAGTCACAATCAAATCGCCAACTGGTCCTTCAAATTCGAGTCCCTGCATTAAGCCGACACCACGATGGTCTTTTACCACCGTAAACTGGTTCTTTACTTCTTCAAGCTTTTCATATAAATATGCTCCTACCTCATTGACATGAGCTACAATATCTTTTTCTTCAAACTGACGGAACACTTCACATACAGCTGCTGTTGCAAATGGATTACCACCGTAAGTTGTTCCGTGGTCACCTGGAACTAATGCATAAGAAGCCTTTTCATTTGTTACAAATGCTCCAACTGGAACACCGCAGCCAAGCGCCTTTGCTAATGCCATTACGTCTGGCTTTACACCATAAAGATCATGTGCATATAAAGAGCCGCATCTTCCCATACCACACTGCACTTCATCAAAGATAAGCAGAATATCTTTCTCATCGCAAAGCTTTCTCAGCCCCTCTAAGAACTCTTTCTTTGCCGGATAGATCCCGCCTTCACCCTGTACAACCTCGCAGATAATACCACATGTCTTATCTGTGATTTTAGATTTTACATCTTCAAGATCATTAAAATCTGCAAATACAGCACGCATTTCTACTGGAACAAAACCGTCCTGATAATGTGCATTACCAGTTACAGATAACGCTCCCTGGCTTCTTCCGTGGAAAGAATGATTCATCGCAATAAATTCATAATCTTTAGAAGAATCTTTTAAGTAAGCATATTTTCTGGCTACTTTTAATGCACCTTCGATTGCCTCTGTTCCACTGTTTGTAAAGAATACTTTCGACATTCCGGAAGTCTTTACAATTTTCTCTGCCGCATCAATCGCCGGCTTATTATAATATAGATTAGAAGTATGTAAAATCTTATCAATCTGATTCTTTAACGCATCATTATACGCTTTATTATTATATCCTAACGCAAATACAGCGATTCCTGCTGCAAAATCAAGGTATCTGTTACCATTCATATCATAAAGGCAGACTCCGTCACCTTTTTCAAATACAACAGGATACCGATTATATGTCTTTAAAATATAATCTTCTCCTTTTTGCATATATTCTTGCATCTTTGTCATTTTCTTCACTCCTTGCTTAGTTAACTACAAACTTCAACTATATAAATCCTCTATTATATCTACTATCTGAATTTTTCAGTGCTTGATTTTGTGAGAAAATTTTTCGTTAGTTGTGCATAAATTTTTTGAGGCGTACGCGGAATGTATGTTGATGAAATTTAGGGGCAACTGGCGGAAAATTAGCCACAAAAGCGTGTGCTGAAAAGCTCATATAGTACATTTTCTAAAAAAGAGGCTCTTTTAAAATAGCTGTACCAATACCTTTTTCTGTAAAGAATTCCAGAAGCAGGCAGTGTGCTACACGCCCATCTAAGATATGTACTCTGGAAACGCCCTGTTCAATTGCGTCAATACAGTTATTCAGTTTCGGAAGCATACCGCCGCCAACAACGCCATTCTCGATAAATTCTTTTGCTGTCTTAATATCCATCTCAGAAATTAATGTCTTCTTGTTTGTTGGGTCAATAAATACACCTTCAATATCTGTAAGAAATACAAGTTTTTCTGCATCCATTGCTTTTGCAACACCACAGGCAGCATCGTCTGCATTGATATTGTAAGCGTTGAATTCATCATCAAGACCGATTGGAGCGATTACTGGAATAAAGTCATTGTCCATTAATGTATTTAACAAATCTGTATTTACAGAAGCAACTTCTCCTACAAATCCAATATCCTTGCCATCTGGCATTTTCTTGTTGACACGGATCATATTTCCGTCTTTACCACAAAGACCTACGGCATTAACACCCATCTTCTGCATCAGACCAACAAGCTCTTTATTTACTTTATTTAAAACCATTTCTGCAATGTTCATGGTCTCTTTATCTGTCACACGCAGACCATTATAAAATTCTGGTTCTTTTCCACTTAATTTTACCCATTTGCTGATTTCTTTTCCACCACCGTGAACGATAATCGGACGCATACCAACTAATTTCAGTAATGCTACATCTTTGATAACATTCATCTTTAACTGGTCATCAAGCATTGCACTTCCGCCATATTTTACAATGATTGTTGCTCCATTAAAACGACGGATATAAGGTAATGCCTCAATCAGCGTATTGGCTTTCGTCATAATTTCATCTACGTTCTTGTTAATTTCCATCTCTGCCATATTTATAATTATCTCCTTTATTATCTATGAACTATGAACGGTAGTCCGCATTAATTGTTACATACTCGTAAGTAAGGTCACAGCCCCATGCGGTTGCCTTTTCCTCTCCTGCATGAATATCAAGAATTGCCTTTACTGGATTTGCAGAAAGAATCTGTGTTGCCTTTTCTTCACTGTAATCTGTTGCAATACCATCTTTTACGATGTCGAGGCTTCCCTCTTCACTTTCTAATACAATATCTACTTTTTCAGGATCAAAGGTTACTCCGCTATATCCCATCGCGCAGAGGATTCTTCCCCAATTCGCATCTTTTCCAAATACAGCTGCCTTTGTTAAAGTAGAACATACAACGGACTTACTAATAATCTTTGCATCTTCCTTTGTAGCCGCTCCATTACAGGTTACTTCAAAAAGACGGGTGCATCCTTCGCCATCTCCTGCAATCTGCTTTGCCAGATATTCCATAACATAAGCAAGTGCTGCCTTAAATTCCTTACCGTCTTCATCTTCTCCTGTAATAACTGGGTTTTCTGCCAGACCATTACAAAGAACAAGACAGGTATCATTCGTAGAAGTATCTCCATCTACAGAAATCATGTTAAAAGTATCTTCTACAATTTCGCTTAAGAACCGCTGTAAAAGCTTCTGGTCGATTGCCGCGTCACTTGTAATAAATGAAAGCATTGTTCCCATATTGGGATGAATCATACCGGCACCTTTACACATACCACCAATTGTTACTGTTTTGCCACCTAATGTACACTCTACGGCAATTTCTTTTTTATGAGTATCTGTTGTTAAAATAGCTGTTGCGGCATCTTCTGCAGCATCTTTTCCTGATGCTAATGCAGGAACTAACATCTCAATACCTTTTTCCACTACATCCATTACAAGCTGTGCACCGATAACTCCGGTAGAAGCAACAAGTACATGTTCTGGTGCAATGTTAAGAAGTTCTCCTGCTTTTTCTGCTTCTTTTTTGCAGTTAGAAAGACCTTCTTCGCCTGTACAGGCATTGGCGATTCCACTGTTTACAACAATTGCCTGTGCCTTTCCTTCTTTATATACGACATCCTTATCCCAGAAAACCGGTGCTGCTTTTACAACGTTCTTTGTGAATGTTCCAGCACATACTGCCTCTTTTTCTGAATAAATCATTGCCATGTCTTTATTAGTTTTTCCTGCCTTGATTCCAGCACGCAGACCTGCTGCTTTATATCCTTTTGCGGCGGTAACGCCACCTTCGATTACTTTCATAAACAAAATCCTTTCATAGTATTGTACTGCAAAACTATGCTGAGAAAAGCCATTTCTCTGCTGTGTTGCCATACATATAAACCCACTACTGAATTAAAATCGTATCTTTTAAATCAAATCTTATGGGAATACAGGAGGCATTAATAAACCTTCTGTCTCTGGTAAGCCAAATAATAAATTCATATTCTGTACAGCCTGTCCAGCCGCACCTTTTACAAGATTATCCATTGCACCCATCATAATAACGCGGTGGGTTCTCTCGTCTACCTTTACATTAACATCAACATAGTTGCTGCCTTCTACCCAGCGGGTTTCCGGACATACACCTGCATTTAAGAAACGAACAAACTGCTCGTCTTTATAAGTATCCTCATAAATCTTACGAATTTCTTCTTCGGTAACATCCTTTACAAGATTTGCGTAAGCAGTTACTAAAATACCTCTGTTCATAGGAACAAGATGTGGTGTAAAGTTAATAATCGCTTCCTGATTAGATGCATAAGATAATTGTTCCTCAATCTCTGGAGTATGACGGTGTGTTGCCACGCCATATGCCTTAATGCTTTCATTTACCTCACAGTAAAGGTTTGCGACCTTTGCTCCTCTTCCTGCTCCGGAAGTACCTGACTTCGCATCCACGATAACCGACTTCATATCAATAAGTCCTGCCCTTGCTAATGGATAAATAGAAAGGAAAGAACAAGTTGGATAACATCCAGGGTTTGCAATCAGGCGCGCCTTCTTAATCTTCTCTCTGTTCACTTCACAAAGTCCGTAAACGGCTTCCTCAATAAACTGTGGGCTCTGATGCTTAATTCCGTACCACTTTTCATAAGTATCTACATCTTTAATACGGAAATCTGCACTTAAATCAATGACTTTTACTTTAGATAATACATTCTCGCTGACTAAAGAAGAACAAAGTCCTTGTGGAGTTGCTGTAAATACGACATCAACCTCCTCACAAAGCTGCTCTAAATCTTCTCCCTTGCAAATGTCTGGCACAAGCTGAAACATATTCTGAAATACACTCGCATATGCCTGATCTATGTAACTTCTAGAACCATACCACTTAATCTCTACATTTTTATGTCCAAGTAAAATGCGGACAAGCTCCTGTCCTGCATATCCTGTAGAACCGATAATACCTGCTCTTATCATTTCTCTCATCCTTTCTGTGCTCATATCTTATTTTCTTATGATTTAAATATAGAAGTAACTTTCCAGAAATCAATTTGAAAAAATACATCTTCTATGTGTTTTTCCTTTGCAAATCGATTCCCTCGTCATATAGATTTGCAAAAATACGTCCATTAATATAAATCTCTCTTACATATTTATGAAAATCTACATGAATCTAAATGTTACAAATAGAAACTTAATTTCAGTTTTCTATTATCCCACAAACCTTTCCAGAAAACAAGAGTTATAATTTCTTACATATTTATTCGAAATTATTCATAATTATACGACTAAAATGTATTTTATGCAAGTATTAATTAATATTTATTAATAATATTCAAAAAAACCACTTGCAATTCTCTGTAGAATGACGTATAGTATATGAGATAAATGACGAAAAATTTAGGAGGATATATAGAATGAGTAAAGAAAAAGTGGTTTTAGCCTATTCAGGTGGTCTTGACACTACCGCAATCATCCCTTGGTTAAAAGAAACATATGATTATGACGTAGTATGTTGCTGCGTTGACTGTGGACAGGGCGAGGAGCTTGATGGATTAGAAGAACGTGCCCTCTACTCCGGTGCTTCTAAGTTATACATTGAAGACATCACAGATGATTTCTGTGAGAACTACATCATGCCATGTGTACAGGCAGATGCTGTATACGAGAATAAATACCTTCTTGGAACTTCTATGGCTCGTCCAGGAATTGCTGCTAAGTTAGTAGAAATTGCCCGTAAAGAGAACGCAGTTGCTATCTGTCACGGCGCTACAGGAAAAGGTAACGACCAGATTCGTTTTGAACTTGGTATTAAAGCTTTAGCTCCAGACTTAAAGATTATCGCTCCATGGCGTGACGACAAATGGCAGATGGACTCCCGTGAAGCTGAGATTGAATACTGTAGAGCACATGACATTCACCTTCCATTCTCTGTAGATAACAGCTACAGCCGTGACCGTAACTTATGGCACATCAGCCATGAAGGTCTTGAACTTGAAGACCCTGCATGTGAGCCAAACTATGACCACTTATTAGTATTAGGTGTTTCTCCTGAAAAAGCTCCAGATGAACCAGAATATCTTACAATGACATTCGAAGCTGGTGTTCCTAAGACAATCAACGGCGAAGAGATGAAGGTTGCTGACATCATCCGTAAATTAAACGAATTAGGCGGAAAGCATGGTATCGGTATCGTTGATATCGTTGAGAACCGTGTTGTAGGTATGAAGTCCCGTGGTGTTTATGAAACTCCAGGTGGAACAATCCTTATGGAAGCTCACAGACAGTTAGAGGAACTCGTACTTGACCGTGACACTATGGCAGTAAAGAAAGATATGGGTAATAAACTTGCTCAGGTTGTATACGAAGGAAAATGGTTCACACCACTTCGTGAGGCAATCCAGGCATTCGTAGAATCCACACAGAAATATGTAACTGGTGAAGTGAAGTTCAAACTTTACAAAGGTAACATCATCAAAGCTGGAACAACTTCTCCATACAGCCTTTACAGCGAAACACTTGCTTCCTTTACAACTGGAGATCAGTATGATCACCATGATGCAGAAGGATTCATCACATTATTTGGACTTCCATTAAAGGTTCGTGCGATGAAAATGCAGGAGTTGGAGAAGAATCATAGTAAATAATTTTGATTTGTAAGACTGAATAGACGCTACTGTAGATGAGTTTGTGACCGGATTGCATCGTTAACTTCTAAAAGAGGGACTAAAAAATATCCCCTTTTGAGCCTTTGTGCTGTAGAATTTTGACCATAGAAACTTCGCATTCGTTTCTGCAAAGTTTCTGCTTTACTGGGCAAAATGGAATGTTTAGCACAGCAGCTCAAAAGGGGATATTTTTTGATCTCTCTGTTCAATATTACTTCGGGCAATCCGACTATAACTGCCTTTATAGCGGCGTCTGTTCAACTCTACAAATCAGGAGTTACAGATTGTTTTTCTCAATATAGATGTCTATGTATTTCATCGCATCTCTTCCATGGTCTGCTGTTAGAAATTCCATGTCCTGAGAACGAACATATTTATAGAATTTAATCAGAAGTTCTTCATTGATTGTAATGTTATTCAGTCCGTAACACATGACTACATCTAATTCTTTTTTCTTGATAGCTTCCATGATACGACGAAAGCTTGGTCTGTCTGTGTTCTCCGAATCATATTGTCCAAAATCTGTATAATGAAGAAACTCACAATTCTCTTTTCCATAAATTTCTTCTGCTACTTCATGACATTTTTCATAGGATTCTACCATCTCCTGAATAAAATGTCTGTAACATAACTTGCAGGCGCCTCTATAATATTGATAATGATAAATACCTATTCTCTTTTTCATTTTTCCACCCCGTTCATTTGTGTAAATACATACCTAATTACTGTTTATTATAAAGCAAGAGGCAATCTGATATAGATACAGATTCACACAAAGTATGGGAAATTTAAGACTCAAAACAGCTCCTTTTTATAATTTTTTATGTAAATTCTTTTTTACTTCTATAGTTCACCTGTTTTATCTGGCACATCTATTTTCTGTAATCCAAACTTTTGTTGCAGTAGATTTAGCTCGTCCCTCAGAGATATGAACATGAATAGATTCTAATGGATTACCTTCATTAGACCAAAAATAAATACTGTACGGTCCAATTCTAAGAAGTTGCGGCATTTAAAACGCCCCCTCTTGCGAAAACTCTATAATAAGATGCGCATTTTTACGAATCAAGCCGGCAAAAAATACACAACAACACTTTTGAAACTAGATGGACGGAACATTAGAGTGTGTTTGAAAAAAACACAGTCATTCTATGAACTTCAACTTTTCAATCAGAATTTTTACTGTCATTTTCTTCTTCCCATTCTTCCTTCCTCGTTTTTGACTGTATGATTGCCACACCAACTACTATAATAAATCCAATAATTATTTCCAGACCTATTGCCACACTTTCCCCCATGCTCATACCTTGAAATATATTCATCCTTTCCTTTGATGCTACTGGAAATATCACCCACAAGAATCCTACAGCTGCTTCTATTCCCTGTATCCATTTATTTGAATTACGCAATTTTCTTTCTGGCATTTTTTTATCAAGATAACACATACAGAAAAAAACTACTGCTGCCAAAATCCAGTAAATTATATTTATTCTATTAACAGACGGCCATTTTTCAGATAATTGAAATGGCAGCATGAGCAATTCTAAACTTACAAATTCAAGAATATAAATTACCGCTTGTACTCCATAAAGCTGTTTTTCGTCAAGGGCAGTAAGTAACATTTTTTCTGTTTCTTTTTTATATTCTTTTTCCTGTATTTTTTCTCCCGCAAAGAATTCACCAATACTTATATTTAATTCTTTACAAAGAGATTCTATTATTCCAACATCCGGTATAGACCTTCCATTTTCCCATTTTGAAACCGCCCGGTCTGTTACGCCCAGTTTTTCTGCCAGCTCTTTTTGTGTCAAATTCAGATTCTTTCGATTTTGTGCTATGAATCTTCCGACTTTTATTGGCTCAACCATATTTTCACGCTCCTATAAAATGATAGTCTTTATTTCCAAATTTATATTCAGAAATCTTGTTTTCGATATAAATATCCTAACATATTTATGGTAAAATCGCACTCTACTATCAGTTGAATTCTGATTTACCGCATGCAAGGCTAACCATCCGCTATAGCTGTTTTTATCGGATTGCTCAAAAAATTAAAAAGAAGGCCTTATTATAAGCTTGAATTTTGTGACTTTGCGCTGTGGAATCCTGACTGTAACCTTGCGAGCTCGTTTTCGAGCAAGGTTCTCTTATCAGGCAGGATGGAACGTTTAGCGCAACGGAACAAAATCAAGCTTATAATAAGGCCTTCTTTTTTATATTTTTTGAGCAATCCGCCTATAGATTCTTCTGTAGCGGCATCTGTTTTGCAATCTCACAAATCAGGATTTAAAAAGCGTCTCCCTTATCACATCATCCATCCAAATACATAACGGAGTAGCCAAAAACCATATAATAAGAAACGGAATACAAATCTGCCCTCGATAATTAAAAGGAACTTTCGAGTAATCCCACACATGAAGCTTTAAATAAATATTCACAATAACTCCAGTCAGATATTCATAAGAAATGATAATAAGGCTCCCCAATATCATTTGAAAAAGAAAGGAAGGATGCCACTTTTTCCCTTCATTTAATAAACCAATCGTATAGAAAGATAATCCCCCGCAAATAATCATAGATACATGAGAATATCCCCGATATAAAATCTCAAAATTAAAATATGCCATTCCCCCAAAGCTAATAAGAAATAATGGTTGCACTATTTTTGTTCTTACAAAATCTCTCATTCTCTGCCGCTCCTAAAACACAATTTTTATTGTGAATAGTATTGGCAGAGTGAAATTTTCTATACTAAAAAGTTCCAGTGCAAAAACTTTTGATTTGTAGGATTTAGAGAAAACAGCCGTTACAAAAGTTTTTTGCCAGATTTTACAAAGAATTTCGGAAAAAGAAACATAAAAATATCCTATTTTGCGACTTTGTGCTGTGGAATTTTGACCATAGGAACTTGGGACTCCTTTCTCCCAAGTTCCCGCTTTACTGAGCAAAATGGAGCGTTTAGCACAACGGAACAAAATAGGATATTTTTTATGTTTCTTATCTAAATACTTCTGAAAATCCGGCTACAATATCTCAAATGGTGGCGTATGCTCACCCCTACAAATCAGGATTTACAATACTTTGGAAAGGAACTCCTTCGTTCTGGCTTCCTTCGGATGCTCAAAGATATCCTCCGGTGTTCCCTGTTCAAGAATTCTTCCTTCATCCATAAACATAACACGAGTTCCAACTTCTTTAGCAAATCCCATCTCGTGGGTTACTACTGCCATAGTCATTCCCTGATCAGCAAGGTTCTTCATTACTTCTAATACCTCACCTACCATTTCTGGATCAAGTGCAGATGTTGGCTCGTCAAAGAGCATCATCTTCGGTTTCATGGCAAGGGAACGCACAATAGCAATTCTCTGCTTCTGTCCACCGGATAACTGTCCTGGATACGCATCTGCCTTTTCCTCTAAGTTAACTAACTTAAGGAGACGAAGTGCCTCTTCTTTCGCTTCTTCTGGTTTCATTAACTTAAGACGTACTGGTGCAAGTGTAATATTCTCCATAATCGTCTTATGTGGGAAAAGGTTAAAATGCTGAAATACCATTCCCATATGCTGACGTACTTTATTAATATCTGTTTTCGGGTCGGTAATGTCAATACCATCAAAGATTACCTGTCCAGATGTTGGACGCTCTAAAAGGTTCATACAGCGAAGGAATGTTGACTTACCGGAACCGGATGGTCCGATGATAACGATTTTCTCGCCGGGAGCGATATGTTCATTAATATCTTTTAATACCTGATGGTCTCCAAAAGATTTGCATAAATTCTTAACGTATATCACTTTCTCTTAATCTCCTTTCCAGTTTGCCCATAAGCCATGTAAAGAACATGACGATCACAAGATAGATGACTGCTACAATTAATAATGGCATCATCGCATCGTACGTTATACCACGAATAATATCTCCACCCCTGGTTAACTCGTTAAGACCGATGTAACCACAGATGGATGTTTCTTTTAATAATGTAATCATTTCATTTACTAATGCTGGCAGACAATTTTTGATTGCCTGTGGCATAATAATCTGAAGCATTGTATCTGTATAGCCAAGTCCAAGAGAACGTCCCGCTTCCATCTGTCCTTTATCAACAGACATAATACCTGAACGGAAAATCTCTGCAACATATGCTCCGGAATTTACACCGAATGTAATAACCGCAACCATAACTTTGTTATTAGAAGAAGCTAAAACGATAAAGAACATAATAAGTAACTGTACCATTGTCGGTGTTCCACGGATAATTGTCAGATATACACGGCAGATTAAATCTGCTACTTTGATAAGAAAACTTCCAAATCCTTTACTCTGATCTTCTTTTAACTGGTCGTGTGTTGTACGAATTACCGCAATTAATGCTCCAAGAACCAAACCAAGAATCAACGCAAGAAACGTTACCTGTAATGTTACCTTAAGACCATCTGTAATGTACTTCCAACGCTGGTCCTGAATAAAGTCCAATATAAACTTTGCTTTTATACCTGAAAACCACTCGCTCAAAATCTCATCCTTCTCTTTCTTAAATATTCATTCGTATTTACCTGTTACTTTATAAAACAAAAGAGTACCCGGGACAACTGCCCCGGGTATGGAAAACGGTATACACTGCTTCCCGCTTTTTCATATCATAGCTACAATCTCCGTAACTATATATAATTATTTGATGTATTTGTCAAGAATCTTCTGGATAGTTCCATCTTCTTTCAGCTCTTTTAATGCTGTATTCACTGCATTCAGTAAATCTGTGTTGCCTTTCTTGATTGCTGCTGCATAATCTTCCTGCACATAATCAGTATCAAGAATCTGTAAACCATCTGTTGTCTCAGCAAAAGACTTCGCTGGCTGGTTATCAATGATTACTGCATCAATCTTACCGCTTGTAAGAGCCATAACTGCGTCAGCACCTTTGTTGTACTCTTCTACGTTATCTTCGCCAAAGTCATCTTTTGCGTAGATGTCACCTGTTGTTGCTAACTGTACACCAATCTTCTTACCCTTTAAATCATCAATAGACTTAATAGAAGAACCTTTTTTAACGATAACGGACTGAATACCTGTTGCATAGCTGTCAGTAAAATCAACAGACTGTTTTCTCTCATCTGTTACTGTCATACCTGCAAGACCTAAATCTGCCTTACCAGACTGAACGGCTGTGATGATAGAGTTAAATTCCATATCCTGAATCTCTAACTTAAGTCCTAACTTATCTGCGATAGCCTGTGCAATCTCAGCATCAATACCAACAACATCATTGCCTTCATAATATTCATATGGTGGGAATGTAGCATTGGTTGCCATTGTTAAAACACCGTCTTTGGCTGTTTTTACTGTAGCTGTTCCGTTTGCAGAAGTGCTGGCTTCTGCTGCCTTTTTGTCGCTGCTGCTGCTACCGCATCCAGCTAACATGGATACTGCCATAACAACTGTAAGAGCAACGGCTGCTAATTTTTTGATTTTCATCGTTCTCTCTCCTTTGTTTCATTTCATTACAAGTTTTTCTAAAAAAATTTGCGTATTGCAAGAAAGCCGCACAAAGCTTTCTTCTAAATATAAAAAATACCACAAACCGAATAAAAACACAAGTGCTTCCTGCATATTTTTTGAATAAATATTCATCAAACTTACTTTAAGTTAATAAAGTGAACATATACTATGCATTTTTATACTTTCCTTCGGATGTCTGGAAGCTGTGCTAATACAATCGCAATAAACATAAGTACACAGCCGATCAATTCTCTTGTTGTAAGAAGCTGATGAAGGAACAAATATCCTGAAAGGGCAGAGAACACAGATTCCAAACTCATAATCAATGCTGCCACAGTTGGATTTAATCCTTTTTGTCCCAGAATCTGCAATGTATATCCCACTCCTGTTGACATAATACCTGTATAAAGAATCGGGCCTGCCGCATTTAAAATCATTGCCATATTCGGACTTTCAAATAAAAACATACAGATTGCGCCAAGCATTCCGCCGGTAAGAAACTGAATGCAAGACATTTTTACCCCATCTACGAATGGATTATAATGGTCTATCGCGAGAATCTGTCCTGTGTATAAAAAGGAACAGCATAAAATGAGAGCATCCCCTCTCTGAATTGTCATTTTTTCTGTAATACATAAAAAATACAGCCCGGCTAATGCGATAACTACACCAATCCAAGTGAGGATTCCGCAGTATTTTTTAAAGAAAAGGCCGACAACCGGTACAAGAATAATATAAAATGTTGTGATAAATCCTGCCTTTCCTACGGTTGTATACTGGATTCCTGTCTGCTGAAAACAGTTTGCCAAGAATAAAAATATTCCGCATACAATTCCGCTTTCTAAAAGCTTTTTATTTTTCCAGCTTAACTTCTGATTCTCTGCCTGTACATTTTTAAAACTGCCAAGACTACCATTTGCATTAGCTGCATTCAGGCCTTCTTTTTGTCCCTTTTTTCGGATATTATCTATGACCATAATGACCGGAATCAGAAATAATCCTCCAATCACAGAGCGAAGACAAATAAATGTAAATGGTCCGATGTAATCCATACTTACACTCTGTGCTACAAAAGCCGCACCCCAGATCATGGCTGTCAGGAACAGAAAAAATGTATTTCGCAATTTATGTGTCTTCACTTGCATCTTCGTTTGTGCTTTCATTTTCCATCAACCTCTTTTCCTCTCAAAATCACCTGCGAATATCACAGATAAAACCGATTATACTCCAATCTTATTTTGTGAACAAGATATTTTCCGCTTTTTCCTTGCCAGTTGCAGTATTTTCATGTAAAATATTCATTTAGAACACTTTTAAAAATTTACAATACAGGAGGAATTTTTATGGCTCAGTTATGGGGCGGACGATTCACAAAAGAAACCGACAAACTGGTTTACAATTTTAACGCGTCCATCAATTTTGATAAGAAGTTTTACAAACAGGATATGGAAGGAAGTATCGCTCATGTAAAGATGCTCGCTGCCGTTGGCATCCTCACAGAAGAGGAGAGAGACCAGATCATTGCCGGTATCGAAGGTATCCTTCGTGATGTAGAGAATGGTTCTCTTGAGATTACAGAAGAATATGAAGATATTCACAGTTTCGTAGAAGCTGTCCTCACGGACCGCATCGGTGATGTTGGTAAGAAGCTTCACACAGGAAGGAGCCGTAATGATCAGGTTGCCCTCGACATGAAGTTATACACAAGACAGGAACTGCTTGCTATCAGAGAACTTGTTCTTGAACTCATTAAGACATGCCAGACTTTAATGGAGAACAATATTCATACTGTTATGCCTGGATTTACCCATTTGCAGAAGGCACAGCCTCTTACACTTTCCCATCATGTCGGAGCTTACATGGAGATGTTTAAAAGGGATTATTCCCGCTTAAGTGATATTTACGACCGTATGAACTATTGTCCATTAGGTTCTGGTGCTTTAGCTGGAACAACTTATCCATTAGATAGAGAAATGACTGCAGAACTTCTTGACTTCTACGGTCCTACTTTAAACAGTATGGATTCTGTATCTGACAGAGATTATGTTATCGAATTATTAAGTGCTCTTTCTACTATCATGATGCATTTAAGCCGTTTCTGTGAGGAAATCATTCTCTGGAACTCTAATGAGTACCGTTTCATCGAGATTGATGATGCTTACAGTACAGGAAGTAGTATTATGCCACAGAAAAAGAACCCGGATATTGCTGAATTAATCCGTGGAAAGACTGGACGTGTGTATGCTGCATTAACTTCTATTCTTACTACAATGAAGGGAATCCCTTTAGCATACAATAAAGATATGCAGGAAGATAAAGAGCTTACCTTTGACGCATATGATACAGTAAAGGGCTGTCTTGCCCTCTTTAATGGTATGTTAAAAACTATCACTTTCCATAAAGATATTATGGAACAGAGTGCAAAACACGGATTTACTAATGCAACAGACGCTGCAGATTACCTTGTAAATCATGGTGTTCCTTTCCGTGATGCTCATGGCATTGTTGGTCGTCTTGTACTTTACTGTATTGATAAAGGTATCGCTTTAGATGATATGAGCCTTGAAGAATACAAAGCAATCAGCCCTGTATTTGAAGAAGACATTTACGAAGCAATTGACGTGCATACTTGTGTTGATAAGAGAAATACTATTGGTGCTCCAGGTCCAAAGGCAATGGAACAGGTTATTGCTATCAATAAAAAATGGATAGAAGAACACGAAGCGTAAAAAGGGGTTAAATAAAAAGTATGCAAAACGCAAAAAAAACACATAAAGAAAGACGCGGACGCTTTTCTGGCCGCATTGGATATGTACTGGCTGTTTCTGGTTCTGCCGTAGGTCTTGGAAATATATGGAGATTCCCATATCTTGCCGCAAAATATGGGGGAGGAATCTTTCTTTTAATCTATCTCCTTTTAACAGTTTCTTTTGGCTATGTTTTAATCATGTCGGAAACTGCATTAGGACGTATGACCAGAAAAAGCCCGGTTGGAGCTTTCGCTTCTTTTGGCAACAGCTTTCCCTTTAAACTGGGTGGATGGCTCAATGCCATTATCCCTATGCTGATTGTTCCTTATTACAGCACGATCGGCGGCTGGGTTATCAAGTATCTTGTAGAATATGTACGTGGAAATGTACAGGCAGTTGCACAGGACGGTTATTTTAACGAGTTCATCACAGACTCTTTCCAGACAGAACTTTGGTTTCTCGTCTTTGCTGTTTTAGTCTTCCTGATTATCCTTGGTGGCGTAAAGAATGGTGTAGAACGAATGTCTAAGATCATGATGCCAATCCTTGTACTTTTAGCCATTATTGTTACTATCTATTCTGTTACTCGTCCCGGAGCAATTGCAGGAGTGAAGTATTTCTTAATTCCTAATGTGAAAAACTTCTCTTTTATGACTATCGTTGCAGCTATGGGACAGATGTTCTACTCTCTCTCTATCGCTATGGGAATCCTCTATACTTACGGTTCCTACACCGATAAAGACATGGACCTTGAACAGTCTACCACACAGGTTGAAATCTTTGATACTGGTATCGCTATCCTTGCCGGATTAATGATTATCCCTGCGGTTTTCGCCTTCTCTGGCGGAAATCCGGAAACGCTACAGGCTGGACCATCACTGATGTTTATCACTCTGCCAAAAGTATTTGCAAGCATGGGAGTAGGTACCGGGGCCGGTATTCTCTTCTTCGTCCTCGTACTGCTTGCCGCACTCACGAGTGCCGTTTCCTTAATGGAAACCAGCGTATCTACTTTCTCAGACGAGCTTCATTGGAGCCGTCCAAAATGTTGCGCTCTAATGGCAATCGTTATGTTAGTTTTTGGTTCCGCTTCCTCTCTTGGATACGGAGCACTCGACTTTGTTAAGATATTTGGAATGGCATTCCTCGACTTCTTTGACTTCATTACAAATTCTGTAATGATGCCACTTGCTGCTTTGACAACTTGCTTCTTAGTACTTCGGGTTGTCGGCTTTAAGCGAATTGCCGAAGAAATTGAACAGTCGTCTTCCTTCCGCAGGAAGAAACTGTATCAGTTCTTCCTCAAATATCTGGCTCCAATATGTTTAATTATCATTCTATGCAGCTCCATCGCTAATGTACTGGGGATTATTTCTATGTAAGTACTAATACAGATGAAAACCGGGGAAGGGATATCGTATAAATGTGACTTTAGTCGCGGCAGGTTGAATGCTCGCTTTTGCGCTCGCATCCAACCTTTGCTCCTAGGCCACATTTATACGATATCCCTTCCCCGGTTTTCTGTGTGTTGAGGCTCTCTATAGAAATAATCTGGGGGGATTTGAGTTTTAGAATATTTTTCAAACACACTCTAAAGCGTGTAAAAGTTAACTATCCTCATCCCCAAATCCTCCAATTATCAAAGTCACAGATAGGATACTATAGAGCTTTAGGGTTCGTCTGACTTTTAATAAATTATCTTATCGCCCATCGCATTTTCGTAGATCTGGCTCTGCCATTCCGATGGCATTCCTCCTTCGATGGTCGGATGACGTTTTTAGCAACATCGCTCCATAATCCTTCTTTTTGCTGTCTTTTCCAGATCTTCTTTACCAGGCGGTCTTCGCCGGAGTGGAAGGTAAGAATGGCTACCCGGCCACCTGGTGCAAGGATATGTGGTAATTTTTCTAAGAATTCTTCTAATACTTCAAATTCGCTGTTTACATCAATTCGTAATGCCTGGAATGTTCTCTGGCATGTCTTTTTGATGATATCTTTTTTCTCTTTATCATCTGGCAAAAAAGCAAGTGCTCTCTCGATGGTTTCTTTTAACTGTCCCGTCGTATCAATTGGTTCTCCTCGACGATATGTCTTAATAATTTCTCTTGCAATCTGCTCTGCATAAGGTTCGTCTGAGTTTTCATAAAGCATACCCTCGATTTCATCTCTACTTAATTCTTTAAGACGTTCTGCCGCAGAAACTCCTTTACTTGGGTCTAAACGAAGGTCTAACGGACCCTCTACCTTATAGGAAAATCCTCTTTTGGGATTATCAATCTGCATGGATGATACACCTAAGTCCGCTAATACAAAGTTAAATGGACCATGTTCCTTTGCCACGAGGTCGATATTTCGGAAGTTTTGCTGGATAATTGTTAAAATATCTTCTCCGTATCCTGCTCCTCTTAAACGATCTGTTGTTTTTACAATTTCGATTGGGTCTACATCTAAGCCGTAGATATGTCCCTCTCCCTGAAGACACTCTAACATTTTTCTAGTATGTCCTCCATATCCAAGTGTACAGTCTAATCCTTTTTGACCCGGCTGAATCTGTAAGAAATCTAAAATTTCCTGTACACAAATAGAGATGTGCATTCCTGCTGGTGTACTTCCTTTACGGATTACTTTTTCTATCGTGTCTTTATATTTTTCCGGCTGGAGCTCTTTATATTTTTCTTCAAATTTTCTTGGATGCGTTCCTTTATAGCGCACTCTTCTTTTATGTGTTTTTTCTAATTCTTTATTTTCTTCCATAGAAATCCTCCTTTATATTAGTAATACATATTATCAATAGTATATAAAAAGTGGATAAACCAGAAAATAGTTTATCCACTTTTACCTTTAAAATACTGAGTATTTTCTCTTAATTTTCCAAATATAATAATTACTACTTCATATTCGCAAAACGTTCTACCGCTTTTGTAAAATTGTCAATCGTCTTATCCGCATCACCATGCTCGATTCCATCACGGACACAATGTTTGATGTGCCCTTCTAAAACAACTTTACCACATCCATGAAGTGCAGATTTAGCTGCGTTAATCTGCGATAAAATATCTTCGCAGGGAATATCTTCATCTACCATACGGTCAATTGCCTGTACCTGTCCAATTATTTTTTTTAAACGACGATGCAAATTATCTGCATCCATGCATTGCTTCATAATAGGTTCCTCCATATTTAAATATCTCAAATAACCCTCACTTGTATAAATGAGGGTCAGAGCTTTTTCATGTATATAATACTATCATACCCGGGGGAATTTGTCGAATGACAAAGGAGATTTCTGCATTGTCAGTAGATAGTAAAAGCGGTCATCTGTTATTTTTCGGAAATCTCTTTTTTCTTCATCCACCCATATGCAATGAGGCAAATAATTACCGAGAGCATTGACCCTCCTGCTGTGGCGAGTCCCATTGGAAATAGGCTGGTAAAGGCTTTTGAGGTAATATATACGCCGGGTATTCTTATAAGTAAAATAGATGTAAGGTTATGTATGAAGGATAATTCTGAGTGTCCACAGGCACAGAAGTATCCGCTGAAGCTAAAATGAATTCCTGCAAAGATGCAGTCGATGATATATCCTCTGATATATTGAGAACCAAGCAGGATAACACTTGCATTGGCAGTAAAGAGTCCCACTACTGGTCCGGCGATAAACTGGATGATAATTGTTACGATAATACCAAAGCTTACAGTTATCATGACTGCATATCGTAAAGTTGCCCTTGCCCGTTCTGGTTTGCCGGCACCGATATTTTGTGCGCCAAGTGCAGATACGGTAGAAAGCATGGAAGATGGTACTAAGAAAAGGAAACTGATAATCTTTTCTACGATTCCTACTGCGGCTGCTGTATCCAATCCTCTTCGGTTTGCGATGATTGTGATAACGATAAAGGCAATCTGGATAAATCCGTCCTGTAAGGCTACCGGGATACCAATTTTTAATAGCTGTCCCATCGTTTCTTTATCCATTTTAAAATCATTTTTACTAAGGGAAATTCCTGTCTTTTTTTTCATAATGACAATAAGTGCGATAATGACACTAATGGTCTGGGAAGAAGTTGTTCCCAGTGCTGCTCCTGCTGCTCCCATATGAAAGGCTCCGATAAACAGATAATCCAGTACAATATTTGTCACACAGGCAATAGCAATAAAGTACATCGGACTTTTGGAATCACCCATTCCTCTAAAAATAGAGCTGATAATGTTATATGCCGTAATAAATGGAATTCCGATAAAGCAAATGGTCAGATAAATCCTTGTTCCTGAAACAGCTTCCTCTGGTGTGGACATCACACCGACAATCGGTTTGATAAAAAATAACAGTACTATGGCTGCCACAATCGCCAGACCCATGAATAATATAATGGTATTACCAATATATCTGGCTGCTTTCTTCTTATTTCCCGCTCCGATTGCCTGTCCAATGCTGACAGTTGCTCCCATCGCAAGACCGACAATCATTACTGTAACCATATGCATTACCTGACTTCCGATAGAAACCGCTGTTGTGCTGGCAACTCCTTCAAACTGACCGATAATAAATAAGTCCGCCATCCCATAAAGTGTCTGCAAAAAATAAGACAATAAATAAGGCAGCGAAAAATATAAAATATTTTTCAGAACACTGCCCATTGTTAAATTCTTCTCCATCGTAAAATCTCCTGTAAACTTTTTCCTTACTCTTTTTCCTGCGGAATTAAATTTACATCAAGCTGGTCAAATGGAATTGAAATATCATTTTTATCGAATTCTTCTTTGATTTCTTCTAACACTCTCCAGCGTGATTCCCAGTAATCTTCTGTCCTTACCCAGTAACGAATCCCGATATCAATACAGCTTGCCTGAAATTCATTGACATAAATCTTAATTGGTTCTTCTACAATTCGCGCAGGCTCTTTTTCAATCAGCGCATTTAATACACCTCTGACTCTTTTAATATCCTCACTATATTCGATACCAACGTTTAAATCAACACGACGCTTTGCCTGATACGTTACATTTGTGATACTCGCATTAGACAGATTACCATTCGGAATCATAATCGCCTTATTATCTACACTCAAAAGCTTTGTATACATAATGCCGATTGCCTGTACGGTTCCTTCTTTTCCAGAGTTACCCTCAATAATATAATCTCCAACCTGAAATGGCTTTAATAAAAGTAAAATAACACCACCGGCAATATTGGACAATGACCCCTGTAAAGAAAGACCTAATGCAAGACCAGCGGAACCAAGTAATGCCACAATCGAAGAAGCGGCAACACCAATCTTCGTTACAGCCATAAAAATAACCAGTACCTTACCACCAATCTTAATAAAGGAAAGCAGGAAAGTCTGGAGCGTTGTATCCATAATAGACCGTTCAAATATCTTTTGTGCCATTTTTGCCATATAAGATACAATTTTAAAACCAATAAATAAAATAAGTAAAGCGGCAATAACACTTCCACAAAAATCTGCCAGCTTTACTCCGGTTTTTCCGAGATACTCATAGATAAGTGAATATCCGAAAGACTTCAGCGAAGTTGTTTCTAATAACATAAAAACCTCCTTTTTCTTTCTGTAGGCTTCTAGCAAAATTTGAGAAATAAAAGAAGTATTTTTTCGTCGTTGCCATCCCAAGGTAGTGGCTCCACTATGTTGTGGCAATATGTGCAAATACGAAAAAATACTTCTTTTATTTCTCAAATTTTGCACCGAAGGGTACAACACCCACAATAAACCTGTGTATTTCACCGCAAGACATTATAAATCTTTTTGGTCTATAGTTAGTATGTCTGTAAAAAAGTAAAGTATTCAAGAGACGGGAATAGAGAAGTCAGTATATAGTATCTGTTCCATATCCCTGCGCTTATAATGCTCAACCGCATTATAAGCTTGCTCCATAGCATATGCCTAGCTTAATTCAACTGTCCTTAAAAGTCAGAACCCCAGAGAATAAATATTCCTCATCTGTGGCCTGGGAGCAAGTGTTGAATGTGAGCGCGAAAGCGAACATTCAACACTTGCGACGAAAATCACAGATGAGGATTATTTATTTCCCGGGGTTCGTCTCCCCTGCCAGCAAATTAAATCTATTTCGCTGTAATGTATCCCTGTGCTGTTAATAATTCTGCACAAAGTACAGCTCCGCCAGCTGCGCCACGAACAGTATTATGAGATAATCCTACAAATTTATAATCAAACATTGTGTCTTCTCTTAATCGTCCCATGGAGATTCCCATTCCGTTTTCAAAGTCTCTGTCTAATTGAACCTGTGGGCGATTGTCTTCTTCCATATAACGAATGAACTGCTTTGGTGCACTTGGTAAGTTAAGCTCCTGTGGAAGTCCTTTGAAATTTTCCCAACGGTCGATGATTTCTTCTTTGGTTGGTTTCTTTTCAAAGTTTACGAATACGGCTGCTGTATGTCCATCAAGTACAGGTACACGAATACACTGTGTTGTGATTAATGGTGCAGTTGCTTTTTCGATTTTGCCGTCTACAACTTTACCAAATAATCTTAATGGTTCCTGTTCGGATTTTTCTTCTTCACCACCGATGAATGGGATGATGTTTTCTACCATTTCTGGCCAGTCTTTGAATGTCTTACCTGCTCCGGAGATTGCCTGATATGTTGTTGCTACAACTTCCTTAGGACCAAATTCTTTTAATGCAAAAAGTGCTGGAGCGTAACTCTGGATGGAGCAGTTCGGTTTTACTGCTACGAAACCTTTCTTTGTTCCAAGACGTTTTTTCTGTGCCTCAATTACCTCGAAATGTTCTGGGTTAATTTCAGGTACTACCATTGGTACGTCTGGTGTCCATCTATGTGCACTGTTGTTAGAAACTACAGGTGTTTCTGTCTTTGCGTAAGCATCTTCGATTGCACGGATTTCTTCTTTGCTCATATCTACAGCACTGAATACGAAATCCACTTCAGAAGCTACTTTTTCTACTTCGTTTACGTTCATTACTACGATATTCTTTACAGCTTCCGGCATTGCTTTCTGCATTTTCCATCTTCCGCCTACTGCTTCTTCATATGTTTTTCCTGCAGAACGTGGGCTTGCTGCGATTGCTACTACTTCAAACCAAGGGTGATTCTCTAAAAGAGAGATAAATCTCTGTCCTACCATTCCTGTACCACCAAGGATACCTACTTTTAATTTCTGATCCATTTTCCTATGTCACCTTTCTGTGTAAAATAACTATTTAACTACTCTTACCTTAAGTACGCCTTCGATATCTGTGATATGCTGTACAGATTCTTCTGTAATTGCAGAATCTACATCAAAGATTGCATAAGCGTAATCGCCTTTTGTCTTGTTGCTCATTTCTGTGATATTGATATTGTCTTTTGCAAATGCTCCTGTGAAACGAGTCAGCATATTTGGAATATTTCTATGTAAAATGGCAATACGTCCCTGTGTCTGGCATACACCAAGCTGTGTGTTTGGGTAGTTTACAGAGTTTGTGATATTACCATTCTCCAGATAATCCATAAGCTGGTCTACTGCCATCTCTGCACAATTATCTTCAGATTCTTCTGTGGAAGCTCCAAGATGAGGGAAGGCGATAACACCCTTTACTCCTGCTACCTTTGGTGTCGGGAAATCCGTTACATAATGTGCCAGCTTACCATTATCTAATGCTGCAACTAAAGCATCTTCATCTACAAGACCGTTACGTGCGAAATTTAAGATAACGGCATCTTTTTTCATTTTTGCGATGCCTTCTGCACTGATCATGTTCTTTGTGCTATCTAACAGTGGAACGTGGATTGTGATAAAGTCACAGTTTTCAAAGATTTCATCGATAGAAGATACATGATGAACCGCTCTTGATAAGTTCCATGCAGACTTTACGGATAAGAATGGATCATATCCATAAACTTCCATATTTAAGTTATGTGCTGCATTGGCTACGAGAACACCAATTGCTCCAAGACCGATAACACCAATCTTTTTGTTCTGAATTTCTCTTCCGGCAAATGCTTTTTTCGCTTTTTCCATTGCTTTTGTGATGTTAGGGTCTTCTTTATTCTCTTCTACCCATTTGTTTCCACCGATTAAATCACGGGATGCTAATAACATTCCTGCGATAACCATCTCTTTTACACCGTTTGCATTGGCTCCTGGTGTGTTAAATACAACGATTCCTTTTTCAGAATAATCTGCGATAGGGATGTTGTTTACACCAGCTCCTGCTCTGGCAACAGCTAAAAGATTAGGTACATCCTGCATATCATGCATTGCAGCACTTCTTACTAATACAGCATCGGCTTCCTGTAATTCTTCTACCTGTTTATACTCTTCTGTAAAAAGAGAAGTTCCACATGCAGAAATTGGATTTAAGCATTTATACTGAAACATTATTATAACTTCCTTTCTTTTTCCTCTAAATAAATATTCCTATAATATCATTCATGAATTCAATCGTAACATATATACTAAATGTATTTCACAAAACATATGGCTCCACAGCCTTTTATTACAAACATCTATTTAGATTCTTCCTGTTTTTGTTGTTCTAAATCTTCTTCATTGAAGGCATCGCTGATAGATCCTCCCGGCGCTACCATCGGCCATACTTTATCATCACTATCAATGCTACAGTCAAGAAGATATGGTTCATTAGAAGCAACCGCTTCTTTAAAAGCATTTTCAAATTCTTCGATTGTCTCTACACGTTTCGCCTTTGCCCCCATTGCTTCTGCAAGTTTTACAAAATCTACTTTATCGTAGAGTGTTGTAGAAGAATATCTCTCACCATAGAAAAGATTCTGCCACTGGCGAACCATACCAAGTACGTGATTGTTTACTACGACTTCAATTACCGGAATCTCTGAACGGGTTGCTGTTGCAATCTCGTTCATGTTCATACGAAAACAGCCATCTCCTGCGATGTTTACGACAACTTTATCTGGACATCCGCATTTGGCACCGATTGCTGCACCGAGACCGTATCCCATTGTTCCAAGTCCACCAGAAGTGAGGAACTGACGAGGACGTTCATATTTATAATACTGTGCAGCCCACATCTGATGCTGTCCAACTTCTGTTGTAATGATAGCATCTCCCTTTGTAATCTCATAGATTTTCTCAATAAGTCCTGGACCAGAAAGACGTTCCTGATGATAAGTCATCGGATATTTTGCCTTCATATCCTGAATTTCCTGCATCCACTCTTCATGGTGTTGCTGAGAAAATCTTCTATTTAAAATAGTGAGAACTGCCTTTACATCACCGATAATTGCAGTATCAATCAAAATATTTTTATTTACCTCTGCAGGATCGATATCAATCTGAATAATCTTTGCTCTGCTGGCAAATGTTTTGGCATTACCATATACACGGTCACTAAAACGTGTACCGATAGCAATCAATAAGTCTGCTTTTGACACACCAATATTGGATGTCTTTGTTCCATGCATGCCAAGCATTCCTGTATATGCCGGATCTTCTCCTGGAAAAACTCCCTTTCCCATAAGCGTATCACAAACTGGAGCATCAATCTTTTTGACAAATTCTCTTACCTGTTCGCTGGCATCAGATAATGTACATCCACCACCAAGGAGAATATATGGCTGTCTTGCTTCCTCAATCATTTCGATTGCTTCTTTGATACTCTTTTCTTTGATAGTCTCACAGACTGGATGAATCGCAGCTGGCTCCATAGATTCAAAGTATGTCTTTGCTGCTGTAACATCTTTTGTAATATCTACTAAAACCGGTCCTTTTCTTCCTGACTGTGCAATCTGGAATGCCTCACGGATCGTATCTGCAAGTTTTTCAATATCTTTTACGATATAGTTATGTTTTGTCACTGGCATTGTTACACCTTTGATGTCAATCTCCTGGAAAGAATCCTTTCCAAGAAGACTAACACCAACATTTGCTGTAATCGCTACAACTGGAATAGAATCCATGTAGGCAGTTGCCAGTCCAGTCACAAGGTTTGTTGCTCCCGGACCGGATGTAGCCATACATACTCCTACTTTACCAGTTGCTCTGGCATAACCATCTGCTGCATGGGAAGCTCCTTGCTCATGAGAAGTAAGAACATGATGGATTTTATCACTCTGTTTATATAATTCATCGTAAATATTTAAAATTGCTCCGCCCGGATAACCGAAAACGGTGTCTACCCCCTGCTCTTTTAAACATTCTAATACGATTTCTGAACCGTTAAGTACCTGCTTCATTATAAATATACCCTTTCCAATTATTTTAACTGGTCAACGTCTAAAACTGCACCTCTGTTTCCGGAAGTAACAAGAGCAGCATAACGGCGAAGGTAACCATCTGTAATCTTTGGTTCTCTTGGCTGCCATTTCTCTTTTCTCTTTGCTAATTCTTCATCAGAAACGTCAACATTTAAACTGTTGTTTGGAATATCAATCTTGATGATATCCCCTTCTTCAATTAAAGCAATTGGTCCGCCAACGGCTGCCTCTGGGGATACATGTCCGATAGAAGCTCCTCTGGAAGCACCTGAGAAACGTCCGTCTGTAATTAACGCTACAGAATCTCCAAGTCCCATTCCTGCGATTGCGGAAGTAGGATTTAACATTTCTCTCATTCCAGGACCTCCCTTTGGTCCTTCGTAACGGATAACAACAACATCACCAGGAACAATGTCTCCGCCTTTGATTGCCTTGATTGCATCTTCCTCACAGTCAAATACTCTTGCCGGTCCTTCATGTACCATCATTTCAGGAACAACGGCAGATTGTTTTACGATACCAGTATCTGGTGCGATATTTCCTTTTAATACAGCAATTCCACCCTGTGCCATGTAAGGGTTATCGATTGGACGGATAACTTCTGGGTTTAGGTTGTGAACATCTTTAATGTTCTCTCCTACTGTCTTTCCTGTTACTGTAATCTGGTCTTCATAAAGAAGTCCTTTTTTACTAAGTTCGTTCATAACAGCGTATACACCGCCAGCTTCATTTAAGTCTTCCATATAAGTTGGACCTGCCGGTGCTAGATGGCAAAGGTTTGGTGTCTTTGCACTGATTTCGTTTGCAATGTCCATATTCAGCTCTACACCAGCCTCATGTGCGATTGCAGGAAGATGAAGCATTGTATTTGTAGAACATCCAAGTGCCATATCTACTGTTAAGCAGTTTAAGAATGCTTTTTTTGTCATGATGTCGCTTGGGCGTACATTATTCTTCAGTAATTCCATAACTTTCATACCCGCATGTTTTGCAAGACGGATTCTCTCGGAATATACGGCCGGAATTGTACCATTGCCCTGAAGACCCATACCAAGAACCTCTGTCATACAGTTCATGGAGTTAGCTGTGTACATACCGGAACAGGAACCACAGGTAGGACATACTTTATTAACGTACTCTTCCACCTTTTCTGCTGTCATTTTTCCAGCTTCATAAGCACCTACTGCCTCAAACATTGAGGAAAGACTTCTCTTTCTTCCATCAACATGTCCTGCTAACATTGGGCCGCCACTTACAAAAACAGTTGGTACATTGATACGTGCTGCTGCCATTAAAAGTCCTGGTACGTTCTTATCACAGTTTGGAATCATAACTAAAGCATCAAACTGATGAGCCTTTGCCATACATTCCGTAGAATCTGCGATTAACTCTCTTGTTACTAAGGAATACTTCATTCCAGTATGTCCCATAGCAATACCATCACATACAGCAATTGCAGGGAATACAACTGGTGTACCACCAGCCATAGCAACACCCATCTTTACAGCCTGTGTGATTTTGTCAAGATTCATATGTCCTGGAACGATCTCGTTGTAGGAACTTACGATACCTACTAAAGGTCTTTCCATCTCTTCTTTTGTATAACCTAATGCATTAAACAGGGAACGATGTGGTGCCTGCTGCATTCCTTTTTTTACGTGGTCACTATTCATAATTAACCTCCAATCATTCGCTTTCATTCGCAACCAGTATTATCATATAAGACTGTCTATTCAAAATAAATACCAATTAAAAACAAAAACTTCATTTTCTAAAATATTTTTTAAAATTATTTATTCAAATATAAATAAGTCTGTATCTTCGTTCAAAAGCAACTTCTGTCATAAATCATACAGTAAGCTTTACTCTAGATACGTTCTGCAATAAGAGTTCCCATCTCTTTACATCCAACCTTTGTCATACCTTCAGACATAATATCTACCGTACGGTATCCGTCTTTTAATACCTTCTTTACTGCATTGTCTACAGCATCTGCTGCCTCGTCCATATTGAAAGAATAACGAAGAAGCATAGATGCCGAAAGAATTGTTGCGATTGGGTTTGCGATATCCTGACCCGCGATATCTGGTGCAGAACCATGACTTGGCTCATATAAACCGAAGCTTCCTTCTTTTAAACTTGCAGAAGATAACATTCCTATAGAACCAGTTACCATACTTGCCTCATCAGATAAAATGTCACCAAACATGTTCTCTGTAAGAATAACATCGAACTGCTTAGGATCTCTTACCAACTGCATTGCACAGTTATCAACTAACATATGCTCTAACTCTACTTCTGGGTAGTCTTTTGCAACTTCGTTGACAACCTTTCTCCATAAGCGGGAAGAATCAAGTACATTTGCCTTATCAACACTTGTTACTTTCTTTCTTCTCTTCATGGCAATATCAAAACCACGAATAGCGATACGGCGAATCTCTTCCTCACTGTATGTAAGAGTATCGACAGCCTTTGTCACTCCATCTTCTTCAAATGTCTTTCTTTCTCCGAAGTAAAGTCCACCTGTTAACTCTCTCATAACAACAAGATCAAAACCATCACCGATAATATCTTCTCTTAATGGACAGGCATCTTTTAACTCTTCGTAAAGATAAGCGGGTCTCATATTAGCAAATAATCCAAGTCCTTTACGAATAGCAAGAAGTCCTGCTTCTGGTCTTAAATTTGCTGGGAGCTTATACCATGGAGAAGTTGTCGTATTCCCACCAATGGAACCCATCAGCACAGCATCACAGCTTTTTGCTGTCTCTAAAGCTTCTTCTGTAAGAGGCTTTCCTGTTGCATCAATAGATGCACCGCCAAGAAGGATATCTGTGTAATCAAACTTTTTGTTATATTTTTCTGCCACTTTATCTAATACTTTAAGTGCCTCTGCCACGATTTCCGGACCGATTCCGTCTCCTCGGATTACTCCTACTTTGTAACTCATTGTTTCATCCCTTTCCTTTTTCTTCTATCTTTTATACCCTTTATGAATTACATCTTATCATTTCCTGCAAATTAACAATCTAAGTGTTCTGGGTATAGATACTCACAGTTAAATATCATATCTCATTTTTCTATTATAATCAATCTTTTTCCAGACATTCCTGCACTTTATTGCAAAAATCTTTCCATGCCTGCTCATGTTTTACATAATATTTCGGACACATTTTCCCGGTAACGTCATAATGACGAATCACATTTTGGGAAGATAAACCATAAGTCTTGCAAATCCATGCCGTAAGACGCACAACAGAATCATATGTTTTTTCATTAAACTTCCCATTTTTCTTTGGATGACAGCATTCAATCGAAATCGTATCCTTATTCCGATTATTTGATGCATAAGAAATCTCACTTTGTGGGATGCACTGGATAATCTCTCCATCTAAACCAACAATATAATGGCTGCTCGCTTTAGTAAAATGCGTACTTTGCAGATTATTAAAATAATCTCTGTTTTCCTTCGCCGTACTGCCCGGATTCTCCACATAGTGAATAACGACTCCCTTTACTTTCTTTAAAGCAATCCCACTTCGGCTATATGGATTCTTATCTAAAAAGTCCTCTGTAATCTCTGGTCTGCCGCAAGGTCCGTCTTCAGCAGGAAGTACTCTGTTTCCTACATCACTTCCCTCATGGCTTCCTTTTTCCTGTTGTAACAAAATACCTGTCCGATTGCTCGGATTCCACAAAAAACTACTATGTAAAATAGAAATAAATGCTGCCAGAAAAAGTATTGTAATTACCAGCTGTTTTTTATTTGATATTTGTTTTCTCCCTTTTCGTTTTTTTCCAGACTTTTTTCTTTTCCTCACTCTATTTTTCATCCAGACTTGTTTTTGCCTGCTGGAAAAAAACATGAAACCCCTTCTTTCTATAAAAAAACTGCGCAGATAGAGATAACCCCCATCTGCGCAGCCTTTGCGTTCTTATTATTCTACACTATAGTTTGGTGCTTCTTTTGTGATATGAATATCATGAGGATGACTCTCTTTTAAGGAAGCTGCTGTAATCTTAACAAACTGTCCTTTCTCTTTTAATTCCTGAATAGTTCTTGCTCCACAATATCCCATACCGGAACGTAATCCTCCAACAAGCTGGAAGATGGTATCTTCCAATTTACCTTTATAAGCTACACGGCCTTCTACGCCTTCTGGTACTAACTTCTTCGCGTTAGCCTGGAAGTAACGGTCTTTACTTCCGTTCTCCATAGCTGCCAATGAACCCATTCCACGGTATACTTTATATTTTCTTCCCTGATATAATTCGAATTCTCCTGGACTCTCATCACAACCCGCAAGAAGTCCACCAAGCATTACAACGTTCGCTCCAGCTGCGATAGCCTTTGTAACATCACCAGAGAACTTAATTCCACCATCTGCGATGATTGGAATGTTGTACTTGTCAGCCATCTCGTAACAATCCATAACTGCTGTAATCTGTGGAACACCGATACCTGCAACTACACGAGTTGTACAGATAGAACCAGGTCCGATTCCAACCTTAACAGCATCAACACCACATTCGATCATGGCCTTTGTTCCTTCTGCTGTTGCGATGTTACCTGCGATAACCTGTAAGTCAGGATATTTTTCTTTAACTAAAGCAAATGTCTTTAATACGTTAGCGGAATGTCCGTGAGCGGTATCAATAACAATAACGTCTACATGGGACTTAACAAGCTCGTCTACACGGTTTAAGATGTCTGGAGTACATCCTACTGCTGCACCACAGAGAAGACGTCCGTTACTGTCCTTTGCGGAATATGGGTAACGAATCTGTTTTTCAATGTCCTTAATAGTAATTAATCCTTTTAAGTTATAATCATCATCTACGATAGGTAATTTTTCTTTTCTTGCCTTACCAAGAATCTGTTTTGCTTCTTCTAAAGTAATTCCCTCTTTTGCAGTAACTAAACCTTCAGAAGTCATAGATTCTTTAATCTTCTTGTTAAAGTTTGTCTCAAACTTTAAGTCACGGTTTGTAATAATACCTACCAGCTTGCCGTTCTCTGTAATTGGAACACCGGAGATACGGAACTTCGCCATCAGGTCTTCTGCCTGCTGTAATGTATGTTCTGGGGAAAGATAGAAAGGATCTGTAATAACACCGTTCTCTGAACGTTTTACCTTGTCTACTTCTTCTGCCTGGGCCTCAATGGACATATTCTTATGAATGATACCAATTCCTCCCTGACGTGCCATGGCAATTGCCATCTGATGCTCTGTAACTGTATCCATGCTGGCACTCATAAATGGAATGTTTAACTTAATCTTGTTTGTAAGCTTTGTCTCCAGATTAACTTCATTCGGAATAACTTCTGAATATGCTGGAACTAATAACACATCATCAAATGTAATTGCTTCTTTAATGATTTTTCCCATTGTTTTCTTCCTTTCTATCCTTGAATAATGATTAAAAATACAACTAATATTAGTAAATTATGTTAGCAAAGAAACGCAGTTTTGTCAACGTGGCAAATAAAACAGTTTTTTATAAAATTCCGGCTTAAATGTTATACAATTTCACGTATTATGAAAAATAGACGAAAAATCTGACTTTTTGGTTTGAGAAAAATAGACGAACCTGCATAATGAGGCTTCTCGTTCTTTTTTATTGTTTGGGTTTACGAACAGAAATCGTTTGCAGATATTTTGCCCTCTTAATATCCGCTTCTATTTCTTTCTTCATTTCTTCGTATGTTCCTTCTTCTTTTGCTTCAGAAATCATTTCTTTAATTTCTTCATCCGTCATGCTAAATGAATATGCCAGGCCAATTCTTTTTGCCTCATATGTTCCCAATTCATCTTCGGCAGAACTTTGATTCAATCTTACAATCAATTCTACAATAACATCTTTCGTCTCAGAAAAAATATTAGTACCATTTAACATCACAACATGACTATGTTTTTCATCGTTTCTAATTTCTATTTCATCGATACAATTATTAGAATCCACATGTACTAAAAGTGATGACTCATAAAAATAGTAATTATCTTCGTACTTATCAACTTCACCCACAGCTTTTACAACAGACAAAATACTATCTCCAAACATAATCTCTATACCATCACATTGAATACCCTTACCCACTTCAATCTGTACTTTCATTTTTTTAATATCTCCCGTTCAATATATTTTTATAGACATAATATTCCATCTTATTTACAAAAGTAAACTCACATCATTTTCTTCTGAAAAATCCCCCAATCCATCAGATAAACAATACTGATTCCACTTAGATAACAATACATAAAATTTTCTGTTGAGAAGTTTAAGGTTTTTTCGCTAATTTATAGTTTTTAAAATGAACAGAACCTCCGGAATTTATAGTATGTAAAATATGTCTTAGAGCAAGCTCTTAATGCGGGAGAGCATTAAGAGTGCAGTGATATGAAGCATTTTACATATTATAAATTTCGGAGGTTCGTCCGTCTTATTCAAACTGGTAAATCAAAATTATTTACTTGACAGTTTCTCATCGATTGCTGCAGCAGCTTTCTTTCCAGCTCCCATAGCAAGGATTACTGTAGCAGCTCCTGTTACCGTGTCTCCACCAGCGTAAACGTTCTCTTTAGAAGATTCCATTGTCTCCTCGTTTACAATGATTCCGCCCCACTTCTGACACTCAAGACCTGGTGTTGTATGGCGGATTAATGGGTTAGGGCTCTGTCCAATAGCGATGATTACAGTCTCAACGTCGAGGATGTAGTTAGAACCTTCTACTGGTACAGGACGTCTTCTTCCAGATGCATCTGGCTCGCCGAGTTCCTGCTTGATGATTTCCATTCCTTTTACCCAGCCGTTGTCATCACCAACGATAGCTGCTGGGTTATTTAAGAACTTGAAGATGATTCCTTCTTCTTTTGCGTGATGAAGCTCTTCTAAACGAGCTGGAGCTTCTTCTTCGCTACGACGGTATACGATGTAAACTTCTTCTGCACCAAGACGCTTTGCTGTTCTTGCTGCATCCATAGCTACGTTACCCGCACCTACTACGGCTACTCTCTTTCCAACCTTTACTGGTGTTGGAACTTCTGGGAACTTGTAACCCTTCATAAGGTTTACACGAGTGAGGAACTCATTAGCAGAGTATACGCCAAGTAAGTTTTCTCCTGGAATATTTAAAAATCTTGGCAGACCAGCACCGCTTCCTACAAATACTGCTTCGTAACCATCTTCCATCAGTTCATCAATTGTTACGGAACGACCAACGATTACGTTCGTCTCGATATCTACACCAAGATCTTCTACACTCTTGATTTCTCTCGCAACTAATGCTTTAGGCAGACGGAATTCTGGAATACCATAACTTAATACACCACCAGCTTTATGTAATGCCTCAAATACAGTAACATCATAGCCTTTTTTGATAAGCTCACCTGCACAAGTAATTCCGGATGGACCAGAACCTACGACTGCGACTTTCTTACCATTCTTCTTAATGTCAGCTTTTACTGGCTCAGCATGTTCCATATGATAATCTGCAACGAATCTTTCCATACGTCCAATACCAACAGGCTGTCCCTTAATACCACGTACACACTTACCTTCACACTGGTTCTCCTGTGGGCATACACGACCGCAGATTGCAGGAAGTGCATTCTCGCTTGTGATAATCTCGTAAGCAGCTTCGAAGTCTCCCTCTGCTACTTTCTCGATAAATCCAGGGATTGGTACATTTACCGGACATCCACTTACACAAGGTTTATTCTTGCAGTTTAAACATCTTGTTGCCTCTTCCATTGCCATCTCAGCAGTGTAACCAAGTGCAACTTCTTCAAAGTTTTTATTTCTTACGTCTGGTGCCTGTTCCGGCATTGGAACCTTTGTCAGACTCATATTTTTCTTTGCCATTATGCTTCTCCTCCCAGTGCCATCATTTTACATTCGTGTTCTTCTTCCTTAAACATTCCCTGACGTTTCATACATTCGTCAAAGTCTACTAAGAATCCGTCGAAATCAGGTCCGTCTACACAAGCGAACTTTGTCTCTCCGCCGATAGTAACACGACATCCACCACACATTCCTGTTCCATCAATCATGATAGGATTTAAGGATACCATAGTATGAAGATCAGCAGGCTTTGTAACTTTTACAACGTTCTTCATCATGATCAGCGGTCCGATAGCGATACACTCATCATACACTTCGCCTTTATCTAAAAGATCCTGAAGAACTGTAGTAACGAATCCTTTCGTTCCTTCACTTCCGTCATCTGTTGCTACATATACATTCTCACAGAATTCACGGAATTTATCAGCCCATAAAACGTATTCTTTGCTCTTACCACCGATGATTACATCAACCTTTGTTCCATTCTCTGCTAATTTGCGAAGCTGTGGATATAAAGGAGCAGCTCCAACACCACCGGCAACACCAATAACTTTATTCTCTTTCTTTTCAAGGGCAGCAGGCACTCCAAGAGGTCCTACGAAGTCTGCTACACATTCGCCTTCTTTTTTCTGACTTAACAGAGTTGTTGAATATCCCAATACCTGATAAATAATAGTAACAGTCTCTTTTTCTCTGTCATAATCTGCGATAGTAAGTGGTACTCTCTCACCATCTTCATCCACACGAAGGATGATGAACTGACCAGGCTCGCATTTGCGCGCTACGAAAGGAGCATGAATCTCCATCAGCTCTACAACGCTGTTAAGCGTTTCTTTTTTTACAATTTTGTACATACGGTTACACCTCACTCATAATCTCGCCAAATAAGTAACTAAATTTCAGCGTGTTTTTATTATTACATGAACAGACAAAAAGCGCAAGTAAAAACCGCAAAAAGTAAGTATTTCTGCGGCTTTCACGATTTTGTTCTGTCATGAATATAACGATAAAATCATAACAAAATCTGATATTCTCAGACCTTATTTTTTCGGTTTATAAGAGCTCTTAAGAGAAACGATTCGGTTAAATACAAGATGTTCCTCGCTGCTGTCTTTTGCATCACAGCAGAAATAGCCCTGTCTTACAAACTGGAAACTGTCATAAGCCTTGCTGTCTTTTAAACCTGCTTCTAATTTACATTCTGGAAGAATCGTAAGAGAGTTTGGATTTAAGTTAAGACTTCCATCCTCATTATAACCCCCCTTCTCTTCATCCACGATGTTCTCATATAATCTCACTTCTGCATCAACACATTCGTCTGCACATACCCAGTGAATGGTTCCCTTTACTTTACGTCCAGTAAATCCGCTTCCGCTCTTCGTCTCTGGATCATAAGTACAGTGAATTTCTGTTACCTTGCCATTCTCATCTGTAATATAATCAGTACATTTTACAAAATATGCGTTCATCAAACGAACTTCGTTACCTGGATAAAGTCGGAAATATTTCTTTGGAGGATCAATCATGAAATCGTCTCTCTCGATGTAAAGTTCACGACCAAAAGCTACTTTACGGCTTCCTAACTCTTCATTCTCTCTGTTATTTTCTACATCTAAGTATTCAATCTGTCCTTCTGGATAGTTTGTAATAACAACCTTAACCGGATCAAGAACTGCCATCACACGAGACTTTTTAAGCTTTAAGTCATCGCGGATACAGAACTCTAACATCGCATAATCTACAGAACTCTGCGCCTTAGAAACACCAGCAAGCTCGATGAAGTTACGGATGGCTTCCGGGGTAAATCCTCTTCTTCTAAGTGCTGCGATAGACACAAGACGTGGATCATCCCAGCCATCTACAATACCATCTTCTACCAACTTCTTAATATAACGCTTACCTGTAATTACATTAGTAAGGTACATTTTTGCAAACTCAATCTGTCTTGGAGGCTGTTCAAAACCAACTTCCTTTACAACCCAGTCATAGAGAGGTCTGTGATCTTCAAATTCCAGTGTACAGATAGAATGTGTTACACCTTCAATCGCATCCTCAATTGGATGAGCAAAGTCATACATTGGATAAATACACCACTTATCTCCTGTGTTGTGATGCGTCATATGTGCCACACGATAAAGAATTGGATCTCTCATATTGATATTGCCAGCCGCCATATCAATCTTGGCACGAAGAACCCTCTCACCATCAGCGAACTCTCCATTTTTCATCTTCTCAAACAGCTCTAAGTTCTCTTCTACAGAACGGTTACGGTAAGGACTTTCCTTTCCTGGCTCCTTTAAAGTTCCTCTGTACTCACGGATTTCTTCTGCAGATAAATCACAGACATAAGCTTTACCCTTCTTAATAAGAGTAACTGCTGCTTCATACATCTGATCAAAATAATTTGAAGCAAAGAACAGTCTGTCCTCGTAATCAGCACCTAACCACTCTACATCCTTCTTAATAGATTCTACAAATTCTACCTTTTCCTTTGTAGGGTTCGTATCATCAAATCGAAGATTGAACTTACCATTATATTTCTGTGCCAGTCCGTAGTTTAATAAGATAGACTTCGCATGCCCGATGTGAAGATATCCATTCGGTTCTGGAGGGAATCTGGTCATGACATGATCGTAGACACCTTCTTCTAAATCTTTGTCAATCGCCATCTCTATAAAATTCTTCGATACTTTTTCTTTTTCTTCCATTCTCATCCTCCTGTAACTCTATATGCATCATTAAAATTCCTGTACCCTGGAGCGTGTTTAAAAAATGCTCGCCAATACATTAAATTTTCTAAAACACATTCTATAAAGGCTTCTCTTCCCTTTACCTGCGTTCTATCATATCATACTTATTTTTCCTGTACAAGTAAAAATCAACGCTCTTATTTTTTATTGAGTTCCTTATCATGCTCTTTATAAAAATAAGTATTGTCTCCTATCTGCCCATATTTCTTATAACCTTTTAACTTTTTATAGGCAGAAGAACGAAAATATAAAATATAAGAAGGAAGATTTCTTCTTTTACCGGAAAGAGCATCATCCACTGCCTGTATACATTCTTTGGAGGGCACACGATCAACATATGGATATGTTTCTGTTTTTTTGTCATAATATGCACTAAATTGAGCCTTCTCCTTCACCACATCCATCAAATTATCCGGATATTTGTCAGATTCTAAACGATTAAGCATACAACTTATCACTGCCAACGATCCTTCATAATCCGTGTCACACTCCATAGAAACTACTTTATAAAGAATCTGGCGATCCCCGGTACTTATGACATTATCATATTTTACCGGAACCGCCATTGTTTCTTTTACGTTTTCTTTATTATTTTTCGTTTTATCTTTTGTAGTTGCTGTCTCTTTTTCCGCTGCTTCCTGTTGAAGTTTTAAAAGAGTATGTTCCTCAAACGAAAGCCAGTCGTCTGCCACAAATGGAAAAAGCATTTGTGACGCACTTACATTCTGAAACCATAAAAACCATAATCCCAGGAAAAGAAGAACATATCTGTAATTGGTCCGTTTCTTTCTATTCATATTTGCACTCCTGTCTTATTATTATACCTTTACAGTTTTTAATAATATATGACAGAAAATAAAAAAATATGATATCAAAAGCAAAACATTGTTTTTTCTTGTAAAATAAGATAATTAATTTAAAGTTTTGACAAATCCAACTTTCTGGAGCATGTTTAAACAATTTTCTCTACAAATTGAGGCATACAGATTGCTTTTTAATCTTTCAAACACGCTCTAGCAAACTATTTGTATTATGGATTTACTAAAACATATCCTCCAGAACTGGAAACCCCCTTAAAATAAACACTTGTAGAAATGCTTTTACATGGAATCATATATTGTACAAGTTCATCCATTGTAGTAAATTTTATCCTCTGCTTCGTCCCTGACCATTTCCTTGTTGCAGAATCTGCTACAATAACTTTTCCTGTATCTGTTATCCCAAGGAGTACCATTGTATGTTTTGAAGAAGACCATTTCGTGGTATAAGAACCAAATCTTCCATTCTTTTGTTTGCGGTTATTTACTTCAATAATAACAGGATTCCCTGTTTTTAAATGATTTTCAATCTGTTTAACTGCTGTTTTATCCTTAAAAAAGCGAATATAACGATTTGAAATATTACAATAACTTAACACCTTAGAAATTCCATAAAGAGAAACTGGTCTCTGCGCCCCTAAAGACTTTCTATAATTTGCATTCCATCTTTTACTTCCAAAAACCTTTTTTTCTAAAAGCTTATATGTCTTTGCCGGTGTATATTTTTTATATTTTGAGCTATAGCCAGACAAAACTGTTGTAAGAGAACATACAGCACATCCGTGGCGTCCAACAAATGAATTTCTCTTATATGTATCACTTACCTGTGCGAACACACGATATGTTCTTATTCCATTTCCACTTTGTATATTCGCTTTATATGTAGAAACCGCTGTTCCTTTAGAAATCATTGCTGTCGGAGTCACAACTGCCTCAGATGCACTTGCTGCATTCGCTCCCACAGAGGAAAACAGTATAATTCCTGCTAATACAAAACTTATAATATTTCTAGCTATCTTCATCTTATTTTTCTTCTTGTCTTGTTTTCCTTCAAAAAACATAAAATCCTCCCTAGTCTTTTTATTGCATACTCGGTCATTATAACACATCATTTATTTTGTGCAAAGAAATTTCTATAATTGTTTCTATTTTTTCAAAAATTCTGTAAAATTCCGTTGACAAACCTATAACGTCATGATAGAATGCTCTTTGTCAGGTTTGTACATCTGAATTGCTGATGTAGCTCAGTCGGTAGAGCGTCGCCTTGGTAAGGCGGAGGTCTCGAGTTCAAGTCTCGTCATCAGCTTACTATATAAGCGCACTAAAAGAGAACTATCTATATATATCCATTAGATAGTTCTCTTTTTATTTTGTTATATCTCTGTCAATTTCTCTTATATAACACTTTCATAAAATCAATATAGTTTTCTGATTGTGTAATTTTTTCTATCATCTCATCATTTTTTACAAGTGACATAATTTCATCGTACACACAAACTAATCGATTCTCATCTCGGATTTCTTCTGGAAGTGCCAAAAGAAATACAATCTGAATGCTTTCTTCTTTATAAGGCATTGGTTTTCGAAATACTCCTACAGACAATACGATACTATTTCCTGCTTTTTGCACTGCATGTGGAATTGCAATATTATCTATGGTCATACTTGAACGTGATTCTTTTTCCCATACTCGTTCTTTAAAATCTACATCCACATAATCTCTTTCTGTAAGAGTATCTATCATGTAGTTTAATGCGGAAATATAGTCTTCCTGCTCTGACAAATTAAAGAAAGTGTCTTCTTCTAAAATATTTGCCATGACATACCAGTTGTCATCTAAGATTGCAGCATCTGTTCCCTTACAAAACTTTGCCTGACGAAGCTTATTTTTCAATTCATTTTCATCAAAAATCTCATGAATATAGATGACTGGACATTCGCACTCTATGATATGCTCCGTTGTACAAATCACTATATCATACTGATCAAGTATTCCACTTACCGCTTCTGATGGTGAAAGGATATCAAGCTGGCTACTACTATCCACTACCTTACGAATCTGTACAGCAAATAATTGTGCGGTCACTCTTCCCTTATCACTGATAACTGCTATTTTCTGTTGCTTTTGATTTAATGTATTCACTTCTAGAAATACACCAAAATAAGCGGCAAGATATCCCATCTCTGCCTGTGTAACTTCTACTTCTGCATCTTCTGCAATGACTCTGGCTGCTATTTCTGCCATCTTAAATGCCAGCGGATATTTATAATGAATATCCTCAAACATCGGATTATCAATATGTACGTTATAGCGGAGCCGGTTAATCATAAACATGATGTGATACATAAATTTTTCTGTAAATTCATGCGTATCAATCGAGATATTTAATTCCTGCCGAATCTGTTCTACAATCTTTTGTAATAACGGTCGAATTTTCTCATCAAGTTCTATGCTATACATATTTTTACTGTCAGCCGGAGTACGCATTCCGATAATTGGCAGAAACACAAATATTTTTTCCTCTACAGGAATCTCGACATAAAATTCTTTTGAAATATCGTCAATTAATTTATCCACGAATGAAAAACTGTTCCTTGATACCAAATTATAATATTTTTCTGGCATACGATTAATCACATGTCCTGTCAAAAAGCGATCAAACATCAGTGTCATATAGTTTTCAAACATTTTTTGTGTGGCTTCTTCAAAATTCTTTTCTGCCATCGCTTCACGAATTTTTCCTAACATCAACTCATCTTGTGGATAATTCTGATAAATAGAATCAAAAAGATTCTCCATCACAAACTTTCGTATATTCAATTCCGAGCCGCCAAGAGCAAGTCCCTTACTGGTCTTACCTACAATTTCAAGTTCATACTTTTCCATTGTCTGACGAAGCTTTTTCAAATCACTGATTAATGTACTTCGCCCTATGTTCATCTCATAGGCAATATCATCAGTAAGAACTGGTTCCATTGCCCTCATAAGCTTGGCAAAAACATACTCCTGCCTTTTTTGCGAAGAATTCATCAAATCATCTGTCTCAATAATACGGGCATAAGCATTCTGAAAATCTCTGGCATCAAATACCCTGAGACTGCATTTACCCTGATTGATTTCAACCAGACCACTGTTTTTCAATTCTCTGTTAATATCTTTAATATCATTTCGAACTGTACGCTCGCTCACCCCAAACCGCTGCGCGAGGATCTCAATATTTAATGCAGAATTTTTTCGCAAAACAGACAGGATGTTAGCCTGCCTGTTATCACCAAATAAATTTTTCATACCTCTTCCATTATCCTTTTCAGATTTTTTAGATTTATCTAGAATACTGCCTCACTAATATTTAATCTCACAAGAGAGGAAAAGAGTTATATCTGAGATATATCAAATATTAATGGGACAGTACATCTGTTTTGTATTCACTTTTCAGGTAGCTATCCAGAGCATGTTTGAAACACGCTCTAAAATCTATTCACAAAATATCACTTTCATAATTCTGATATTCTGAATAGCTTATAAATTTATTCTATAATCTGAATCGTTGTACCAACTTTAATTTCCGGAACTGGTTTTTTTTCTACATAAAGTGTTCCAGGAAGCTCTGCTTCTGTCATTCCGTTAAAACGGATGGTACAATGACCAAGACCTGCAAGTGTTACCGGTGCTTCTTCTCCCACACAGGTAATCTTATATTCATTCTCATCAATCTTTAATGTCTGTCCTGCTTTGATTTCTCCATTGATAGGATTCACATCTACAGAATAACAATAATCTCTAAGTTCTGCCGGAGCACTGTCTCCAAAAATAATAATGAAGTCTCCTCCATTCATCATCATAATATCTTTTCCAAGTTCTTTTACCCTATTCTCATAAATTACAGCCATGATTTCCCGTCCTTTCTACACTTTGCTCTTTTTTACATTGTAACACATTCTCCAATACATCACAGAGCTAATTTTTATATTTTTTCTATTACAATCTTCTTTATAATTTCATTCACAATTCAAGCTGCAAATCCTATTTGTAAATTTTCCTTACAAATTTATTGTATTATAAAACTTTTGTTATACCTAAATATCTTTTCTCTCTAATTTCTTAATGTACCTTTGGAATCTTCTCGCAAAATCAAGTTTGAACAAGATCCCAAAGTACATCTTATATTCATTTTCCCTACTTTATTTATGCATATAATCCAAAGCTTGCTGCATACGCAATCAATACTCGAATCCAACCTGTTAAGAATCTGGAATACATAACGGAAAGTACACCAACTTCGATGGTTTCCGGTTCTGCTTCCGCAAGTCCAAGACCTACCGGGATAAAGTCACATGCGCCCTGACAGTTGATTGCAAAAAGTGCTGGAAGTGCAAGCTGTGGAGCGATTGTTCCTTTTCCAATTTCTGTTCCGATTAATGTTCCGACAATCTGTGCGATAACTGCTCCAGGTCCAAGTAAAGCGGATAAACCTGGGATAGAACAAATTACGCCAAGAGCAACCAGTCCAAAAACGTTTCCTGCTAATGGAGTTAACAGTTTGGCAAATGCGTTACCAAAACCAGAACCATTAATGATACCTACAAGTAAAGATACAAATGCCATAAATGGAAGAAGTGTTGTGATACATGTCTGAATGGCATCACGGCCTGCCTGATAAAAGGTATTTACAAATTTACCAACACCTAAACCTACTTTTGTGATGATAGATTTGTTTTCCTGTGCAGCAAGTGTTTCTGATACTTTCTGGTCTGCATTAAACTTCACTGTTTTTTCTTCCTTCTTCTCGGAAGTCTCTGCAGCCTTTGCGTCTTCTTCTACATCTGCTTCATCTGCAAGAGAAATCTGTTTAGAAGTAACTGCAGATACATAAATATCTTCTGTAATAAAATTAGCAAGTGGGCCAGATTTACCAACTGGCATTACATTTACCGTAGGAATTCTTTTTTGTGGATAAATACCACAGCGAAGTGTTCCGCCACAGTCTACGATAACCATGGCAAGTTCTTCTTCTGGTGCAGAACCGTGGAAACCATCTACTGGTGTCATACCACTGAGTTCTACGATTTTTTTAAGACATTCTGGTGCAGTTCCACCACCAGTAATATACATAACTTTATTTTTCTGTTCTGTTGGACGAATAATAAGTGGACCACCAAATCCCTGCGGACCTCTTTCAATCCTGATTGCTCTTAATTCTGACATTTCCGTTCCTCCCTCTATCGTTTCCTTTAATTTTCTGATGTTTTTAATGTACGACTAAGCTTTACACCCTGCTGTTTTTCTACATATCTTGTTGTAAACTCTGTTACCCATCCAGAAATAAAGTTTGCTACAAGACCTACTAAAAGATAACGTACTGCTAAAGGTGTTGTATCTAATTTTAAAGTAGAGATTCCATTTGCAATTCCAAGCCATACAAAAAGTTCAGATGCATTAATATGTGGGAAAATACCGTTGTTTGTATGACAGTGATATGTAGCGGAAGCATAATATGCTGGTTTATAAAATTCTGGCATGAATTTACCCATGGAAAGAGCCATTGGGTTACCTAACATAAATGCAGATACAAATGGAAGTACAAGATAACGAAGAATCGGATTCTTGGTACATACTCTTGCAAGTTTATTTACAGATTCATCTCCTGCTAATGCGATGATTGCGTTCATTAATAATAACAGCATCAGGACTGTTGGAATAATTCCTGTAACCCAGCTTACAAACTGTTCTCCACCTAAGGTAAAAAGATTCATAAATCCTGAAGCCAATTTAACTAAAATATTCATAGTTACCTCCCTCTTTACGCTCCTGCGCGTCGATTAAATAGATTTGTTACCACATTGCCTGCTTTCTGGAAATTAGAAGGAGGCTGCGCTATTTCTTCCCCTGCCATGTATTTTCTATAGGTTAGTGCTGCGTCCTCTACGGCTTTTCTCAGATTCTTATGACTTTTTTCCACATCATTTACAGATAAATCTCCAACATAACGTCCTTCAAATCCCGGAAAATCTTTTACTCTGGCAAGAAATGTCGTTCCTTCTATCTTTCTCGATTCCTGAATAATCCCCTTTTCATCTATACGAAACATTACGATTGCCCCTGCATGGAATCCTCCCGACTTTCTGCCAATTGCGACCTTGCCCTTCCGTCTTAACCGAACAAATTCATTGTTGAAATTCTTCATCTGAAAACTGCTTAACACAAACTGGATGACAAATGCCAATCCAATTACAAGTGCTATTTTTATCATAGCGAACCTCCTTCTCTCTTCCCCTTCCATAAATATGCCTCTGGGAAATCTACTGTAAAGACAGCTACAGCAGATATTCCCCTGAGCTTGTTTAAAAAATGCTCTAATACATATTATGTAAAGCAGATTATCCTCTGGATTTTCCTCCAGAAATGTTAACTGTTGTTCCTGTGATGTAGCTTGCCTGATCCGATACGAGATATGCTACAAGACTTCCTACTTCATCAAGCTTTCCGTCTCTTCCGATTGGAATTACTTTACTGTAATCTGTGGATAAATCTTCTGGTTTTACCCCTCTTGTATATGCTAAAGCTTCATTGTAAGCTGTGGTACGAAGACCTGTTGCTTCCATGATTCCCGGTGCACATGCAACAACTCGTACATTGTACTTTCCAAGTTCCTTTGCCCAAGAACGAGTGAAGCTGTCTACCGCACCTTTTGTAGCGGAGTACGCTGACTGTCCCTGAGAACCTTCTTTTCCGGACTCACTGGACATATTTAAGATAACTCCATGTCCCTGTTTTACAAGTTCTCTTGCAACTGCCTGTGCACAAAGGAAAACACCTTTTACATTTACAGCAAACATCTTTCCAAAAGAATCTTCATTTAACTCGTATTCTGGCTTTTCTCCCTTTACATCAACAAGTAATCTTGGAAGATTAATTCCTGCATTATTTACTAATGCATCAATCTTTCCATATTTTTCAAGAACGGCCTGCACCATTTGCTTCACGCTTTCTGGATCTGTAACATTACACTGTACACAGTAAGCTCCGTCAAGTTCATCTCCTGTTTTTACATTAAGGTCAACGGCAACTGCATTTGCTCCAACCTTTACAAGAGTGTCTACTACATGTTTTCCGATACCTGAAGCACCACCTGTTACAATAACTACCTGTCCGTCTAATCCCAGCCAATTTTCATTCATCATGTAATCCTCCTTTTAAAATATACTTTTCAAATCTTTCCTGTCTGATTTTTAAGTACTTAAGCACTTTTGATTTACAATGCCATTATAGTAAGAATTACTCTCCTTTTTAATACGTGCTTTTTCGACCTTTTTGAAAATTAATTATACGCCAGATTTCCTTATTTGTGAAAAGATTTAGTGCATCAGTTTTCCTGTTTTTTGAAAAGCGTTAGTATGGAGAATTTCCCAAGCAGGGAAAAAGGGCATTGTATAATAAATCCGCCTTAGAGCAAATGATGGATGCGGTTGAGCATTCATCATGCAGTGATACGAAGCATTTATTATACAATGCCCTTTTGTCGTGGTCGTCTGTTTATCCTTAACCCAGTTTTTCTTTCAAAATCTCCAATGTTTCTTCAATCCCCTTATCATCTTCGTCTATGATCAGGTCAGCATATTTCTCGTAGAGTACGCTTCTCTCTTCGAAAAGGTCAAGTAAAGTCTGACCATCTTTTAAGGCTACGCCTCTTCCTTTTAAATCTCCAAGTCGTTTGGATAGAATCTCATATGGACAACGAAGATAAACTATCTGGCAGGTATCTTTATAATGAAGCATTGCTTCTTCACAATATACTGCACTTCCACCTGTAGCGATAACAGAATGCTTTGCATTGACTTCGCGGTTTACCTGATTCTCTACTGCAAGGAATCCATCATGTCCCTTTGTTGCGATAATATCTTTTAACAGCATTCCTTCCTGTTCCTGAATGAGAAGGTCCGCATCAAGGAACTGATAACCTATCTCTTTTGCTAAAATAACACCAATTGTACTTTTTCCTACACCGGGCATACCGATTAAAACGATACTTTTTCCGTCTTTCATAAATCAAATTGCTCCTTATATATCTTACTTACGGTTTGCATACCTTACAAGCTTCATAACCTTCCTTTATTAATGTGTCTCTGCTCTTTGAAGAGATGACTTTGTTTTCCTCATTCATCTGCTTTACAAAACGGCAGGACGAAAGATGAAACTTGCCTGTGTCTTCATTTATAACATAGGATACCTTATTTTTGGAAGTATTTTTTGCTGTACTTTCTGTAGTTTTTTTCGATGAAGTTTTTGAGGATGCCTTATCTGTAGTACTCTTTGCTGTAGTCTTTTTTGAGGAAGTCTTAGAAGTTGTTTTACCTGCATTACCCTTAGTAGTTCCCTTTTTCGATGTTGTATTCCAACTAGAAGAAGAACCTTTTGGCTCGCCTGGTGTCCATGTTGTATCTGGTGAAGCATTCCATGTAATATTACTTCCATCACTGTAGGCTACTATGGTTCCCTGATTATCGGTTCGAAAGGTCTTAATACCTCGGCTTCGGAAATTATTTAGCGTCTGTGCAGATGGATGTCCGTATTTATTCCCTTCACCACAGCTAATCACGGCATATGTTGGATTCACTTTATTCAGGAAATCATCGCCGGAACCCGTCTTGCTTCCGTGATGAGAGGCTTTATAAACATCGGCAGAAAGGTCTTCTCCTGTATCTATCATATCATCTTCTGCCTGCTTTGCTGCATCTCCCGTAAATAGAAAACGATTCTTACCATATTGAAGTACAATTCCGATAGACCAGTTATTCGTCTCATCTCCATATTCCTTTACTGGAGCAACGATTGTAAAAGAGGCATCTCCTAAAGAATAAGTTTTTCCAAGTTTCGGTACCTGTGCCTTCTGGTTCTTAGACTTCAATGCCTGCACTACATCCTCATATGTCCTTGTATCTGAAGTAACATCAGGCATAAAGACTTTTTTACAATCAAACTTATAAACAACAACATCAAGCCCGCCGATATGGTCAGCATCCGGATGGGTTCCGATAACATAATCAAGTTTCTCCACATTCTGGCTGTTTAAGTAGGACTGTACCGCTGTCCCCTCACTGTTATCTCCTGCGTCAATGAGCATCGCATGGTCTCCTGCCTTTATCAAAATCGAATCACCCTGGCCTACATCAATAAAATGTACCTCCATATCAGAACCATTCTGTCTTATCTTACCCGATGTTTTATCTCCGCTTCCTGAAATTGCAACAGAACTGCCCTCACTGCATCCCACCATACAAAATACGAGTAACAATGATAGTAAAAGTATTTTTATCTTCTTCATCTTCGCTCTCCTTTTCGCAAACATATGTTTGTTTATTATCATATCGTATTTTAAAGAAAAGGTCAATAGCCTTTTGCTCTGTTCCTATCATCCTTTGCCATATTTTGTTTTTATTTTCACCGTATTTTTATTAATTTTTTACAGGCATACATCACATAAAGCGATTGTTTTTTTATAAAAAATAGGATATGATAATATACAATTAAGAAAGGAATGTGTGTTATGTTTGAAATGTTTGCTACCATCGTAGCCGCCTGTGTTGCCGCTATCTATGGTCTTTCACGATCTGTTTTTATGTCCGGTGTACATCGTAATCTTTACCGCGCTACATTTATCGGTATTATTATTCTTGTGTATGTCACTTACCGTATTTATCATTACATTAAGTTTAAAAATATCAAAAAAATGAATGTCGATTTTGATGATTATCTTTATTATGATAAATATACCTCTCCACTTTATCGGGCAGGATATTTTATCAGTTATCTCGTACAGAATATTCTTTTTGATTATACATATATGAAGAGAAATTACAACTTCTGTAAAGGTCTTGACGTTTATGACGGCGGAGTAAGTGAATACTATATCAAGTTCCGTAATACCTGGTATCGCTATTTAAAACTCACTATGATTCGTCACCGTATTTCTTTAAAGAAATTGCAGGCATTTTCCTGCGATATGAAGAATGAGATGATTATCGCCGCTTTAAATACACCAGAAGAAAAAGAAATGTATCATCAATTTGAAAAAGAAGCTGCGACATATTTTCAGGAACATCAGTCTTTTAACAAAAAAGTTATTGAACAGTTTACAAACTATGCGGAGATTACACCAATGTTTCGAAAGAATGTGTTAAAGCATTACCGCGCTCTTGCTTATACGGCGAAGAAAGAACCTGAGCTGGTGGCGATGGTGAAGAAGCAGGAATTCCGCAGAGAGAGGGATGTTAATGACTTTAAAAAGATGAATTTCCGGTAAATATTAATTTGTGTGACAAAACATACTCCCACCGAAAGATAAATAAAAGCATATTTATGATTTTAGTTGCAGCGGTTTGAATGTTCGCTTAAGTGCTTACATTCAAACCTTACTCTGAAATCACAAATATGCTTTATTTGTTTGATGTGCCAGTTCTTTATTTGATAATTTTACTATGACATCTTTTGTTTTGTCTCAAACCAAAACTATTTCCCCATTCTCTGTCTCACAATTTCAAATGCAAGTACTCCCGTTGCTACAGAAGCATTCAGAGAATCAATATCCCCCTTCATCGGGATAGAAGCAACGTAGTCGCACTTTTCTTTGACAAGGCGGCTTACACCATTTCCTTCGTTTCCGATGATAAGACCGATAGAACCAGTAAGGTTTAAATCATACATGAGTTCTCCACCCATGTCACCACAGACAAACCACATACCTTTGTCTTTGAGTTCATCAATGGTTCTGGAAAGGTTTGTTACGCGGGCTACTGGTGTGTAGTTTAATGCACCGGCAGATACTTTTGCAACGGTACTGGTAAGTCCTACTGCACGTCTTTTTGGAATGATTACGCCGTGCGCGCCTGCGAGGTTTGCGGTACGGATAATCGCTCCTAAGTTATGTGGATCTTCGATTTCATCACAGAGAATGAAGAAAGGAGCTTCTCCTTTTTCTTCTGCTTTTTTAAATAAATCTTCTACGGTTGCATATTCGTAAGCGGCTGCGATTGCAACAACACCCTGATGCTTTTCATGAGAAGATAAAGAGTCTAACTTCTCTTTGGAGACAAACTTGATTAAGGTGTCTCTTTTTCTGGCTTCGCGAAGGATTGACTTAATCGGACCATCCTGGCAGCCATCTAAAATAAATAATTTATCAATTGTTTTGCCGGAACGGTATGCTTCCATTACCGCATTACGTCCGACAACGGTACACTCTTCGTATGCCATATTTTTCCTCATTTCTATTTTTCAATTATAAATTATGTAGTAAATCCGCATGAAAACATGAAAATTCACTACATATAAATTACTTTTTTTCTATACTGCTCTGTCATTTGTCAAATTGGCAGATAATTATACATCTTCTTCATCCGACAAACAGATTCGAACTAATTCTTCTAACCGCTCCATCTGTCCGGAAAGGTACAAATATCCCATCAACGCTTCAAATCCTGTGGCAATATGATAATCGTGGTTGGACTGATTCTTTGCCGGTGATGGAGTTTTCGCATTCTTTCCACGGCGGAAAACTGCTTTTTCCTCATCGGTAAGTAAGGGTTTGATTTTCTCCATCATGGCTGTCTGTGCCGCTGCATTAACGTAGCTGATTGTTTTCTGGTGATAATGGTTTGCCTTATCATTTCCCTTTGTTACAACCATTGTGCGGACAAACAATTCATAAATGCAGTCTCCAATATAGGCAAGCCCCAGAGAGGAGTATCCCCGAAGCTCTTTCTCTGTTAATGGAAAATGTTCTGCAATTCCTTTTAAGCACGTTTCCATTTGACACCTGCTCTTGTATCTTCAAGAATGATTCCTTTATCTGCTAATAAATCACGGATTTCATCGGCGCGGGCAAAATTCTTTGCCTTTCTTGCTGCCTGTCTTTCCTCAATCAATGCTTCAATATCATCATCAAGAAGTTCTTCTTTTTTCTCTGTGATAATACCAAGAATATCGCAAAGCTGTACGATTATGTCAAGAAGCTGCTGTGCATATGCTTTGCTTCCGCTTTCTGCTGTAACGTTAGCAAGTTTTACAAGTTCAAAGATTGCAGCGATTGCATCGGCTGTGTTGAAGTCATCTTCCATAGCTGCTTCATATTTCGCTTTTAATGCATTTGCCTCTTCTAAGTTCTTCTGATCTTCTACGTTAAGTTCTCCTTCTGGAGCTGCTGCAATCACTTCCCTTAAATGGTCAATTGCTGTGAGAATTCTCTCAAGACCATTCTTAGAAGCTTCTACTAACGTATCGCTGAAGTTTAATGGACTTCTATAGTGTGCGCTTAACATGAAGAAACGGATAACCTGTAATGGATACTTTTCACTGATTTCTCTTACGGTAAAGAAGTTTCCGGCAGATTTGGACATTTTCTTATTATCAATATTTAAGAATGCATTATGCATCCAGTAATTTGCAAACTTTTCATCGTTGCAGGCTTCGCTCTGTGCAATTTCATTCTCATGATGAGGGAATACTAAGTCCTCTCCGCCTGCATGAATGTCGATTGTATCACCAATGTACTTCTTAGACATTTCAGAACATTCGATATGCCAGCCCGGACGTCCTTCACCCCATGGAGATACCCATGCAGGCTCACCCTCTTTCTTTGGCTTCCATAATACGAAATCCATCGCATCTTCTTTCTCATCACTTACTGCGATACGGATTCCTGCTCTCATATCATCAAGATTCTTTTTAGAAAGCTGTCCGTAATTTTTAAACTTACGAGTACGGAAATATACAGTGCCGTTCTTTTCGTAAGCATAGCCTTTTTCAATTAATGTAGAAATCATGGCAATCATTCCGTCAATTTCTTCGGTTGCTTTTGGATTATGTGTGGCAGGCTCGATATTAAGTCCTTCCATATCTTTTTTACACTCTGCAATAAAACGTTCTGAAATCTCAGATGCAGGAACGCCCTCTTCGTTTGCTTTTTTAATAATTTTGTCATCAACATCTGTAAAGTTAGAAACGTAATTTACATCGTATCCCTTATATTCAAAATATCTTCTTACCGTATCAAACACGATCATTGGTCTGGCATTACCGATATGAATGTAGTTATATACTGTAGGTCCGCAAACATACATTCCAACCTTTCCCTCATGTACTGGAACGAATTCTTCCTTCTGTTTGGTAAGTGTATTATACAGCTTCATGTTATTCCTCCTTTATCAATGAAAAAGCTCCGTCTCCCCGGAGAGACGAAGCCTTCCGCCGTCTTTATTCACGTACTTTTTAGTCTATTCAATTTCCCTGCTTTTGTCAATAATAAATCAAAAAAATGTTAGCTATCTAATATTATTATTCGCATCTTTTAATCGTAAGTGAACTCATTTTACAGGAATAATCCTTTTCATTAAAAATACATTCATCAGACAATTTCCATAATACAATTCTCAGAAAGCGGGCAAATGTTTTTCAAAAATCTCTTTCCCTCTTCTGTTAAAGTTTCGCAGTTATCAACACTTTCTTCCTTCTTGCCAAAAAGATAGTCTGTAAGAGCCGCAATAGAAACGCTCTGCATACCATCTGTTTTTATAGTCTCTGTTTTTGTGATAGAAACCTTTCCATCTTTTAATAAAAAATGATATACTCCGCTCTGTTCTTCTAAATACGTATCTTCTATATAGATATCTGCTCTATAAGTATATGCTTCACAATTATCTATTTCACAGATGGCATTTTCACAATTATCAGATTTACAAACATCGTTTTCCTCACTATTCGTTCCACAGCTGTCGGCTTCAAAAATCTTCGCTTCCACTTTCTCCTTTTCTGTTTCGCTAGTTTCCTTTAGAGTTTCTATTTTACATTCTAAAAACTTAGAAAGTTCTTCTATATTTAGCAGACGGAACATAATCTTCTCCACCCTTTTTGCTGGCATAAAACGAAAATTTCTATATAAACCTATTTTTGTTGTGACATCTTTCCAAGAGGGGTCAAGTACAAGCTGATATCGGTTATAGTGATATTTCTCTTCACAATATAAAATAATCTGTTCTAAAAAGTTTTCCCTCTTAGAAGCATCTGCACAAAAGACCTGTGAAAGAACAAAGTAGCTGTCCTCTGCTCCTACTGCAGCTCTGCCAACATAAGATCCCCCATCAAAAACATAGAGCACCTGTCCATAGTCACTCTTCACTTCCTTTTCCATTCTTCGGATATATGGAATAGAAACTTCTGTGAAAATATCAAACAAGGTGTCTTTGATGGCGTTTTCCTGTTCGGCAAGGGTTTCAAGTTCTGTGTCGGAGAGTTCTGTCTTGAAAGTATATTTTTCACTTGAAGATTCTCTTTTGTTTTTATTGTCTCCTAATACATCCTCTTTTACCTGACATTCTTCTGGCTGGCTTTCCTGTTCTACTTCTTCTTTCTTTAATAAGACTTCTTTATTTTTTGCAATACTTTCCTGTTTTGCATCAATACTATCTTTCACATCTTTTTCTATTGTATCTTTCGCTTGTTTTTCAGTCTCTTTACACAATTCCGGCAAATATTCCAATTCCTGCTCTACCTGAGCCATTCCAAAGCGAAAATCAAATGGCAGATAATAGTTTTCGTCTGCCGGCATCAGATAAGTAAACAACTCACCTCTGCTACGAAGCTCCTGAAAGGTCTTTACAAGAAGTTCCCTCATCACACCCTGTCTTCTGTACTCTTCATCCGTTGCCACACCAACGATATACTTTGCCTCTGCCGGCTGTCCTTTTACATGAAGTGTATATGGATTTAAATGCAGCATTCCCTTCACAATGTCGTCATCTGCCTGCGACTTCTGATTCAGCAAAACTTCATTTTTTCCATATACTTCATTAAAATAAAAGTTCGCATAAGATACTGGGTCATGAAAATTATCTTCCCACATCTCATAAACTCTCTGCTTTTTCGTTCCATCATCCCAGACTATCATTTCTGAATGCCTCCAAATCTTGCACAGCCGCCGCAGCCTGCACAGCCTCTGTCCTCCATCAAAACATCCGCACCAACATAATTCTGAATCTCTGAAAGCAGACAAACAGCTGACGCTGAAATACCAAGACCTTCCCCGGTAAATCCAAGTCCTTCTTCTGTCGTTGCCTTTACATTAACCTGCCCTTCCTGAATGCCAAGAACTCTTGCAATATTTTTTTTCATCTCTGGAATGTATGGAGCAAGCTTCGGTCTTTGTGCGATCACTGTCGCATCAATATTTTCAATAAAATAAGCCTTTTCCTGTAACAGCTTTCCAACCTCTTCAAGAAGTTTCATACTGTCCGCTCCCTCATATGCAGGGTCATTATCTGGAAAATGCTTTCCGATATCTCCAAGTGCCGCCGCTCCAAGAAGTGCATCCATCACTGCATGAAGCAGAACATCCGCATCAGAGTGTCCAAGAAGTCCCTTTTCATAAGGAATCTCCACTCCACCAAGGATTAACTTTCTATTTTCTACCAGACGATGTACGTCATAACCATTTCCAATTCTCATATATCTCGCCTCCAAACTCCGCAAATACGGATTTCTATTTTGTTTTCTATCAGTGTACCACATTGGGGAAGGGGAGAAAAGTTTTTCTTTGAGATTTATGAAGACTGACGGAAATCTGGTACGCAATATAAAATATGGCATCTGTTCCGTATCACTGCGCCCTTAATGCTTAATCGCATTAAGAGCTTGCTCTAAAGTCACAGATGCCATATTTTATATTGCGTACCAGATTTCCTGTCTTTGATAAATTGGAAGGAGAACTTTTTCCCGGAAGAGATTTGAATAATTCTCGTGAAGTACCCGGCAATTGAATTACCGCAGATTCCCACTTAATTTCCTAAAACAGAGGAGAGACTATCTCCTTCTCATTTATTAAAATATTCACCTCAAACTGGGACATATAAAACTACAGACTTATTCTTTAAATCCCCCACCACAATTTTTGTGTTTCGTCTATCTATCATACAAAACAAAAAAATGCAATAAAAAATAGCGGGAACTGGATTTGAACCAGCGACACCGCGGGTATGAACCGCGTGCTCTAGCCAACTGAGCTATCCCGCCATACTTAATATTGATAAAAAATAAGTGGGACCTACAGGACTTGAACCTGTGACCCTCTGCTTGTAAGGCAGATGCTCTCCCAGCTGAGCTAAGATCCCACGTCATCAACGAAATTCATTATACTATATGGCGTGAAAGCTGTCAATACTTTTTTACAACATTTTAAATATTTTTCTTCTCTTTTCTTTACAGAGATATCAAGAGATTTTACAATCTTTTTTCTTAACAAGGCATTCTTTTTTATAAATTACATCCTTTACTCTATACTAACAAACTGGAAAATCCAATCCCCAAATTATGCATTCTACTCTTCCTTCTCCCGATGCATCGCCGAAACCACTGCCGCCAAATGTAACAACACTCCATCAGACAATGCAGATTCTTCAACTTCAAACTTCGGATGATGATTTGGATAGCACTTTCTCCCTGGTGTGCCACAGCCCACGAAAGCAAATACACCCGGTACTTCTTTCTGGTACCATGAAAAGTCTTCTCCAAGCATTAATGGCGCGATATGGACAAGCTTTCTATTCTCTAATAGCTGTTCCGCTTCGTCTGCGATTCGGCGGGAAAGTGCTGCATCATTAAGTACTGGTGGATGAGAGCCCTGTTCATAGGCAATCTTTACGTTTCCGCCGTAGCTGTCTGCTACTGCTTCTGCTCTTCTTCGAATGGCATCCTGAAGGTGCTGTGCTACGTCTTCAGAATAGCTTCGGCAAGTTCCTTCTAAGACTGCCTTACCGGAAATAATATTATACTGCGTTCCTGATTTTAAGGAACCAACTGTCACAACCGCTCCCTCAATCGGGTCAAGCTCTCTTGCTACAATTGTCTGTACATTCATTACAAAGTCAGCAGCCATAACGGTAGCATCCACACATTGATGTGGCTTTGCGGCATGACCACCTTTTCCGATGAAAGTGATAGTAAAACGATCTGTCTGTGCCATTCTGGCTCCCGGCTCCACAGAAATCTCTCCTGCTTTTATATCGGAAAAGAGATGCAGGCCAAACATTTCATCAACATCTTCTAATATTCCCTGAGAAATAATCTGCTTTGCACCTTTTGTATTCTCTTCGGACGGCTGAAAAATTAATTTGACACGAACAGTCAGTTCAGCTTCCATTTCTTTTAAAATAGAAGCTGCTCCTAGCAAGCCTGTAATATGCCCGTCATGTCCGCAGGCATGCATCTTTCCAGGATGCTTTGACTGAAATGGCAAATCAGTATCTTCTGAAACTCTAAGACCATCTATATCTGCTCTAAGACCTATCGTATACGCATCATGCGGTCCAATATAGGCAGTTACCCCTGTTGGATCTAATCGAAGTGGGTGAATTCCCATCTCGGTAAGCTTCTCACAGATTAATTCTGTTGTTTCATTTTCCTCAAATCCCAGTTCTGGTATCTGATGAAATTCATGATACCAGGAAATAAATTCTTCTCGTTTCTTTGATACTTTTTCCAGCAATTCTTCCCGTGTCATATTCATTCCCCTTTTCTACCTTCCTATTTATTATCCACGAATCAGCCGTACAATCAAAACTGCCGCAATAATTATCACTGCAAGCGGCAACAATGCTCGCAATAAAAATAATACAACGAAAAATACCAGTGCGGAAATAATAATTGTCATAATCATCTTACCGACACTTTGCAAAGATCCCTTCTGATTGTTGTTCTCGATATCTCCTCTGTCAGAATATGCATCTCCATAACTACGATAGGAACTATCATTCTGTGTATAACCACTTTCATAAGAATTATCTCCATAACTGGAACTACCAGAAGCACTTTCTTCTATTCCGTGCGCATCAATAATAGAACGGGCAATGAGTCTTGGACTTCCTAACTCTTCAACGACCTGTTCCTCACTTTTTCCATTACGAATCTCATCCTCAAAATACTGTCTGTAATACGTTAACGAATCAGATAATTCATATGCAGACACTTCGCCCTGCAGACATTGCTCTAATTCCATAATAAACTGTTCTTTTGTCATTTTTCTACCTTTCTTTATCTATATATCCGTCTTTATCATCTTTTCTTATTATCTATAACTTTATCACTTATTCTGATTATTTATCTATTCTACCACTTATTTCTCACATCTCAAACATCTTATTTTACGCCCTTTTCCGCTATATAACTTTAAGTACTTACTAATATTGAAGCTTAAAATATAACGTTGTATATGGTACTTTTCCTGCAATCTGCATCCGTAGCGACGAAGCCCCACTATACCGAAGAATAAACTGCAGATTATCATTCGAATACTTATCCTGGTCATAATCTTTTACCATAAACTGAATACTATTTGGACTTTCTTCCTCCAAAATATCCTCACATTTACTACGAAAACTTTTATAATTCTCACAAAGTAAATCTTTTTTTCTATAGTAATTATATTCGTTCCCTTCTGCCTTTTGATACAATGTCGCATTCCATTTATGGTCTGCTTTCATCTGCGTATCATTCACATTAAAATAAGTGTACATAATACAAAAAGCATCATCTGGCTCTGGGTCATCCCAGGTAGTATCTACGTGATACCATTCTTTATCAAGCTTTATCAGATTCCATGCATGATTCTCTCCATCCGCTGTGCCAGAAATCATCTTACAGGTTATACCTGAAAGATCGCAGAGCAGCTTCATCGCTTCTGCATAACCATTGCATACCGCCTTATTTAAAACCAAAGCTCCATATGCACTATAGGCATCTCCTTCCGGCTCTTTCTTTCCACCCGGATATCCATATGCAACATTGCCTACAATATAATCATGAATTATCTTCTCCTTTTCATAATCACTCCGCTTCTTGCTTTGTAAATTGACAAGAATGCTTTTGCAGATTTCATATAAATCCCTTGCTTTATCTCGTTCTTCTGGAATATCTGTCTCATCAAAAAATGCTCTCTCTACATAATAGTTATCACTAATCTCACAACTTAATGTCACATAAGACTTATTCAAAAACTTTACACTCTTTATCTGATATTCCTTTACAACACCATAAAAACCTTCTATACTCTGATTCAGTTCATCAAAATCTTCCTGTGTAAGCTCACTCGTCACAAAAGAAATCTTTGTCTCTCCTTTAGAAAGCGCATCTTCAATCTCCGCAAGCAATTCCTTTTTCGTATCGATCACAATCTGGGCAGAAGTATTTAAATGCGTTATCATGCTACAGCCACTGATTATGAAAATACTTATCCAGAGAGTTACTAACAATAGTATTAACTTTCTTTTCATAAACACCTCATATAAATAATATCCTCAAAAATATTCTACCAACTTTTAATCAAAAAGGCAATTCTGATTTGCGCAGGCAAAGGAGACGCTCTCAGCAAATAAAATAACCTACATTTGTAACTTTGGTCGCTGCGGGTTGAATACTCGCTTACACACGCTCGTATCCAACCCTTGCTCCGAGGCCACAAATATAGGTTATTTTATTTACTGAGAGCTGTCTTTGGCTGCTGAAGTAAAGTCAGAATTTATGTTTTAAAAGATTTGCCGGATTAGAAATAGACAGCCGCTGTAGATATTCTATCGGATTGCTCAAAAAATATGAAAAAGAAGCCCTAAAAAATTTATTGAATTTTGTGACTTTGTGCTGCGGAATTTTGACCATAGAAACTTCGGACTGCTTTTTCCGAAGTTTCTGTTTTATTGGGCAAAATGGAGCGTTTAGCACAACGGAACAAAATCAATAAATTTTTTAGGGCTTCTTCTTAATAATTCTTCCGGCAATCCGATTGCTATGTTTCTGTAGCGGCGTCTCCTTTGCTACGCAAACCAGAATTTATAATTACATCATTCCCATTCCGCCGCCTGCTGGCATTGCTGGAGCTGGTGTATCCTCTTTAATGTCTGCTACTACAGATTCTGTTGTCAGTAATGTAGAAGCTACGCTTGTTGCATTCTGTAATGCACTTCTTGTTACCTTAGCTGGATCGATGATTCCAGATTCAACCATGTTTACATAAGTTTCTGTTAATGCATCAAATCCTACACCTGCTTCACTTTCTGCTACTTTGTTAATGATAACAGATCCTTCAAGTCCAGCGTTTGCTGCGATATGATATAAAGGAGCCTCTAATGCTTTCAGAACGATTTCTGCACCAGTCTTCTCATCACCAGTAAGTTCTTTTGCCATCTCTTTTACAGCTTTTGCTGCATGGATGTAGGCAGATCCACCACCTGCAATGATACCTTCTTCTACTGCTGCTCTTGTTGCTGCTAAAGCATCTTCAAGACGAAGTTTTGCTTCTTTCATCTCTGTTTCTGTTGCTGCACCAACACGGATAACTGCAACACCACCAGATAACTTAGCCAATCTTTCCTGTAATTTTTCTCTATCAAAATCAGATGTTGTCTCTTCAATCTGAGATTTAATCTGACCTACTCTTGCTTTAATTGCATCTTTATCACCAGCACCGTCAACGATTACTGTATGTTCTTTTTCAACCTTAACAGACTTTGCACGTCCAAGCATATCCATTGTAGCATCTTTTAATTCGATACCAACTTCTTCAGATACAACTGTACCACCTGTTAAGATTGCAATATCTTCAAGCATTGCTTTTCTTCTGTCACCGTATCCAGGAGCCTTTACACCAACAACAGAGAATGTTCCTCTTAACTTGTTAACGATTAATGTTGTTAATGCTTCTCCTTCAATATCCTCAGCAATGATTAATAATTTAGAACCACTCTGTACAATCTGCTCTAATAATGGAAGAATTTCCTGAATATTTGCAATCTTCTTATCTGTAATTAAAATATATGGATCATCTAACTCAGCAACCATTTTTTCCATATCTGTTGCCATGTATGCGGAAATATATCCACGATCGAACTGCATACCTTCTACAAGGTCGAGTTCTGTCTTCATTGTCTTAGACTCTTCAATTGTGATAACGCCATCCTGAGAAACTTTTTCCATAGCATCTGCTACTAACTGACCAACTTCCTCATCTGCTGCAGAAATGGAAGCGACTTTAGCAATCTGCTCTTTGCCACCAACCTGCTCACTCATGTTTCCAATAGCTTCTACTGCTGCATTTGTTGCTTTCTTCATACCTTTTCTTAAGATGATTGGATTTGCTCCTGCTGCAAGGTTCTTCATACCAGCATTAATCATTGCCTGTGCTAAAACAGTAGCGGTTGTAGTACCATCACCAGCAACATCATTTGTCTTTGTTGCAACTTCTTTTACAATCTGAGCACCCATATTTTCAAATGGATCTTCTAATTCAATATCTTTTGCGATTGTAACACCATCATTTGTAATTAATGGAGCACCAAAACTTTTATCAAGAACTACGTTACGTCCTTTTGGTCCAAGTGTTACTCTTACAGTATCTGCCAACTGGTTTACACCTGCTTCTAATGCTTTTCTGGCTTCTACGCCATATTTAATCTCTTTAGCCATAATAAAGATTCCTCCTGCTTCTAAAATATATTTACCAAAATATGGATTATAATTACTTGTTTCAATCCACACTTGACAATTCATAGAATCTGAACAGTCAAATGTGACTGATGATTAATGTCTTGTCTGAAAAAATACTATCTGTCTTCTACTAACACTGGTTTAAATCTAAATTATTCTACAATTGCAAGAATATCACTCTGTTTTACGATGATATACTCTTCTTCCATCTTTACATTTGTTCCTGCATATTTAGAATAGATTACTTTCTGTCCAACGCTTACTTCCATCTTCACGTCTTCTGTTCCAGGACCTACAGCAACTACTTCTGCTTCCTGTGGTTTTTCCTGTGCGGAGCTAGTAAGAATAATACCAGTCTTTGTTTTTGTTTCTGCCTCCAGCTGTTTTAATACAACTCTGTCTGCTAATGGTACTAACTTCATAATATAATGCCTCCTAATTCAAAATTAATTGTAAATCTGTTATCTTCCTGTTTTTTAATTTGTTAGCACTCATTTCGTTTGAGTGCTAATTGCTAATACCTATAATATGTTTTTTCTTTTATAATTGCAAATTAAAAAAATCTTTATTTCTTTCTCATTTCTTTTATATTTTAATTTATCTTTTATTTTCTCTTTTTTTCTGATTATATCTCTTTTTTGCTCTTGTTTTATATTTTCTATAGTATTTTTTCCCAAGTGGCTTTAATCGAAAACGACCATTTCCCCAAATATCAACAATCTGACTATATCCTTTTTTTGTTCTTATGATATCTCCTATTCTTGCATCTGGAGGCAGCTTAAACCTTCCCTGTACTCTCCGCATCTTATTTCTGCTCTTTTTTCTCCCATATATCTTATGTGGTACACCATATACTCTTTCTATTGCTGATAAATGTTCTGTCCCTCTTTTGCCTTTTTCTCCGGCATTTACCACGACAGAGCACAAAATCACACCTATAAGTATTCCCAATCCCATCTTTCTAATACGCATTGATTCTCCTTCTGTATTCTCATAAAACATTTATATCTGTTTTCTCTTTAATATAATATATAGACGTAAATTTCATATCAGATGTTGCATTTTTCATAAAAAAATAAAGTATACTATCTTTATATAGCACACTTTATCATTTTTCTTCTTTTATTACAACGTCTGTAATTTTCTAAAATTTACTCTAAAAACCAGTGATATATTTTATTGTTTCATATTGTGAGAACAAATCGCATAATCAGCCGTATATAATAATGTACCATATTCAACCTTCTCACACTTTTCACATCTTTGTGCATCATAAGCTTTAATCCGACATATTTTATCCGCACCTAATGTATGAATCTTAAGCGTTCCCTTTTCCATGCTGTGTACACATCCCTTTTGCATCTCTTTTTTGCGAACATCTGAAGATTCTTTTTCTATATCAGATTGCTGGACCGAAATAACCTCATCATCATCTTTCTCAAATAAAAGGGCTGATTTACTGAAATCGAGTTTTTCATCACCATCAGAAATATCCTTTCCGTAAAAATAACCCCACTCTGCCTCTGTAAATGTATTATTTTCTGCTGGTACATCCTGTTCCGGCGTAGCACTATAAACAAAAATTGTCACGAAACTACACATACACATTGCAATAAAAATTCCTGCTATCAATAAACAAATTCTTTTTTCTGGCCGTTTATCTTCATCAAGAATCCTGTCTACACGTTCCCTCATCTTTTCTCCATTATTCGTCAGTCCCTGCACGATTGCCCAATGTCTTCTTGGCATAACTACCGCTGCTGATCTTATGAGAAAAAGAGCATAATTTTTCTTTTCCTCGATATTACTATTTTTCATACATTCTGCATCACAATAATATTCACACATTGTAGAATACTGATGAATCAGATAATATACAAATGGATTATACCAGTGAAAAATACAACATATGAGTGCGAGAAACTTCCAGAAAATATCTCTATGGCGAATATGTGTAAGTTCATGTCTTAAAAGCCATTCTTTTTCTTCTGAATCGTATTGTTTTTCCGGAAAAAAAATTTTCGGACGAATCCATCCTACTGTACAAGGTGTTTTTACTCGATATGTTTGAAAAACCTCAATATTTCCCCCTTTACTTCTGGAAAATACTTCTGTTTTTATTCCACTCTTTTTTATTTTTCTCTTAATAAAAAAATATGTTCCATAATGATATACAATAAATACAGTGCAAATAATAAACCATATAATACATATATCAAAAAATCGTTTGGATACAACATAATAACTGCCAACTAAAGTTGGAATATTTACAACTTCAAATCCACCAATCTTCTTTTCTACGATTCTCCAAAAATCACTTAATTCAAACCGCCTTGTTAATGTTGACGGTAGAATTGTGTATTTAAATTGCTGAAATGGACACAAATATAAAATAATAGATAAACGCAGCATCCAAATATATTTTCGCACCGATACACACTTTTTAAATATTGCCTTAATAAGAAGATACCCAAGAATCGGAAATGTCCCCGCCATATCCATCGCAAGTTGTAGCACCATTCGACCTTTGCCGCCTCTCTCCTGTGACCTGTTATTTATTCAGAATATGTGAAATCAATTCCTGCTCATCCACACTTGTAATCGCATTATTACCAGTTAATGCTGCAATAAAGTGACTGATTTTCCCCTCATAAGACTCGTCCAATATTGTCCTAGCCTTATACTGTTTAAATTCTGCTTTCGTCAGACTTACACTATAATAAGCCTTTGTCCCCTCTTTTTGTCTTTCTAATAAACCCTTATCTATCAAACGGCTCAAAAAAGTATTTAATGTCTGCTTTTTCCAGTTTTTATTCTCCTCCTCATTAAAATACTTCATTAACTCCCCAAAAGTATACTTCTTCTCTGTACTCCAGAAATACTCCATAATCCTGTACTCTGTGTTGCTCAAATGAATACTCATATATATTTCCTTCCTCCTGCACTCTGTCTTTTGTAACACTTTTTTAATATACTAAATATACTATGCTCCTATTTTTCTTGCAAGCAATTTTTGATTGAACTCATTAATTAAAGTACACTTTATTCAACCGCCATGTCAAAAAAGAGGAAGTCCTGCATATAGCTAAAGACATAAATGAAAAAAGATAGTATAATAATAATTGCAACTTTAACACAAGAAAAACCACAGATAAGGTGTTTTTCTCACAACAGTTAAAGTCATAATTATTATACTGTCTTTTTTCTATTTTATCTGTATATCTCAGGAGGTCTTCACATGAAAAAAACAGGTCATTACCACAATGATTACAGTCCCCGTTATCATGAGGCTTTTGATATTTATGAGAAAGCAAAAAAACACGCAAAAGAACAACGAAAAAAAGAGAGACTACGCTCTCTTTCGGTTATTGAACAGGAACATGGCAACAGAAGCAGCAATAATAATACCATAACCAACAAAGCTCCACATATCAGGAATCTGTCTAAGAAACAGAAAACCAAGAACAGTGGAGAAAATAATCTGTGAATAATCATAGATTGAGATTTCTCCTGCGGGAGCACAAGTATAGGCGGCAGTAATGGTAAACTGTCCTCCACTTGCAAATAAGCCAGCAAGAAGTAGACAACCAAGCTGTGCAAGAGTCATCGGATGAAAATTAAATATAAGGTATGGCAATGTCACAATACAGGAAAATGCAGAGAAAAAGAGAACAATAAATGGTCCTTTTACTCCGTTTGTTCCAAGCATTCGTACATAAGTATAGGCAATTCCTGCTCCCATTCCACCAAGAAGCCCGATAAATGCAGGTAATGCAGTTACAGAAGCAAATCCGGGCTTAATAATAAATAAACTTCCGACAAAGGCAATAAATACACAGCTTGCTGCAAATGGATGTATTTTTTCTTTTAAAAGGATAAATGAAAAAAGAATCGCAAAAAACGGAGACAATTTATTTAAGATGGAGGCATCTGCAAGCATCAAATGATCAATCGCATAATAATTACATAAGATACCCAATGTTCCACAGATAGAGCGCATCAACAGATTTTTAAGTTGTCCTTTTGGTACATGAATCGTCGTATGTGACCTTTTTAATGCAATTAATGCAAAAAACACTGCAACAAAGTTACGAAAAAAGCTCTTTTCAATCGATGGCAAATCCCCGGCAAGCCGTACCATCATATTCATAAGTGCGAAGAAAAAAGCTGAAGTAATAATCAGGATAATTCCTTTATTTTTCTGACTCATATCATTTCCTCTTTCTATAATTTTTATGATTTGAATTTTTAATATGCAATCTTGATATTCTTACCACCTTACTATAAAAATGTCAAGATGAATAATTCTCATCTTATTTATTAAGATAAATAAAACAAACTATCCCCCATTTTTATATTCTATTTAAAATTCAACTCAAATGAAGGGCTCAGAAATAAAATCTCCGAGGATTTCCACTTAATTTTTCAGTAGAAATCAAAGAGAGAATAGAGCTTATGGCTGTGATCTCTGTGTGAGAATTGCATGCAAACAGGCATCCAATCCACAACAACCAAAGATACAACTATAGGCTATATTCTCTCTTCAGATTCATTTGTATATTTTTACTTACTCTCCTACAGTCGTACTCTCTGCTCCATCTGTAGAATCTGCCGGAGCTGTCTCTGCTGAGGCTTGGGTTGTAGGATCCGTACGATAATGAACTGTTCCCGGATCTAGAGTCTCTCCTCTTGCTTCATAAAGCTCTGGTACAGTGACTAACTGAAACCCTTCTGCAATCAAGTCTGGAACAAATCGTTTTACTGCATCTACGTTATACTCATGGATATCGTGAAGTAGTACAACGTCTCCGTCTTGTGCTTTCATAACTTCGTTGTAAGTTGCGTCTGCATTCTTTGTCTTCCAGTCTTCTGTATCAAGAGACCAGTTCATACAGCAGAGGTTGTAGCCGCCTACTGCGGATAATACGGTCTTATTTACCGCTCCGTATGGAGGACGCATCAAGGTTGGTTTTACACCGATTGCCTTATTAATTGCATCAACCGACTTACTGATTTCACTGTCAAGTGCAGATGCGCTTAAATTCGTAAGTACAACGTGGCTGTATGTATGTGTTCCTACTTCCATACCAAGATTGTATTCTCTCTGTACGGTTTCTGGATAATATTCTGCGTTCTGTCCTAAGCAGAAGAAGGTTGCTTTCGCATAGTTCTCTTCTAACGCATCAAGCATTGGTGTTGTTGTTTCTGGGTTAGGACCATCATCAAATGTAATAGCTACCATTGGTTTACTTGGATCAATGGCTGGATAGATTCTTAAATCAAAAGATGCACTTAATTTAGAACCATCAGTTGCAGTAGCTGTTACCTTTACGGTATTCTTTCCTGCATTTTTACCTGGTTTTAATACACCATCTTTTGTTACGGTCACCATCCCCTCTTCGCTACAAGTCCATTTGAGCTTTGTATTTGTCGCATTAGATGGTTCATGGCTGATTTTTAACTGCATGGTCTGACCAACACGAATCGCTGTTGCCGGTGCGGTGACTTTTAAATCTGTCATTGGTATGCTGTTATCTGGTGCTTCGGTAGAAGCTTCTGTTGCCTTTGCTGAATTACTTCCCTTATTACCTTCCTTATTATCTGCAGATGCTGATGAAGTAAGATTCTTCATAATTGCAAAAATGCCACATAATAATATGACTACAACAACGACTGCCGCAATCATCTTAACAGCACCTGACTTTTTCTTTCTTCTCATAATTGTAATTACCTCCTATAAAGGTTCCTTGCATTCTAAACACGCTTCTTAATGCACTCTCAGAATCTGTTGTACCTGATTTTGCGAGTACATTACAAGATAAAAAGGCGAAAATCAAGGTATGATTTCCGCCTGCTCTTAACTTATTGCATAGTTTCGAAATCCCGTAAAGATACTCCGAAATGAACAAAAATTATACTCTGGATAAGTATTCTCCTGTTCTTGTGTCAATCTTTAACTTATCGCCAAGATTTACAAATAAAGGTACATATACAACTGCGCCTGTCTCAACGGTACAAGGTTTTGTTGCTCCTGTTGCTGTGTTACCTTTCTCTCCTGGTTCGCACTCTGTTACTTCTAACTCTGCAAACATAGGCGGTTCTACAGCAAAGATATCTCCGTTATGGGAAATCATCTTAACCATGTCGTTCTCACGAACAAACTTAAGAGAATCACCGATCATATCTTCGTTTAATGCGATCTGATCGAATGTCTCTACATCCATGAAGTAATATAAGTCACCATCTGTGTATAAATACTGCATATCTGTACGCTCGATATGTGCTGGTGGGAACTTCTCTGTTGGACGGAATGTCTTCTCAACAACACCACCGTTCTTAATATTCTTCATTTTAGTTCTTACGAAAGCTGCACCCTTTCCTGGTTTTACATGCTGGAAATCTACAATTTGAAAAACATTTCCCTCAAGTTCGATAGTTAAGCCATTTTTAAAATCGCCTGCAGAAATCATATCTGAAATTCCTCCTTAATCACTAGTAAATCATTCATTAATCTATTCTATAATAAATACCTCTATTTTTCAACACTTTTTTTCCTTATGCTTCGGAAATAGAAAAACAGAACGATTTTTTCCAGATATCGTTTAAGCACAATCTGTATCTCCTCTTTTGGATGAATAGGCTTCACCATAATCGCATAAAGACCAGCTCTTTTTGCCCCTAATACATCTGTAAAAATCTGATCCCCTATAAACAGGGTATTTTCTTTTGTTGTTTTCATTCTCCGGATTCCTTCCTCATATCCTCCTGGCAGAGGTTTTCCTGCCTTAAAGACATAAGTAGAACCCACTTTATCGCAAAAACTTTTTACTCTTGGTTCTTTATTATTTGATATCAGACAAGTTTGAAAACCAATCTCTCTTAGCTTTTTAAATAAAGCAATTGCTCTTTTATCTGCCGGTGCTCCATGAGGGACTAACGTATTGTCGATATCAAATAAGATTCCTCGGTATCCGTCTTTATATAACTTTTTAAAATCAATTTTATAAGTCGAGTCCAGATACTCATCCGGATATAACATATGCAGCATAAATCTTCCTTTCTCATCCTTCGCATTTTTACAATTACATGACTATTGCATTTCTAATTACTCAAAGCCTTATTCACAAAAAGATTCGCAAGCTGTAGCTTAACTTGTTACATATATTGCTCATAACTGCTTCTGAGCTTCTCTAATGCCTTTTTCTCAATGCGGCTTACATAGGACCTCGAAATTCCCATCATTACCGCCACTTCCTTTTGTGTGTGCGGTTCATTTCCACATAAACCGTAACGCTTTAAAATAATTTCCCGCTCCCGATCATCGGTAAGGAGGAGCACTTCCTGTTCTAAGCGGCTCAGATAGTATTTGTACAGATATTGTTCTATAAGCTCTGCTTCTTCCGTGGAAATGATGTCTAGCAGGCTGATATGATTTCCCTCCTGATCTGTGCCAATCGGCTCATATAGCGAAACTTCCCGCAAAATCTTTTTCTCCTGACGAAGCATCATTAACAGTTCATTCTCTATACATCTGGCTGCGTAAGTAACAAGCCTTCCTCCTTTATTTAGATCAAAGGTATTTACAGCCTTAATTAATCCAATCGTGCCAATCGAAATCAAGTCATCCAGGTCCCGGTCTGGTGAGTTATATTTTTTTACAATATGGGCAACCAGCCTGAGATTATGCTCAATTAATTTTTCTTTTGCCTTCTCATCTCCATCACGGTACATTTTAAGATAATATCTTTCTTCTTCCACTTTTAATGGCTTCTTAAATGACCGCATACACTGCTCCGAAACCCGTGTTCCCTACATTATATGCATGACAGGATGGCCACTGTTCCTACTCTTTTCTTCGAAGTAAAAATCCCGACTCTAAAGTCTCACCAAAATTAATCCAGATTTCCTGCTTTGGATGCGGCGCAGATTCTACTGCATTGCGGTCGCCATCTTCCATCGCAAGAACCGGAAGATTCTTATTGCTTCCGTCTGGCAGCATTACTTCTATTGTCTCACCTACAGAAAACTTATTACGCTGATAAATCTTGCACCAGCCATTCTCATCAATATCCTGTACAATACCGATATAAGTATATTCTTTGATATAGGTGTTTGCATCATAAATCTGAGAATTCTCATCGGTCTTTCCGTAGTAGAAACCAGTTGTAAACTGACGATAGGTGCATTTTGCAATTTCTTCTCGATAATAGTCTAAATTCTTTTCAAATAAATCTGGTGATGTTTTGTAGTCATCAATCGCTCTTCTATAAGTTCTTGTCACTGCTGCTACATAAAGAGCTGTCTTCATACGGCCCTCAATTTTAAGGCTGTCAACACCTGCCTCTAACAAATCAGGAATGTGCTCAATCATACATAAATCTTTAGAATTGAAAATATATGTACCACGTTCATTCTCCTCTACTGGAAGATATTCACCTGGACGACTCTCCTCCATCACATAATATTTCCAACGGCAAGGGTGCGTACAGGCTCCCATGTTTGCATTTCTTCCAGTAAAATAATTACTAAGCAGACATCTTCCAGAATGGGAAATGCACATTGCTCCATGAACAAATGCCTCAATTTCCATATCTTCCGGAATATTCGCACGAATCTCGGAAAGTTCTGCTAAAGAAAGCTCACGTGCCGCAACAACTCTACTTGCTCCCTGTGCATACCAGAAATTATAGGTTGCGTAGTTTGTGCTGTTTGCCTGTGTACTGATATGACGCTCAATATCCGGGCATTCCTCTTTCGCAATAGTGAATACTCCCGGATCAGAAATAATCAACGCATCTGGTCCGATTTCTTTTAACTCTCTAAAATATTCTCTGATTCCCTCTAAATCTTCATTATGTGCTACGATATTAGCTGTAACGTATACTTTTACTCCATTTTCATGAGCAAACTTTACGCCTGCTTCCATGTCTTCTCTTGAAAAATTGCGAGCTTTTGCACGAAGTCCGTACATTTCCCCACCGATATATACGGCATCTGCACCGTAAAGTACTGCTGTTTTTAATACTTCTAAGCTACTCGCCGGTATGAGTAATTCTGTATCTCTCATATTATCCCTTTCTTTCTATTTATATTATATTTTTGTATCATCTATATAAATTTTATAGCAATACAATAAAATATCGCATACTATCTGCCACTATCTTTTGCATTATTTTATAGAATTATTATAATTATTTTGCATTCCTGTTATATCATTCTATAATTTATCTTGAATTACAAAATATATTCTTAGTCTTTCTTAACACTGATTGCCATACCATCTCCCGTTTCTAAAATCACGGTATCAAGCTTTTCATCATGTGTCAAAGCATATAAATACTCTCTCATTCGATTATGAATCGTATGATTCCTTCTCTTAATTCCATAACGGGATTCAAAAATATCTCCATCCTGTAAAACATTATCCGAGACTAAAATCCCTCCCGGTGCCAGAAGCCGCATTACTTCCGGCATAAAGTGAATATACTGTCCCTTCGCCGCATCCATAAAAATAAAATCCCAGCTTCCAGACAGCACTCTTAACACTTCCGCTGCATCCCCCGGAATTAACGTAATCTTATCTTCCATACCAGCAAGCGCGATATTCGCCTTTGCCCGCTCAATGCGTGGTGGATAATTCTCAATTGTTGTGATATGTGTATCGTTATCTGTATTTTCACCCATAAAAACCGAAGAAAATCCTATGGCAGCACCTACCTCCAGAATTTTCTCCGGTTTTTTAATTTGCAGCAGTATTCGAAGAAGTTCTCCTGTCTCCTTGCGAATAATCGGTACATCATCTCTGAGCGCCTCTTTTTCTATCGCATACAAAGCTTCAGAACTCCTGTCCACTCCAAAGGAACGAATGAAATCCAGAACTCGTTCTTCTGTAATCATTGACTTTTTTCCTCCTCATGTGTTAGCTGTTTTAATATCTCTGATGGCTTCTCAGAAGAAGAAACCTTATATTCCCCTGGCCGGATATTCTGATACCCATCCATACAGCGAAGTGATATGGCAAACAAGTACGGATTCTTTACAATCCCCTGTTCCGCCAAATCTTTAGAAATTTCAAGAAGAGATTCCTTCTCCTCTACGACAAGTACGGTTTCTTGAGCTATTTGTGGATTCTTATCCTTTGGTCTATCTGCAAAAATAGTACGACCAACTCCGCTCATTCGCACAAAGAGCAGGATAAAAAGAAGTACTATAAAGATATACATTAATATTTTTATAATCACATGTAATACTTTTTCTGTCATGTCTTTTCACTCCTTTTATCCTGATATATCCTATCTGCTCTTTATGTGAAGTACTCGGTAATCACAATTCATCCATATAAGATAAATCCAGCTTAATATCTTCTGCAATACCATCATATACCAGCCGCATCAGTTTACACATCCGCTGCTCTGCGGAAAGAAAGTCTACTACAACTGGTTCTGTCAATACATCTTTGTACTCTGAATGAAGTGCTTCTATTTTTTCAAAATACTGTTCCTGACCTTTTTCAAGCTGTAAATGCAAACTTTTTCCACGAAATTCTTTAAACTTACGATATAATTCTTCCTGTTCTTTTAAAATTATCAAATCTTTTTGATAACATTTGTAATCTTCTGTATGACAAATCATATTTGTCAATTTCTTTGTACCCTGACGAACATCTTCTGTATCAGGAAAGAACGGTATCGATAACTTTCCTTCATCAATCATTGTCTATACTTCCATAATAATCGGAAGAATCATCGGACTTCTCTTCATCTTCTTCCAGATATAATCTCCTAAATCATCACGAATGGCTCCCTTAATGCGGCCCCAGTCCGTAATCTTCTTCGCGTTACAATGCTCTAATGTGTTTGTAACAACACTCTTTGCCTCTTCCATGAGCTTCTCACTCTCTCTTACATAGACAAAACCTCTTGAAACAATATCAGGCCCTGCGAGAAGAACTCCGTTATAGCGGTCAAGGGTAACAACTACAATAAATAAACCATTCTGTGATAAATGCTGACGATCACGAAGCACGATGTTACCAACATCACCAACACCCAGACCATCTACTAAAATACCCTGTGCAGGTACATGGCCAGTAACCTTTGCCTGCTCTTTTGAGATAGTAAGCACATCGCCAGATTGTAATATCATTACATTCTCTTTTGGAATGCCCATCTCGATGGCAAGGTCTTTATGTCTCTTTAAGTGACGGTACTCTCCGTGAACTGGAATTGCATACTGTGGCTTCGTTAATGTGTAGATAAGCTTAATCTCCTCCTGACAGGCATGTCCTGAAACATGTGTATCCTGGAAAATAACACTGGCTCCTTTCTTGGCAAGCTCGTTCATTACTTTAGATACTGCCTTTTCATTACCAGGAATTGGATGAGAACTGAAAATAATAACATCGCCCGGCTTAATAGAAACCTTGCGGTGTGTAGAAGCTGCCATACGACTTAATGCAGCCATTGTCTCTCCCTGACTTCCTGTTGTGATAAGCACAAGCTGCTCATCCACATAATTCTTCATCTGTTCTATATCAATCAATGTGTTATCCGGAATCTTAATATAGCCAAGTTCTGCCGCAGTAGAGATTGTACTGACCATACTTCTTCCCTCGATAACAACCTTCTTTCCACAACTATATGCACAGTCGATAATCTGCTGCACGCGGTCTACGTTTGAGGCAAATGTTGCTACGATAATTCTATGATCTTTATTCTCATCAAAAAGGTGGCGGAGAGTTCGTCCAACTGTTCTCTCTGACGGAGTATAGCCCTCTCGTTCTACATTAGTACTCTCGCACATTAAGGCAAGAACACCTTTCTTTCCAAGTTCTGCAAAACGACCAAGATCAATAGCATCTCCAAACACTGGTGTGTAATCAATCTTAAAATCACCAGTATGCACGATAATTCCTGCCGGCGTATAAATAGCAAGTGCTGCCGCATCACTGATACTATGGTTCGTTTTAATAAATTCTATACGAAATCTCCCCAGATTAATAGACTGACCATGTTTGATGACCTTTCTTCTGGTTGTTCTTAAAAGATTATGCTCTTTTAACTTATTCTCAATCAGACCCATTGTAAGCTTCGTCGCATAAATAGGCATGTTCAGTTCCTTAAGAGCATAGGGAATCGCACCAATATGATCTTCGTGTCCGTGGGTAATTACAAGCCCCTTTACTTTCGATGCATTCTCTTTCAAATAGGTGATATCCGGTATAACTAAATCGATTCCCAACATCTCATCGTCCGGAAAAGCCAGACCGCAGTCTACTACAATAATACTGTCCTCATACTCAAACGCAGTAATATTCATACCGATCTGCTCTAATCCGCCGAGAGGTATTATCTTTACTGATTGATTTCCTGTTGCTTTCAAATTCTAACCTCCGTTCTACTATTCACTTGTCCATAGCAGAAAGCACGGTTGCATAGAATAAAACGGTCATCTGCTCCTGCAAAACAACTGCCGTTTTATCTCACACAAACGCCTGCCTGCTACTCCACTTCAAAATCAGTATCTTCCATTAACTGCTCAAATACCTTTGATACCGATATAAGTTCCTCCTCATCTTCAACCATCTCATAGGCTGCCATTTCTTCTTCGTCCTCAGCAGAGCCAGCGACTCCCTTCATGATGTAAACAACTACATCTTCATCATCTGGATCTGCACTTCCGTCTTCTACTAACAAATAGTGAAATCCGTTCAGAGTTGTCTGTTCGAGGACATAGAATTCCATCTCTTCTCCATCTTCTGTCACAAATGGAATGCTTTCATAATTCTTCATATAAAACCTCTTTCCTCCGTACTTACGTCCGTTCTCCGCTTACTTTTCCGGAATTGGATGTGCATCCATATAGCTTTGCAGGATAAGAGTCGCAGCCATCCAGTCAATGCGTTCTTTCCTGTTTTCACGGCGCACTCCACCCTCCTGCAAAATTCTCTCTGATTCCATCGTAGTCAGTCTTTCATCCCATAAGACTACTTCCAACCCGGTTCTTCGCTGAAGCATCGCCTGAAACTCCTTCGTCTCCTCGGCCCTTTCTCCCAGCGTATTATTCATATTCTTTGGCAATCCGAGTACTATCTTACTCACTTCATATTCTTCTATCAGTGCTTCTATCCTTGCCAATGTCTGGCGCAGCTTTTTATTCGACTTTCTGGTAACTGTCTCAACGCCCTGCGCAGTAATACCTAAAGCGTCACTTACTGCTACGCCTACTGTCTTTGTCCCGTAATCAAGACCCATCCATCTTTCTTTCATAATTACTTTAACTGAGTATCAATATAATTTTCGAATAAAACTTCAAGAATCTCGTCACGCTCTACCTTCATAATTAAGCTTCTCGCATTCTTATGGCTGGTAATATAAGTCGGATCTCCAGACATAATATAACCCACGATCTGATTCACTGGATTATATCCTTTTTCCGTTAATGCTTCGTACACATCTTTCAAAATAGATGCCACATCATATTCCTGTTCTTTAACCACATGAAAAAACTGTGTATTATTTCTACCCATGTCTACCTCCTTCTAGCAGATTTACAATCAATAAATATTTTACTATGAGTGACATTAAAATTCAATCGAAACTTTTCCGTACAGTAAATTTTCATCAATAAATCCTTGAATATCTACTACAATTACTTCATTTTGTTTTAATTTTACATCATTTTCTGATAATTCTACAGCAATTTTTACATAGTGTGCCGTATATCCCTGAAAATATTTTCTACCATTCTTCTCTACGATTTCTTCTAAAAGTACTTTTTCTTTTCTTCCAATATACCATTCTTCAAATGCTGTCTTGTGGCGTTTTGCCATAGAAAGAAGTATTTCTGAACGCTCTGTTTTTACCTGCTCCGGTACATGTCCAGACATCTTCTGTGCTCTTGTTCCTTCTCTTACAGAATACTTGAAAATATGCATCTCATAAAGATTAATCTTCTCAAGATATGCTCTTGTTTTTTCAAATTCATCTTCAGTCTCTCCGACAAAACCTGCGATAACATCGGTTGTTAGTGCTGGATGCTCATAGTACTTTCTTAAAATATTTAATGCTTCCTCATATTCTTCTGTCGTATATTTGCGGTTCATACGTTTTAATGTCTCGTCGCAACCACTCTGTAAGGAAAGATGAAAATGTGGACATACCTTATCACATTCTACAAGTTCTTTTACAAACTCCTCTGTGATAATTCGAGGCTCTAAAGATCCAAGACGGATTCGCTCCACATCCTCTACCTGCTGTATTCTTTTAATCACATCAAGAAGTGTTACTGTTCCCAAATCTTTACCGTAGGAACTTAAATGGATTCCGGTAAGCACGATTTCTTTATAACCCTGCGCCGCCAGATTCTTTACTTCTTCAATAACCTCCTCTGGATTCTTGCTACGGATTCTTCCTCTTGTGTAAGGAATGATGCAATACGAACAGAACTGATTGCAACCATCCTGTATTTTAATATATGCTCTTGTATGCTCGTTTACTTTATGAATTGTCAAATCTTCATATTCTTTTGTATGATTGATATCAATTACTTCAGAAACAACAGGTACTGTCTGCTCCGGTTCCTTTGTTGTAAAATATTCCTCAAGAATCTGTGCAATATCCTTCTTTTTATTATTTCCGACAAGAATATCTGCTTCATTTTTCTTTGCCAGTTCTTCCTCCGCCGCCTGAACATAGCAACCCGCTGCCACAATAATTGCCTCTGGATTGTTTTTCTTTGCACGATGAATCATCTGGCGACTCTTTCTGTCTGCCATATTTGTAACAGAACAAGTATTTATAATATAAACATCGGCTCTCTCTTTAAAACCGACAATCTCATACCCTGCTTTTTCAAGAATCTCCTCCATGGCATCCGTCTCATACTGGTTTACTTTACAGCCCAGTGTGAGGAATGCTGCTCTTCTTTTGCTCATATAAATCTCCTTTTCCCGTTTTCTCCTTTTCATTTTTCTTGTTATTTATTATTTCCAATTTATTTTATAATCACTTAAAATATCCGTCCAGAGTGTGTTCCAAACACACTCTGATCTGCATTTTTAAGATTTCTATATTATCCCTATTCAGAATATATAAAAAACACTTTTTATAAAACATACATTACAATTTGTATGATATTTTCCATCTGCGTATTATATTTTTTATTTTTTGTAACTTCATCCCACGCTATATTAATGCCAAAAAATTACCCTTTATCTTTAGATAATATTTTCCAAATCTCCCTCAAATCTATTGACTTTTTTCCACTAAAAAGGTACTATATTATTAAAATATATAGACATTTTTAAGGAGGAGCACGTATATGAAAACGATTAAAATCTCTTTAAATTCCATCGATAAGGTTAAAACATTTGTTAACGTTATCAATCGTTTCGATGCAGAATTTGACTTAGTTTCCGGTCGTTACGTTATTGATGCAAAATCTATCATGGGAATTTTTAGTTTAGATATTTCTAAACCTATTGATTTAAATATCCATAACGCTGACAATCTCGATGAGATTATGGAACAGTTACAGCCATATTTAGTAACTGAATAATTGCAGGTCTATTTTCTGATATACAGATGTATTATACATATATAACCTGTAACGTATTTATGAAATCAACCGAGGAAAGTAAATCTTTCCTCGGTTTTTCTTTCCAAAACAGATAGATTCTTTTTACGAAAATATCAACTCAATCTGCAACAGCGAATCTTTAATTGAAACAAATATTTTTTATATTATTTCTTCTTATTGCCTTTCAAAAATCCAAAAGCACTTAACCTGGAAACCTCACATTACCAAAACATTTGTGTTTGCCTTAAAAATTCTTTTTCAATTTATAAATAATTAGTGAGCGTTAATTTTAATCTCCTCTGTTGTCTCAATCGCTGTCTTCATCAACTCATCAATACAGTCATCAAGGTTTCTCTCAGAACGTTTAATCACATCTAATCTTGGTTTTGTTACTGGATGTTTTGCTACGAAGATTGTACAACAGTCTTCAAATGGCAAAATAGATGTCTCATAAGTTCCAATCTTTTCTGCAATCTTTACAATTTCATTCTTATCAAGTCCGATACATGGACGGAATACTGGCATCTGGCATACTTCATTTGTTACATAAAGACTGTGCATTGTCTGACTGGCAACCTGTCCGATACTCTCACCTGTAACAAGGGAAAGACAGTTGTCCTGATTTGCGAAATGCTCTGCAATCTTCATCATGTAACGACGCATAATGATTGTCAGCTCATCATGAGGGCACTTCTCATAAATTGCCATCTGAATATCCGTAAAGTTTACAACGTGTAAAGTGATTGGTCCTGTATATTTTGCAATCTCTTTTGCAAGGTCTACTACCTTCTGCTTTGCTCTCTCGCTTGTATATGGAGGTGCATGGAAGTAAGTTGCATCAATGCTTACACCTCGCTTAGAAATCATATAGCCGGCTACCGGGCTATCAATACCACCGGAAAGAAGAAGCATTGCTCTTCCATTTGTTCCAACAGGCATTCCACCTGGTCCCGGAATCTCTCTTGAATAAATGTAAACCTTATCACGAATCTCAACGGTAAGCATCACATCTGGATTATGCACGTCAACACTTAAGTCCTCAAACTTCTCTAATAATCTTTCTCCAAGACGGGCTGCCGCTTCCATAGAAGGAATCGGGTACTTTTTATCCGCTCTTCTTACATGTACTTTGAAAGAAAAATGCTTATCTGTATAATCTTCATCTACATATTTTTCTACGACTTCTGCAATCTTTTCAAAATCTTTGTCTTCTTCTACTACGATTGGGCAGATACCTGCAATACCGAATACATGACTTAAACTTTCCACTGCCTCATCAAAATCATACTCTTCATTGGCATGTACAAAAATACGTCCAGATTCCTTTCTGATAGAAAAGTCTCCTACTGGTTTTAATGCGTATTTCATCTGACGAACAAGGGCATCTTCAAAGAAACGACGGTTATTACCCTTGATTCCGATTTCTGCATATTTAATCAAAAATGCTTTAAATTCCATAAAAATCTCCTTTTGTTTTATATATCTACTTACAATCCATCTATAACCTGTAGATTTTATCTTCTCGTAAATCTCCGAAGCATCGGCAATAGTTCTTTTAACGCTTCCACACAAACATCTGCTTCCTCTATCGTATTGAAAATAGAGAAAGAAAAACGAAGCGTCGATTCATAGTATTCCTTTGTAAGACCAATGCCCTTCAAAGTACCACTGACTTCCGGTTTATTAGATGAACAGGCAGAACCTGCCGATACATAAATTTCACGTTCTTCTAACGCGTGAAGAAGCACTTCACTTCTTACTCCTAAAAAGCTGATACTTGCTACATGTGGTGCATCTCCGGAATTATCCTTCACGTCTGGAATCTCTTCCATCACTCTTTTTATAAAATGATCTTTTATCTCTCTGATATGCGCGATCTTTTCCTCATGATTCTCATAAATCAACTCTGCCGCCTTACCAAGTCCTGCAATTCCCGGTACATTTTCTGTTCCGGAACGCATTCCCTTCTGTTGATTTCCACCCCAGATAATCGGCTTTATCTTTGTTCCATTCTTAATATAAATAAATCCGATTCCCTTTGGACCATGAATCTTATGTCCACTTACAGAAATCATATCCGCTTTCCATTTTTTAGGGTAGCAGTTTAACTTGCCATATGCCTGGATACAATCCGTATGGAATAAAATCTTAGAATCAAAAGACTTTACAATCTTTCCAATCTCCTCGATTGGTTCTATCGCACCAATCTCATTATTCACACACATAATGGAAACCATCAGCGTATCCTTACGAAGTGCTTTCTTTAATGCTTCCAGATCAACAATTCCATGTGCATCCACTGGAAGATACGTTACCTCAAATCCCTCATCTTCCAAAAAAGATAATGGATTATAAACAGAAGCATGTTCAATACAGCTTGTAATAATATGCTTTCTCTCTCTCTTATTCGCAAATGCAGTACCAATTAACGCAAGATTATTCGCCTCTGTACCACCGGAAGTAAAATAAATCTCCTTTGGGTCAACCTTCAGACTCTTTGCAATAATCTCTTTCGCATGATTGACGTACTTCTCTGCATCAAATCCCTTCATATGCATAGAAGATGGATTCCCATACTCTTTTTCAAGCACCTCATCCATAATTTCACGCACCTGTGGCAACGCCCTTGTAGTCGCTCCATTGTCAAAATAAATCTCTGACATTCTTATTTACAACTCCTTCAAAAAATATATTATGTCTTATTGTTTTTTCATTCCATTCTCTATACTCAAAAAAGCAGCCATAAAAAATGGCATAATCGTATATAAACATACCATAAAATGAAGGAGAAGTAAAATGGATTTTGCAGATAAACAGACGAAAATGAAAAAGGATACTGACCACAAGCTGTAAAAATAGTCGTTCGAGCAAAATGCTCAGTCGCATTTTCACTCACTCCGATATTACATCTTGTGGTCAGTATCCTTTTTCATTTTCTGTTTTTTGGCTCTCCAAAGTCATTTACTCCCCCGTAGGAAAGGAGTATAAGATTTTCTATATTTAAATAGCTGCGTTTTCTTTTTCTTTATTTTATCAGAGCACATTTGAAACACACTCTAATATTGCCTTAATATAAAATCTATAAACTTTCTCATCAAACGAATAACTAAAATGGATACTCCTATTGCTACTACTATAGCCATAATCGAGAAAAACGTATTAAAAATCACCTGACTATCTTTTGATATTTCATTTTAGCATACTTTTATATTTTTAGCAAAAATTTTTTGCTTCTAAAATTACATTTTTTATTTTTTCCCATTTATTAGTTGATTCTTTTTTTAATATGATATACTACATCTTACAAATTATATTATTAAAAATAAAAGGAGAATTTTTATGCATAACATAATAGCTATTGAAGATAAAACTCTATCTAAGTCATATGACAAAAGATTTGTAATAATTGATAAAGACACCAAAGAAATTTTAGACGATGCACAGGGATTTGGTTATAAATCCGCAAAAAAAGCCTATGCCGCCTATCATTATAAAAACAGAGATAAAAGCCAAAATCTTAATAAACAAAATAAGGAACTCATAATCAGAAAATGGATGAACGAGCATAAAAATTTTGTTCAATCGATGGACTCTATTAGTTTTGAAATTGCAAAAGGAGCTTGGGGCCCTGATGCTAAATTCGATACAGCTTTTGTTAGCCGGATGTTAAAAGAATATAAGCTCCAAACAGATTTTACTGCCAAAGAATTACTAAAAGCATGGAAAAAAAGGTAATTTATTGACTCTTTTTACTCAATAACATTAGAATAATTTTAATTTTCATTATAACATATCGCTCTTCTTGATACACGTATATAACACGTATTATAATGATTATAGAAAGGGGTGGCATACTATGCCAATGAAACCAAAAGAAATGATAAGATTATTAAAAAAATGGTTTCATAAAAATAAGTCAAAATGGTTCCCATGTGCAAATGAAGAATTTTAAAACTGGCAAGCAAACAACAGTTCCTCTTCATAGCAAAGATTAAAAAAAGGACTAGAAGATGCTATCCTAAAACAAGCGGGCTTAAAATAGCCTTATTCCATCTATAAATAACTCACATGCATTGGAGGTATCCATTATGAAAAAATTATTTTATCCTGCTGTATTTCATATTGCAGAAGAAGGCGGTTATTGGGGGACTTTTCCTGACTTTCCCGAATGTCTAACTCAGGGAGAAAATATGCAAGAAGCCTATGATATGGCTATAGATGCTTTAGGACTTATCTTAACTGATGACATTAACGACCATAAAGAACTTCCAGAACCGTCTAACATCACACATGTTGATGATGGAGTTGTCGTAATCATCCCATATGATTATTTGGAATATAATCGAAAGTATCATAATAAATCTATCAAAAAAACTTTAACAATCCCTGAATGGTTGAATAACGAAGCATTGCGATTGAATTTAAACTTTTCACAGATTTTGCAGGATGCTCTTTTAAACAAAATTCAATCTCGTTAATGACTATAATTAACAGGAAGGTCAAAAAGTAAAGTCACTTACTCACCCGGCGAAATAATATTAGTAAAAAAACAGATGTGCTATCTTTTGACTTATAAAAAACAGAACCCCATAACTTTATAGATAGCAAATGTGATGTCTGAGCAAGTAAAAATGCGGCTGAGCATTTTCTACGCAGCGAAATCTTCACATATGCTATCTATAAAGTTATGGGGGTTCGTCTGTTTTCAACCTAAATCAATTCTATACCGGATATGCTCCATTCTCCACATCTGCCTTTGTCGGATCAATCTTCTTTTCCTGTGCGGCTCTATATTTGAAGAACTCTGTCGCCACCTGTGGGAACAGTGCATATGTAAGTACATCTTCGTCCTGTTCTTTCCACTGGCTCATCTCTGCTTCAATCTTGGACAGTTCTGGTTCAAGAAGGTCTGCAGGACGGCAGGTGATAGGCTTCTCGTCTCCAATTGCCTTTTTCTGTACTTCTTCGTTCATCGGTTTTACAGTCTGACCGTATTCTCCACGAAGAAGCGCCTTAGACTCGTTTGTAATCATCTTATAACGCTCTCCGGTAAGTACATTTAATACAGCCTGTGTTCCAACAATCTGGCTGGATGGTGTAACTAATGGTGGTTCACCGAAGTCTTTACGTACCTTTGGAACTTCCTCTAATACGTCGTAAAATTTATCGGATGCTCCCTGCTGCTCTAACTGAGACACAAGGTTAGAAAGCATTCCACCTGGAACCTGATACATTAAAGTCTTGATGTTTACGCCAAGTACCTTTGGACTCATCAATCCATTTGCAATGTATTTTTCACGAATTGGACGGAAGTAGTCTGCGATTTCGCCTAAAAGCTTCTGGTCAAATCCTGTGTCAAATTCCGTACCACGGAATGTCTCTGCCATAACTTCTGTTGCAGGCTGGCTTGTTCCCATAGCAAATGGAGACATTGCAGTATCGATAATATCTACACCTGCTTCTACTGCCTTTAAGTAAGTCATTCCGCCGACACCACTGGTATAGTGTGTGTGAAGCTCGATAGGAATGTCTGTTGCCTGCTTTAATGCAGTTACAAGACGTGTTGCTTCATTCGGTACTAAAAGTCCTGCCATATCTTTAATACAGATAGAGTCTGCACCCATCTCTTCAATATTCTTAGCAGTCTTTTTCCAGTAATCTAATGTATAGGCATCACCGATTGTATAAGAAAGGGCAATCTGCGCGTGTCCCCCCTCTTTCTTTGTTGCATCTACTGCAGTCTGTAAGTTTCTAAGATCATTTAAACAGTCAAAGATACGGATAACATCAATTCCGTTTGCGATAGACTTCTGTACGAAATATTCTACAACATCGTCTGGATATGGCTTATATCCTAAGATATTCTGTCCACGGAATAACATCTGTAACTTTGTATTTTTAAATCCATCTCTTAATTTACGAAGTCTCTCCCATGGATCTTCTTTTAAGAAACGAAGGCAGGCATCAAATGTTGCACCTCCCCAACACTCTACTGCATGATAACCAACCTGGTCCATCTTATCTACGATTGGCAGCATCTCCTCTGTTGTCATTCTTGTAGCAATCAGGGACTGATGTGCGTCACGGAGAACGGTTTCTACTATCTTAACCGGTTTTTTCTTAATTTCGGCCATAATATCTCCTTTTATTTCAAATCATGTAACTATTTACTCTTACAAATTTTATCATAAAACAATAATAAATCATCTATAATTATCTAAAATTTAACTTACAGACTGCTTACAAAATATCCTCTGCAATATTTTCTTTTACAAATGGCAGCCTTATCGATAATAAATTTTAAATAATCAAATAATTCTAAATTACACTCCAAAGATTGCCATAAAGGTTCCGGCTGCTACGGCTGTACCGATAACTCCGGCAACATTTGGTCCCATCGCATGCATCAGCAGGAAGTTTGATGGGTCTGCTTCTGCACCAACCTTCTGGGATACACGGGCTGCCATAGGAACGGCAGATACTCCGGCAGAACCAATTAATGGATTCACCTTACCCCCTGTAACCTTACACATAAGTTTACCGAACAGGACACCTGCTGCTGTACCAACAGCGAAAGCTACAAGACCTAATACTACAATCTTGATTGTGCTGATATTTAAGAATGCTTCTGCACTTGTTGTCGCACCAACGGATGTACCAAGAATAATAACTACGATATACATAAGAGCATTCGATGCTGTTTCTGAAAGCTGTTTTACTACGCCGGATTCTCTAAAAAGGTTACCGAGCATCAGCATACCAACTAACGGTGCTGTTGTCGGAAGAATCAGACACACAACAACTGTTACAACGATAGGGAACATAATCTTCTCTGTTTTTGTAACCGTTCTTAACTGTTCCATCTTAATCTG
>NZ_CAKRCF010000002.1 GCF_934307085.1 uncultured Anaerobutyricum sp.
GTTGCCCGATATACAACCGGGCAACACAAAAATTTTATATTTTTTTAATTGTCTACTTGACGGGATGCACACCAAAGTATTGATTTTGTGACTTTGTGTTTTTTACAACGGAATCAAAATCAATACTTTTAATCAGGCACTTTTATAGCAGATTTCTCCCTGCAGCGACTAAAGTCACAGATACGATTATAAGTGGGCTCGGTTTTCGTCAACTTTAGACCGATACCTCGGAATTACTACAATGCCTTTCTATATATCTCCGCAATTTCTTCCTGTGTAAATACCACTGGATTGTTTGCCACGCTTGCGGCGGATACTTTCATACAGTTTTCCGCCATCCACGGAATATCTTCCTCTGCGATACCAAGGTCGGACAACTTACATTCTAAATTAATTGCTTTTAAAAGTTCACGTACTTTATCTGCACAATCTGCCGCAGATTCGCCACCAAAGATTTTCGCGATATTTCCGAATTTTTCTTCATCCCCTTTATAGGATGCATCAATAACTACTGGTGTTAAGGCTGCAAGACCCTGTCCGTGTACGATATTTTTCAGTCCACTAGCTGGGTGTTCCATTCCATGTGCAAGAGTTACACCAGCTGTATTGATTACCATACCGCCGATTGTACTTGCTATTGTGATATTTTCCCACTCTTTTTTGCTTCCTGTTCCATTGTATACAGCAACAAGGTTATTCGCAAGGAGTTCGATAGCGTATAGGCTTAATGCATCCGTAAGTGGCTGTGCGATTTTTGAGGTATAGGCTTCAATGTTATGACATAATGCGTCAAATGTAACGGATGCAAGTACTTTTTTCGGCATTGTCATCATACATTCCGGGTCTACGATAGACACTTTGGCTACAATGGCATTGCAGCGGAGAGACTTTTTATCTCCATTGTCAGGATTCGTAAGAACGGCAAATCCATTTCCCTCTGAGCCGGTACCGCAGGTTGTAGGAATAAGTACTAATGGCAGAGCATCATCACTGTGCAGACGATTATAAATATAATCATTAATATCCCCATCATTTTTACTTAAAAATGCAATCGCTTTTGCACAATCCATGATACTTCCGCCGCCAATAGCAACGACGACATCACAGCCGTTCGCTTTTGCAAAATCTGCACCTTTCTGTGCTGTTGTTGTCAACGGATTCTGGCTTACTTTATCAAAAAGAGCGGTCTCTAAGCCTGCTACTTTTAAGCTGTCATTTACTTTATCATAAAGACCAGACTTCTTCGCACTGCTTTTTCCAGTGACAATCAATGCTTTTTTACCATAAGGTTTCGTCAGTTCTCCTGTCTCTAAAACCTTTCCAGAACCAAATACAATATTTACCGGCAAAAAATAATTAAATTCCATGATATTTCCTTCTTTCTTTACTTTGCGAATATTACGTTTCTAAAATATATTTAACACCAGCTTTTATTTTTTGCCAGTATTTTTTTATTTTACTTCTAATTTTTTATGTTCTAAAGTCATCTTTTTATATAAGAATTTACTACAACTCTATAAATTAGCTAAGATAGACTCCTCAAAAATCTTTAACCCTGCTTCCATCTGTTCCTCTGTCATACATAATGGTGCAAGAAATCTTATAACATTGCTGGACGAACCTGCATTTTCCAGTAAAAGTCCTTTCTGAAGTGCCGTCTGAATCAGTTTGGATACGAATTCTGGGTTTGGCTCTTTACTTTCTTTGTCTTTTACAAATTCTACACCGAGCATTCCGCCGATTCCTCTGACATCTCCAATTATATCATATTTTTCTTTCATTTTTTCAAATGCTTTTCTTACGACAGAACCGATATGGAGAGATCTTGCACAGTAATCTTCCTCTTTCATGATTTCCATTGTCTTGATTGCTGCTGCACAAGCTAATGGGTTACCACAGTAAGTACCTCCTATTGTCCCTGCAGGAGCTGCATCCATAACTTCTTCTCTTGCACTGATGGCACTGATTGGCACGCCTGCACCCATAGATTTCGCTGTAGCAATAATGTCCGGTGCTGCCCCTGCCTCTTTCCAATACTCTGATGTAAAGTATTTTCCTGTACGGCAATTACCGCACTGTACTTCATCTGCAATAAGCATGATGCCATTATCATCACAAATCTTGCGAAGTTTCTTTATAAATTCGATTGGAGCAGGAATAAATCCGCCCTCGCCCTGTAACGGTTCAATAATAATTGCTGCCACATCATTTGCCGGAGCTGCCTCATCAAAAAGCTTTAACAGATTATCAATATAATACTGAATTGCCTCTTCCTCGCTGTATCCTTTTGGTGCACGATATAAATATGGGTATTCTGCACGATAAATTCCTGAAGGGAAAGGCCCCATACCAAGAGCATATGCTTTCTTTGCTGTTAATGCCATTGTAAGGTTCGTTCTTCCATGAAATGCTCCAGAAAAACAAATGATATTATTTCTTCCTGTATATGCTTTTGCAATCTTAATCGCATTCTCATCTGCCTCTGCACCAGAGTTTGCAAAATATGTTTTCATCTTCCCTCCCTTACATGGAACTGTCTCATTAAACATTTCTGCAAGCTTTACATATCCTTCATGAACATATACATTAAAAATTCCGTGAAAATATTTTTCTGCCTGTGCCTTTACCGCCTCAACGACCTCCGGTCTGCTGTAACCGATATTCAGTACACCAACACCACCAATCCAGTCGAGGAACTTATTACCGTCCACATCCTCAAGCATTGCGCCCTCGCCTTTCTCCATGCAGATTGGATAAGTACTTCCGCATAAACCTTTGGGAACTGCCTCATTTCTTCTATCTAAAATAGCCTTTGCCTTTGCTCCCGGTACACTTCCTGTCACTATTTCCGGTAATGCCTCTCTTAACATATCGAATTCCTCCTTAATTCTAAATGTATTTCTGGAATCATTTTTAAAATTATTCTTGACATTTCCTAGAGCGTATTTGAAAAATGCTTTAGTCTTCTTATAAAATCAAGCATACAAAATTCCGTAAATACATAAAAAAAGATGCAATCCCAGCGTTTGCTGTTATTGCACCTTTGCTTGTTTCTTATTTATTTCATGGCATTACTATAACACAATTCTTTAATATTACCATCGTCATGATACACAAGATTATTGTGCAGCATTCATAATTGCTGTTGCATTCATCAAACCAGTTTCAAAAATTCATCAATCTGATAGGCTAAATACCAGTCACTTCTATCTTTGGTAGAATTGAGTTCTTTCCCTGTGATTTCCGCGATTTTTTTCAAATGATAGGAAACCGTATTTCTATGCAAAAAACATTCCGTTGCTACTTCACCAATATTGCCGTTAGTTTCGAGATAGCATTTCAAAATACGAATATATTCACTTCCTGTCTCTTTATCAAATCTCTCTAATTCTCCAAGCATTTTTTCACGATATTTCTCCAGTTTTTTTGTACTGTCTATGGACAACCAAAGCTTACTTATGCCAAGTTCCTCTTCCTGACAGATATTTTTACCTTTTTCCCTTCCCCATCGGCATAAATAAGATAAATCTCTATATTTCTCCCACAGATTTTTCACCATAGTTTCTTCATCACCTACTGCCATATGAAGCTTTTTTTGCCCGGAAAAACTTTTAGAAAATATTTTTATCTGTTCAATTACCTCTTCTCGTTCTGCTCCCACCGGAATTTTTGCTATGAGTGTAATATACAGGTCACGCTGAAAGATAACAGATAGTACTTTTTTCTGTGCAAATATTTGCTGGCACTGGCGGATAAAGCGATAAAAGAACTGTGTATTATCAAATTTATCTTCTGTGGCTTTATTTGCTGGAAAATAACACTGAATCATAAAGAGTTCTGTATCTTTATGAATCTGATTTTCATGCAAAACAGGCATATACTGCTGTTCTTCTTTGCGAGAAAATATCGCTTTCTGTAGTGCTGTCTCCAGTCCATCCTGTTCCTGCATTGTCTTATAAATCAAATTACATAAATCCCGATTAAAATCTACAAGATGGACTTCCCACGGTAATGTAAAAACAGGAAATCCCATTTTTTCACTGTACACCATGACGCTCCTCGGTATATTAGTAATGTATTTTCCAATGTTAATAACCAGACCACTTGCACCTGTTTCATGCAGACTTTTTACAAATTGAACAAGTGATTCCTCGTCTTTTTCCCCAATTCCTGTTGTAACAATCAGCTCCCTGCCTTTTAAAAAAGAGACATAATCCATCTCCTCAACGGTATGTACCCAATCAACAAGATTTCTTAAGCCTCTTCTTCCGGCAACTAGCTTCATATTGTAACGGTGCAATGCCACCTCATAAATTTCTTCCAATATTATCGCCATTGTTGCCTCACCCCTATTCCATAAACTTTGCAAGCACTGTCAGATCATAATCTGATACCAACATCCCGTTCATGATAAGAGAATATTTAAGTTGTAATTTAAAATGTGCATCTCCATGTAATACACGAATCTTTTTCGTATCAGATACTAACTCCATTGGACCTGCCGGAGACTGATAAATACACTTTTTATTATGTTCTGCGTCAAATACCAACATAGAATTAAAATTACCTGCTCCAGTTTTTCGAAGTTCCACGCTTCCCGGAGAAATAGTGAGGCGATTCTTAATAATCGCCCCTTCTTCTGTACGTTCGGAATAAAAAATGTAATGCACTCCATTTTTATGAATATAACTTCCCTCGGTAACCAGTGTCACCGGCTCTTCCTGATCAAAGCCTTTTTGAATCCCGGTTATTGTAAGCCAAACCTTTCTTGCCATAACTTTACACGTCGTATCTGTTCATAGCAAGATCAATCAACTTCTGAACAAGAGCCTTTTTATTAAGCCCTCTTGCCTCCCACAGCATTGGATACATACTGATTGCTGTGAATCCTGGAAGTGTATTAATCTCATTAAATACCACTTCATTTGTATCCTTTGTCAGGAAGAAGTCTACTCTGGATAATCCAGAACAATCTAACGCTTTAAAGATTGCTACGGCATCCTGACGAATTTCTTCTGCCTTGCCTTCTGGAAGTTCTGGATCTACAACTGTTCTGGATTCTTCATTATTATACTTAGCATCATAGCTGTAGAATTCTTCTGCAGATAATACTTCACCAACTCCAGAAGCTTTTGGCTCATTCATTCCAAGAACACCACATTCAATCTCACGTCCTACGATTGTCTCTTCAACTAAAATCTTAAAATCGTGTTTTGCTGCAAGATTCAGTGCATCAATAAGCTCTTCTCTGTTCTCTGCCTTGCTGACACCCTGAGAAGAACCTGCCTTAGAAGGCTTTACAAAAACAGGATATGGAACACCTGCTTCTACTCTTGCTACCACTTCATCCATATGGGCAAGTTCATGTCTTCTTACCCCAACAAACTTAGCCTGGCGTACTCCGATAGAATCTACAATAATCTTTGTATAGAACTTATCCATGGAACATGCAGATGCCAGCACCCCACATCCCACATAAGGAATAGCTGCAAGTTCTAAAAGTCCCTGAACAGTTCCATCTTCACCATTCATACCATGAAGAACAGGGAATACAACATCGATAGAAATACGATCTGTCTTGCCCTCTCTCTCTAAAAGAAGTTCCTTACTTCCTGTATCTGGACAGATATATGCACTTGTCTTACTATTCACCCAGGAATCATCTTCTAAATGGTCAATTCGATCGATGAGTTTCCACTGTCCATCCTTTGTAATCCCTACCATGATTACGTTATAAATATCTGTATCAATATTCTCAATTACTGTTTTTGCTGAAACAAGAGAAACGTCATGTTCTGAAGACTTTCCTCCCATAAGCACTACTATATTTTTATTAGCCAAAATTATTCACCCTTTCAAATTTTCAAAGCTTTTGATTCACTTCAAGCCCTATTCTAGCACATTGAAAAGCTTTTGAATACCAGTTTTTTAAAGATTTTGTATTTCTTAAGGTTCATACAAACCGCCTGTATACTATGTTTTTAGCATATCTGTTTTCAATTCATCCTTATATCTACAACTGAGCATATACCAAAAAGTAAGATCTATAACCAATCGTATGTGCTACACACATTAAGTTCTATTGGTATCTGTATGTAGCGAACTTAATTAAATTGGCTCATTTATAGTAACTTAAATTGAACCATATCACACAAAAAAGGCCGGACACTATATTTATCCGACCTTTCTCATTAAATCCTATACAACTATAAATTAGAAATGATTACTATCAAAAAAATAACTCTATGTATATCTGTCTTTTAGAAATACATCCAATAATAATTCTTAAACCAGTTGATGTCACTGTTAGAAACAGACTCAACTATCTTGTTAATATAAGCGTATGTCTTTGGACGCTGGCTCTTTAATGCAGATGGATTCTCTGTGTAGTCACGGAAAGATTCTGCAAAATATTCTCCTGCATCCTGTGTTACATATGCTTTATTATTACCAACATATGCATTCTTCTCTGCATTATAAATGCTCTTAAATTCAGAAGTCTCATCTGCACTGTCTTTTAATGCAGCTACAAAGTGACCTAATTCATGCAGTAAATAAGATGACTGACCTCTCTTTAATTCGATTTTCTTTTTACTTACACTAAATACACCTGTTGTATTTAAGGAAGAATTAATAGCAAAACTAAATCCAAGGTTCGTATATGCATTATAAACTTTAGAATCTACATGTCCCTTAATATCACTGAAACTGGAAATTGCAAATCCAGATGTTGCAACAGCTGTAGATGCAGAACTTCTATTGCTTGTAGTAGTTCCTAAATCTGTCTGTGTTGTCTTAACAGTTGTAACTACCGTAGTCTTGATTGTCTGAACTTTAGATTTCTTCTTTGTTGATGTCTTCTGTGTTGTCTGAATGGTTGTCTCTGTTACAGTCTGAACTGTTGCACTCTTTTTGGTGCTTTTCTTTTTAGAAGTTTTCTTCTTTGTTACAGTCTTTGTTGTCGTTGCTGCTTTTTTAAGAGTTTTCTTCTTTGTTGTCGTCTTTGTAGATTTCTTTACAGTAACCTTCGGGGCTTTTGCAAGAGGAACTTCTTCTTCTCCTGCTACAATCTCATCCGTACCTGTTTCCGGCATCGTCTCGGTAATATCCGCAACGACTGTAGCTCCTGTGCCGCCATTACCTGTATATAAGATAATGCTTGCACATAAAACAAATGCGATGACAAGATATGTTGCCGAAATCGCAAACGACTTGTTACCTGTTTCTCTCATAAAGCCTCCTCCTCTTCTGATAAGTGCCTAGCTTATGGCATTACCAAATGTTACGAGTTTATTATGAGAATGTGCGGGGATGAGAGCTTACGCTCTCTTATTCTACAAAAAAACCGTCTATATCTAGTAGAGATATACACGGCCGCTCATAATATTTGATAATATTATCCACCCATCCTTGTTCTTCAAGATATGTACTGATCCACGCATGATAAATATTTGCTGCATAGCCAATATCAAGACGGGTTGGAATCCCGGAAGAACGAAGCATCACTGTCATTAATGCCGCGTAATCAAAACAGATTCCCTTCTTTGTCCGAAGTGTCTCATCTACATTCGGCAAATATCCACTCTTTACTGCAGCTGCCTTCTCATCATCATATACGATGTTCTTTACCACATATTCATATACCGCCTGTACCGCTTCAATCTCTGTTTTATCCTTAGTAAGTTTCTTTGCCAACGCAATCGCTTTCGTATTTTTATTAAAATTTACATACTGATTCGAATATAAAAATGGCAAAGCTTCATTTTCTAATGTTACTTCTACCGTCTTTGTAAAAATAACAGCATATCTGTTATCTCCTACATTCTCATATGCTGTCACTGCATAGTTTCCATCTCCGGCAGTTAATGGTAAGGCACTGTACTTTCCATTCGAATCAAAATAGTATCGGTATGGAATATTATCGCTTCCTTCTATCTGAATCATCAATTTATCCGCACTCCCTGTATACGCTGCCATAAAATATCCCTGGTCCGTATGCGATAAATCAAACTTTACTCCTTCATTCTCCTCCACCGCTTTTTCATCTACTGTTGGCAGAAATAACTTATCTTTATGATAATAATTGGGAATCCTTTTCTCTTTCTGCAAATCATCCTTGTCTGTCACCTGGGTCTGTTCTTCACTCTTCTCCAGATCGGATCCCGAACCTTTTTGTGTCTTATTACCAGAATCGGATGCCCCGCAACCCACGAGACAAAATATAAGTAAAAAAATACTTCCCGTCCATAACAGACGGGAAAATCGTTGTTTTTTATTTTTCATTTTTGAGTTACCGTCCCTATGCTATATTACTTAAGATTATAACCTATTCCATAAAAAGTTCCAAGAAGGTAACAAAATCTTTTTCCATTGTTTTTCCCCGGTTTTAGAGAGCTTAAACTTCTTCTCTGGTGTATAGCAAAGCTTCGGATAAAAAGCGCACCACCAATTATGTCCCTGTGCCTTGCCAATATCCACCCGCAGTGCCTGATATTCTCCTGCAGGAAAGATTGCCTCTCCATAATGTCGAATTGGAAATCGCTCTTTTGTAAAATAAACACGGACAGGCTTTCTGTCTGAAGCATTTGCTGCCACCTGAGCAATTTCATCTATCTTTGACTCCAAATATCGCTTTAATTCCTGTGCAGAATCTGCTCTGTCCACATCCTCCTTTACATATCGCAAAACTGCATCTCGAACAACAAGCTTTCTTTTTTGTGCCTCCTTTTCATCAGAATCTGCTCTTACATGAAATCGCAGGGTATTCTCATATATAGGACTACTTTCTTCAACATAAGCCTGGCATACTATACTGCCACTTAATAACAAAAATAAGAAAATTGTAAAAAGTGTTCTCATTCTATTAAAAGTTTTCATAGGTAAAGTATGGACACTTCACAAAGATTCATTCAATAAATACTTTTATTTTTTATCGTCTCGACAATCATTTGAAAAACCAATCTTTTTCATAACTTCTCCAAAGTGTACCTGTAACATTAAAATCAATCTACCCACCCCAAAGTACGATATCTATCTTCATCTAACTAATTCGTCTCATTCTTTAGAGTACCCCTTTTGCTATCTTCATCTTTCCTTGTTCCAGCATAATCCGGTATAAAGGAACTTTATCTTCCTTTCTTTTTACAGCACGAAGATAATCAATTGGGGTTTCACAAATCTCCTGCGCAAACTTTTCTTTATTCTGTTCCGCAAGAAGACTCGCTTCCTGCCCCGCTGCCCCATCCGGAATATTTTTTATTTTATATAACTTTTTTGGCGATGCCGGACAAAGTGCCAAAAGCACATTTGGAGACTTTTTCCATTCCTTATCCCACTCTTTTAATAAACAGGTACAACTTTCCCTATCAGCTGCCATTCCCGGTCCTAAAAAAATAGTATAAATATGATTCCACTCCGTTTTTCCAGGAATAGTTTCCAAATATTTTTCTTCTAACTCCCGTAGATTTTCCGCTTTTATCCTGGTAATCTCACAGGGAATCTCATCGCTTTTTTCTTCCATTTTACTCAGATTCGCACGTGCCACCCAAAATTCATATATTTTTTCCTCCTCCGACGGATAATCCACATACATCGACAAAATATAATTCTTTTCTTCCACATCTGTAAGTCGCTGACAACCAGTCGTTAAAAAAAGTATTGGTGAAATGATTAAAGCTGCCAATGCCATGCCTGTCACTTTTTTTAAGTTTATTCCTTTATTGGTTTCCTCCAGCATCCTGCTATTTCTGTTGTTTTTATTATTTCTATTGTTATTTTTATTTCTTTCTATCACTTCTTGTTTCTTTTTTATTTTTTTCTTTTCCCCTTTCTTTTTCCTCTCATAAACCAAAATAATAACAGGCAAAAGCAAAGATAAAGGGAAATCCACAAATATCTTATACTTCAGATAAAAAGTCCACAAAAAAGAGAACTTTTCCACAAGGTAGGCCAAGAATAACAGGCATACAATAGTTATCCCCTTAAACATCCCCATTTTATGTTGTTGTTTTTGTGTATCAAATCCTCCTTTATTATTTCGCACACTTTCAAAAACATTTCTGGCATAATACAGATATCCACTCAAAACAGCAATCATACACAACACCCAGAATACGATTGGCAAAATATCAAACCGCTCTAAAAATCCTCCCGGCATTCGAACAAGCTGCATCATCTTAATAACTGGCCATGCTGACTGACTTGTAAGCACCTGCCCCAATGTTCGAACAGCAAGAAAAATAAAAATTATATTGCAGAAAAAAGCACCTGTAACAGCTATTATAATTCCCTGCGTCATATTTTCACGCATTTTATTTTTCTGCAAAACAGTCTCTATTTTTGCCGCTGGTTTCAAAAATAAAAGAAATTCTATTGGACTGCTACATAACAAAATAAAATACCCATTTCCTATGCTTTGAAAAATATGATCCGAAAAAATCCCCGGCCATATTTCTCCCACATTGCCTACCTGTACTGCTCTTTCAATTCCCAAAAATGACAGAATTACCGCAACAAGATACATAACAATAATCCATGGAAAAATGAGTTCTAAAAATCTGGCTCTTTTTTGTAAAGTCGTATGCAGGCTGTACCAAAGCACAATTACTGCCGGCAAAAGAATAAAAAATATACTGCTGTCTGGCATGTAAACTGTTTGTATCGTCTTTCCAAAAAAATAAAAGAGTGCCACCGCATTTATAAAAAAGCGAATACTATATACAATTTTTATCATGAACGGACATACTTCCACATACGTTATATCTCTTTTTATCCCTGCATTTTTTAAAGCTTCTTCCCTTATATCTGGATATTTTTCTATCATTTTTTTTAAAGTACTTTCCTGTATTTTGTCAGAAAGAATTGCAAAAAAAGTTACTGCTCCCACAAGAAATATTCCATAAAAAAATGCTGACCATAAACCAGACTGCCCTTTATAGCAGGCAAGTGCTGGTACAGACAATGCCCCTGCTCCAAATGTTTCTATGAAAATCATCCTGCGAAATTGCCTTGGAAAAACTTTATGTTCCTGTATCATAACTTTCCTCCCGTTTTCACTTTTCATTTTGTTTTTCAAATGCATCCGTAACAAACTGCTTTTTTCGAATTCTGCGTCCTTCTCTTGTAAATACGGGACGTTTTCTCATATACGCAAATGGATAACGAACATAATGATCTTTTTTATCGTCATAATTCAAATTTCCCCCACAAACAGACGGCAGCATATATGGCACACCAAAAGATTCTAACTGGGATAAATGCAGTAATAACGCCGTAAATGTAAGTAGATATCCATATATTCCCCAAACTGCTGCCGTAATGATAAATAAAAACTTTAAAAGACGAAAAACAGAACCAAATGACTCATTCGGCACAATAAAGGAAGCGATTGCTGTAAAAGCTACTACGATAACAACAATCGTGCTCACAATGCCAGCTTCTACTGCTGCCTGCCCCACAATAAGCCCTCCAACAATCCCAATCGTTCCGCCAAGCTGCCCCGGCAGATGAATTCCTGCTTCTTTTAGCAGTTCAAATTGAAATTCCATCAGTAAAACTTCTAATGCAACCGGAATAACAATTCCTGTTCGTGCTGTCGCAATGGACAAAAGAAAAGAGGTTGGCAGCATTTCTGTATGGAATGCTGCGATTGCGACATATAAACCTGGAAATCCTATTGCAAAAAGCGAAGCAGCAAAACGTAGCAGCCGGGCAAAAGATGCCACAGCAAAACGTGTATAATAATCATCTCCTGCCTGAAAAAACATCTGATAAGTCACTGGCAATAGCAATATACCTGGTGAGTTATCCACAACAAGAGCAATTCTGCCCTCCAATAATCCACTTGCTGCTTTATCCGGTCGTTCCGTATGCTGAAACTGTGGAAACGGAGTCCACCTATTTTCTTCTAAAAGCTGTTCCACCATTCCCCCATCAAAAATACCATCAAAACTCATTTTTTTTACTTTATTCCGTATTTTTTCAAGCAGCTCCGGTCGCACCAGATCATCCATATATACAATCGCCAAATCTGTTTTCGATCGTTCTCCAACCATTGTATGCTCCATTTTCAGACGGGGATCACGAATCCGTCTCCGAATTAGTGCTGTATTGATACGCATATTTTCTGTAAAACTGTCTTTAGGTCCGCGAATAACCATTTCCTGCTGTGTCTCTCCGACACCTCTTGACGGATACTTCTTCGTTGATAAAATAATCGCCTTGGGACAGCTTTCTACCAACACCAAGGTATTTCCAGATAAAATATCTGTTAAAATCTCTTCAAAGCTTTCATCCTCTTTCCAGTCTACTGTCTCCATCACATGGTTTTCCACATAAGATAGCAGTTCCTGCCCTGTTTTTTCACTGAATTTTCTCAGCAGCGGACGAATCACAAAGTCTTCTATCATGTCCGCATCCGTCATTCCATCCACATAAATAACTGCTACCTTTTTACCAGCAGGCATCTCTATAGATTTTCCCATATAAAATATATTTTTTACAATATCACCGCTTCGGTTCAACGCCTTCTCTAAAAATGCATAGTTTGCATCGAAATTTTCTGTAAGGTCCCCCTTTATTTTCTGGTCTCTTCCATATTTTACTTTCACCGCTCATCCCTCCTCTACTTTTCTCCTTTACCGTTTATTTTCCACATTTTTCTTAAAAAACACTTTGTTAGTATTGAGAAATTTTTTCTCTTTTATACAGGTGTTTCTTTCTTGATTTTTCAAAAAAATGCGTTATAATAATTGTATACAAGATACAGAGGAGGTACAATTTTTATGACTCAGCCCTTACATTTGAAAGCATATGCCAAGGTGAATCTGGGACTGGATGTATTAAGAAGGCGGGAAGATGGTTACCATGAAGTCAGAATGATTATGCAGACAGTAAAGCTTTTTGACCTCATTACTTTACAAAAGAATACATGCGGACAGATTCGTCTTTCTTCGAATCTGCCTTACCTCCCTCTCAACGAGAAAAATCTTGTCTACCGGGCCATTGACACGATCCGTACTGCATACCATATTTCAGACGGAGTCGATGCCACCATTGAAAAGCACATCCCTGTTGCGGCAGGAATGGCCGGCGGAAGTACAGATGCCGCTGCTGCTTTAGTAGGCATGAATCAACTTTTTTCTCTGGGAATTACGCAGGAGGATCTTATCAAACACGGATTAACCCTCGGCGCAGATATTCCATTTTGCATTATGAGAGGAACCGCACTTTCTGAGGGAATCGGCGAGATATTAACTCCACTTCCTTCTATTCCACCTTGTTGGTTTCTAATTGTAAAACCATCCTTTTCTATGTCCACAAAGTTTGTATATGAACATCTTCATCTTGATGAGGATACTAAACATCCGGACATTGATGGTATGATTCAGGCAATTAACCAAGGGGATCTCTATGGAATTACAGACCGCATGGGTAATGTGTTAGAACAGGTTACAGAAAAGCATTATCCGGCAATTATACAGATAAAAAAAGATATGAAAAGGCTTGGAGCCATCAATGCTCTTATGAGCGGAAGCGGCTCTACAGTATTTGGTATATTTACCTCACGGGAAGCTGCCGGAAAGGCCGCAGAATTTTTCCACAATGACCCAGGAATCAGACAGACTGCGGTTGTCCGTCCATTTAGTAAGGATCTTTCAGGGAGAAAACCACATAAGAATAATAAGTATTATACAAAAAAGGAAAAGCCGCTGACACAGGGGGATAAATATTCAGCGAAAAAGGGAAGGAGACACAACTATGAAAGACACTAACTTTAATGTAAATGAATATCTGCCACTTCGTGACGTTGTATTTAACACATTACGTCAGGCAATTATCACTGGTGAATTTGCACCTGGCGAACGTCTCATGGAGATTTCTCTTGCCAATCGTCTTGGTGTAAGCCGTACTCCTGTAAGAGAAGCTATCCGTAAGCTCGAGCTAGAAGGATTAGTTATCATGATTCCACGAAAAGGCGCACAGGTTGCCAAAATTACCGAAAAGAATCTTAGAGATGTTATCGAAATTCGCACCGTCCTTGAAGAATTTGCCGCTGTACTCGCCTGCGAACGAATTGACCAGAACGGTATTCGTGACCTGCGTCAGGCACACGAAGACTTTATCCGTTCCGTGGAAAACGGTGATATCCTCGATATCGTAGATAAAGATGAGACATTCCATGATACCATTTTCCGTGCAACGAACAATGACCGCCTTATCTCTATTATCAACAACCTTCGTGAGCAATTCTACCGCTATCGTATGGAATATGTAAAAGATATTCGCCAGCGCTCCAATCTTGTAGAAGAACACCGCGAATTACTCGATGCCATCACTAACAGAGATTCCGTAAAAGCCAAAGAATTAATGAGAACACACCTGCTTAATCAGCAGCAGGAAGTGATTAACAACATTCAGGAAGCATAATTTTGTAATTTAATATAATATACTCTGATAGACTACGCAAAAAATAATCCTCAAATATGACAAAGGGAAATACCCCTTGTCATATTTGAGGATTATTTTTGTTCATTTTTCGTCAGATTTTCTTCATTTTTTTCTCACAGTCTGTTCACAAATTCCCAGTATTATAGAGACATCAAAAGAACAAACAACTTATTCTTTTTGATAGATTTTTTTCATACTTTCCTCTCTTTTAAAAAACCAGCCTCGATAGGCTGGCTTTTTTATTATTATTTATTGGTTATATTTATCTACCACTAGCTATTTTATCAATTATTCTCTTTGATAGAATTCAAATATTCATCTGCGGCTTTCTGTGCTACTGTAAATATATCATTCAACTGGAGAGAAGCTTCTGCGATGGACCCTGCTTTTTCTATTCGGATAGTACGATCATCCAGCTGTTCATGCAATTGTGCATTCTTCTTCTTCAATACTTCTTCATTAGACTTTAGCGCATATATTATCTCTATTAATTCTGGACGACTCATCCTTCTTAGCTCTTTATCTGCCATCAGCATTCACACCTCTCTTCTTCTATATTTCGATTTCTATATTCTATCTATCATTAATATGATTTCTATATTTAGTCCTATCTAACCATCTTATTTCTTTTTAACATTCTACAATCTCTACTTTTTCTTGTCAATAAAATAGCTAAAATTATGTCTTTTTATACAACTTTTTTTCGAATATTTCTCTTTATTTTATTTTGGAAAAGCAATCCTGTATATATAACAAAATGCCGAAGCCAAAAACTTTCTGACTTCGACATTTTTACCATACTATTTTTATTTTTTAACTTACTTCCTGTTAATCTCCTATAAGACTTTCCATTTCTTTTAATAGGAAGAGCTTCTGTCCCGTTTCTAGTGGTTCTATAATATTTTCATTGTATTGTTTTATCTTTTCTATTGTTGTCCCGTAATGTTTTGCAATGTTCCAAAGAGTATCTCCACTTTTTACAATATACCCAGTAATAGATGGGATTCCAGAAATCTCTTCCTCACTATATGGTATTTCTTCGACCTCGTCTATCATATACATTGTCTGCGGTGAAAATCCAGTCACATAAATTCCGGCAACTACACGAATTTCCAGTTCATTACTATCCACCACGTATCCGCCTATCTGTTCTAATATTCCCCGGATTTCACAACGGTCCGTACTTGTGACTTCTGGCACTTCTACTAAATATTCAAATGGAATGACAACTTCTTTTGATTGAATCGGGGCGGCATCATCTCCTGCTATATAAAGAACTTTACAAAAGATGAGTCCTTCTGTTACAATTCCCTGTTTCGTAAAATGAAAGTCTTCAATCCTCACATTTCCTTCCACATTAAGTACCTGTAAGAGTTTATGAATTTCTCCAGCAGCTTCGACTCTCTGACTCACCTTTGTTTTTGCATTATTTTGAAAGATAAGGTTCTCAAATGTAATCGGACTGGTTTTCAACTGTAACTTTCGATTATTTGCATACATATCTTTGAGCAAAGGCATTTTAAACTCTCTATAAGCCTTTAAATCAAGCTCCAGAACTGCCTCTATCTCAATATCTCGTGGCTCTCCATCTATATCCGGCTTAATAGCCGCCTGGTGATTACCAAGCAGCACCGCAATATTTCCGATAAGATTTTCCTGACTATCTGCACAGTCTAATTCATTGGTAAAAGGAATCTCCCAGTCATAATACTGCATTGGCTCTTTTCCCTCTTCTGCCTGATACAAAATGAAAAGGAAAAGGCTGCCACGAATCGATAACTTACCTTCTAGCATTCGGATATCTACATCCCGAAGCTGCATAGAATTCCAGAGAATTTCCTTTATATTTGGCTTTCCTGCAGGAAGACTGACACTTGCTTTAATCCTCTGGATATCTTTTTTATTCATAATGATTTCTGTCATAGAGGGGGACTCATAAAGACACTGTACATTTTCCTTTTTTTCAATCCCAGTTGTACATTCAACAAACTTCATTTCTGAGATTGCTACATGAAAATATATAACAGAGCGAACACCGCATTTTCTGGAATTAATAATTGAAATAGTGAGATCTTCAAGGTCCGCAGATACTTTGGCAATATCACTGCTTTCTGCACCTTCTACATTCATAAATTCTTCAATGGCAAATTCATGTTCCATACAGGAAATTTGCTGTTCCTTATCTGTACTTAAATACAATATCTGTACAAGGAAATTTCCTCGCAGCCGAAGTCTGTCTGTCAATACTTCAACTTCATCAATATGTACCTCTCCCCGACTCTCGATAATTTTTTCCACATCGGGTCTGGTATCTGGTACATTCATATCCTCATCAAGTGTAATCTGTACATTTTTCTCTAGCTTTAAAATCCCCGAACGAACTGCTTTCTTCTCAACCTTCATAAAAAACCTCCACCCTGCATAAATGCTTGCTAATTTTAGTCTTATGCCTTCATTTACTGCCTGATTACTATATTTTATGCGGACACACTTTGCCCGTCTTTTCGACTTCGTTATCAATATATGTTTCTCTTAGGTAATTTATGAATACTAAGTTATATTAATCTTGCCTGATTTTTTACTTCTTCTCAGAATACCCAAGCTATCCATCATCTGTAATACCTTTTTAAAATTTCAAAACGTATTTGAAAAATATTCTAATACATTTTATGGTTGAATCCGACATAAAAGTTCTGTCCGCTCACATCGTACAACTAAAAAGGGATAGGTCAGTGTTTCTACAACTTCTTCTCCCGCTGCCGGCCCAATTAGTTGTGTTTCCAGATAAAGCTGTTCCTTATCCTTCCAGCACTCCTCCACACGAATACTGTACCCACTGTATTGTTTTTCCCCATAACACACTACCAGATATGTATATCTTGAATTTTTATATGCAAATGTTCCCGGTTTCTTTTTTCTTTCTTCCAAAATCTTCTGCAATCGCTCCGGCATATTTTTTTCTGCACAAATTTCATACTTTACTTCCTGCCTCTTCTTTCTCTCTCCCAGTTTTCCCAACTGAAAACCATCTATATTCACGGTCGCAGTACAACCATTTATGCAAATGCAGACTGTAAACATCAAAAATAGCGAGACCGCTGTTTGATATATTTTATATTGTATATCTTGATGCATTCTCTAATACTCCTCAAAAGCACTTATCTTAATATATGCAAGAGAAACAAAAATAGTAATTGAGGTCAGCACATAGAAATGAAAAAAATATCTGTTCAATAAATTATTTAGAGTGTGTTTAAAATCCACTCCAAGAATCCTCGTTAATTCAAACAGGCTCTGTACTTCGCTGGATCATTGTGTGAATTAATTCCCACTCTGCTACAAATATATGTTATAATTATCGCAATACAAGAGTGTATTTAAAAATATTTTTTTAATATGCTTTAAAATAAAATATAAGATAAAATATTTGAAAGGAGGAGGATTTGCTCATGCATATTTCTATTCCAAAACATGCCTCTGACATTATCAGAACTCTTTCTGCCCACGGTCACGAGGCCTATGTTGTTGGGGGCTGCGTAAGAGATTCTATTCTTGGCAAAGAGCCTGCAGACTGGGATATTACCACATCTGCCAGACCAGAACAGGTAAAGGCTCTGTTCCCAAGAACCATTGATACAGGTTTAAAACATGGTACAGTTACTATTATGATGGATAAGGTTGGATATGAGGTGACTACTTACCGGATTGATGGAACCTACGAAGATCACCGCCGTCCAAATGAAGTAACTTTCACAGCGGATCTTAAGGAAGATCTGATGCGCCGTGACTTTACAATTAACGCTATGGCTTATAACGAAGAAAAAGGTCTGGTAGATCTATTTGGTGGTATCGAGGATCTACATGCTCACATTATCCGCTGTGTTGGTAATCCAACAGAGCGTTTTGATGAAGATGCACTTCGTATGTTGCGTGCGGTTCGTTTCGCAGGACAGCTAAATTTTGAAATCGAAGAAGAAACCAAAGCTGCTATTGAAGCGCAATATGAATTTCTGAAAGATGTCAGTGCTGAACGTATCCAGATGGAATTATTAAAGTTATTGATTTCTGGTCATCCGGAAAGAATCCGACTGGCTTATGAGACAGGTCTTACCAGCGTATTTTTCCCTGAATTTGACCGCATGATGGAAACACCGCAAAATAACCCACATCATATTTATTCTGTTGGAGAACATACCATTCATGCAGTAGAAGTTATTGCACCAAATCCAATTCTTCGTCTTACCATGCTGCTTCATGATATTGCAAAGCCTGAAACACGCACAACAGATGAAAATGGAATTGATCACTTTTATAATCATAACGCTGCTGGCGCTATTCTTGCAAAGTCTGTTCTTCGAAGACTTAAGTTTGATAATCAGACAACCAATATGGTTACGACCTTAATCTCCCATCATGATATCCGTTTTAATGATGCTTTAGGCACGGGTCGTAAACATGTAAGAAAGATTATTCATGCTGTCGGAGAAAGTCTTTTCCCATATCTTCTTGATGTAATGGAGGCTGATATTTCCGCACAGAGTGACTTTATGCGTCTGAAAAAGTTAACTGCTTTAAAGGAAACTCGAGAAGCCTACAGTGAGATTATTACAGCGAATGACTGCCTTACCTTAAAAGATTTAAAGATTAATGGTAACCAGCTAAAAGCTCTTGGTATTTCGGAAGGTAAAGTTATTGGTGCGATTCTTAATGCACTGCTTACACAGGTACTGAATAATCCAGAATTAAATGAATATGAAAAGTTGGAAGAACTTGCCCTGAAAATTTATCAGGAAGTTCAGTAGTTTTACACATAACATCCCTCTTTTACACATAGGATAGACCATATTTACTACGTAACCCATTGTCTGTCTTATATGTTTGGAGGGATTTTTTTGAGCGAAAAATATAAAGAACTACTAGAGCAATATGATGTAAAAGTTCTGTCCACTTTTCGAAGCCGCGGAACTTTCCAGTGCGAGACAGAGCAGGGACTTGCCTTATTAAAAGAATATCACGGTTCCCTCCAGAAACTGGCTCTGGAATATGAGTGGAAAGAAAAACTGGCAGAAGCTGGTTTTTCTTCTACTGACCGATATTTTCTGACAAAGGAAGAGAGTCTTGTCACATACGACCGCTATCGTACTCCATTTATCCTGAAACACTATTTTAAAGGAAAAGAATGCGATTGCAGAAACTTATCGGATGTAGCGGCCTCCTGCCGTAATCTGGCATTTTTACACAAGGTATCTTCTTCTATCCCTGAAATTCCTTTTGAAAATCTAAAAACAGAAACAACCAGCCATCTTTTTGAGCGAAAAAACCGTGAACTTCGTTCCATCCGAAAATTTATCGGTAAAATTCACGGTAAGAATGATTTTGAACTTCTTTATATCAAATGTTTTGATGCTTTTTATAAGGAAGCTTCTGATGCACTGATTTTGCTTCACAATGTGGAACAGGATCTTGCCGGTACAGACTGTGGCGTATGTCATGGAGCCTATCATTATCATAATGTACTCATTTTACCGGATTATTCCATCGCTACTGTCAATTTTGAATCTTTGTGTTATCAGCCGTATCTTTTAGATCTCTATCTTTTTTTACGAAAAACTCTTGAAAAAAATCATTATGATTATTCTTTTTTTGAAGCCAGTATTTCCGGATACTCGATTTATCGCTTTCTTGCAAAAAAAGATTTTATCTTCCTGTATCTGCTTTTTTTGTATCCCGAAAAATTCTGGAAAATATCCAACCAGTACTATAATCACAGAAAAAGCTGGATTCCACCAAAAACATTAGAAAAACTTCAAAAAGTTTTAGAACAAAATGAAGAACGCCATATTTTTTTGTCTCGGTTTGCAGATTTTTTAAAAACTTTAGATACAAATTTTTTATAAAATTCTCCTTTGGGTAGAAAATAATACTCTTCTACATTCATAAAAAGCAACTGTTGCCTGTATGCCTGTAAATATGCTAAAATGTTGTAAGCATATTTTTGTGGGAGAGTGAGTGATTCAATGGGCTATATGGCTTTATACCGGAAATGGCGTCCAAGTGACTTTGATGAAGTAAGGGGTCAGGATGCCATTGTCCAGACATTAAGAAATCAGATTATTTATAACCGAATAGGGCATGCCTATCTTTTCTGTGGCACGCGAGGTACTGGTAAGACTTCTATTGCAAAGCTTTTTGCGAAGGCAGTTAACTGTGAGCATCCGGTAAACGGAAATCCCTGCAATACCTGTCCTTCCTGTCAGGCAATTAATAACCAAACTTCTCTTGATGTTTTAGAAATTGATGCAGCGTCCAATAACGGCGTAGAAAATATCCGAGATATCAGAGAACAGGTTCAATATTCCCCAGTAGAGGGGCGTTATAAAGTTTATATTATTGATGAGGTTCATATGCTTTCTTCTGGCGCATTTAATGCTTTGCTGAAAACATTGGAAGAGCCTCCTTCTTATGTTATCTTTATTTTAGCTACAACAGAAAAGCATAAGATTCCTGTTACAATTCTTTCCCGTTGCCAAAAATATGATTTTAAAAGAATTTCCGTTGATACGATTACGAACCATCTTGTATCATTAATGGAAAAGGAACAGATAGATGTTGAAGAACGGGCTCTTCGCTACATTGCCCGTGCTGCTGACGGATCTATGCGAGACGCTTTAAGTCTTCTTGACCAGTGTATCGCATTCTATCTCGGACAGACTCTGACCTATGATAATGTTCTTGAAGTACTCGGAACAGCAGATACTTCTGTCTTTAGTACTTTACTTCGAAATATCCTTCGACACGATTCTATAGCAACTCTTGATGTTATAGATACGATGATTACCGAAGGACGGGAGCTTTCTCAGTTTCTTTCTGATTTTCTCTGGTATCTGCGTAATCTTCTTATTTTGAAGGATCAGGAGGGTGCAGAAGAAAGCCTTGATATGTCCAGAGAAACCATCTCCGCCTTAAAAGAGGAATGTGCTATGGTAGACACCACAGCTCTCCTGCGTTATATCCGACTCCTCTCTGAACTGTCTAATCAGATTCGAACAGCAACGCAGAAGCGTGTTCTTTTAGAAGTTGGCTTTATTAAGTTATGCCGTCCGGAAACGGAGTCCAACACCATAGATAGCCTTGTGGAACGAATTAAGCAATTAGAGGAACAGGTTGCTAACGGTATTCCTGCGATTTCTTCTAATGGTATGACAGTGGTTAATGCTATGGCAGCTAATGTAAGCATACCTGCTAACAACGCTAATGCAGGTGCAGTAAGTGGTTCTGGTACCTTCGCATATGACCCATTTACTGGTCAACCACTTGGGCAATCCGGCACAGCAGTAACTTCCTCGCAGCAGATTTCTCCAGAAGAAGCTCTGAAAAACCGTTTTTCTCCGGCTGAAGCTGATGATTTAAGGGAAATTGCAAGTCGTTGGAATGAGATTGTAAACCAGACATCTATGCCAATGCAGCAGTTTCTTCGTGCTGCAAGAATTGCCGTGGCTGATAACAGTAGTATTTTACAGCTTGTTTTTACAAACAATGATCTGGCAAAAGAGTATTTTGAACGAGAACATCACAAAAATCTGGATCTTTTATCCGAACTTGTTGCAGAACAGACAGGAAAGGTTGTAACATTTGAATGTACGTCTGACACACGTCAACCAGCGGAGAAGTCCAACTATATTGATTTAAGCAAAATTCACCAGACAGTTATTTTTGAATAACTTATAGAACCATAGATGTTTTTATAAAATCATTTAATTAATGTCTCAAGAAGTACCAGGTTTATTAGTATTCTAGATAAATATGGCATAGTTAATTGATAAGCGTTATATTATTTCTAAATAATTATGATAACTTCTAATAAATAATATTACAAAAATATTCTCTGGTGTATTAACAACACTAATAACAATTTTAAAATTTTTACATGGAGGTTTTTTATTATGGCAAAAAGAGGCGGATTCCCAGGTGGTATGCCTGGAAACATGAACAACTTAATGAAGCAGGCTCAGAAGATGCAGAAACAGATGGCTGAAACTACAAAAGCATTAGAGGAGAAATCCTACGAAGCAACTGCCGGCGGTGGTGTCGTTTCTGTTACTGTTTCTGGAAAAAAAGAAGTTACTGCTATTAAAATCGCAGAAGAAGTGGTAGATCCTGATGACATCGAAATGTTAGAAGATCTTATCATGGCTGCTACCAATGAAGCATTCCGTGCTATGGAAGCTGACTCCCAGGCTCAGATGTCTAAGTTAACTGGCGGCCTCGGTGGAGGATTTGGATTTTAATGAATTATTATAGTACACAGATTACTAACCTTATCGAGGAACTCAGACGACTTCCTGGTATCGGCAGCAAGTCCGCACAGCGTCTCGCTTTTCACATTATTAATATGCCAGAAGAGCATGTGCACCATCTTGCACAGACCCTTGTCACTGCAAGAGAAAAGATTCGCTACTGTAAGTATTGCTGCACACTGACAGATTCTGAAGTATGTCCTATCTGTGCGAGTACCAAAAGAGACCACAGTACCATTATGGTTGTAGAACATACACAGGATTTGGCAGCTTACGAAAAAACCGGGCAGTATCATGGTGTCTACCATGTTCTTCAGGGTACATTAGCTCCAAGCCTTGGCAAAGGACCTGATGACATTCGATTTAAAGAATTAGAAGAACGCCTTGATAACCCAGAAGTAAAAGAGTTAATTCTCGCCACAAACTCCAGTCTTGATGGAGAAGCTACTGCAATGTATATCACCAAGAAAGTAAAACCACGCGGCATTAAAGTTACACGTATTGCCAGCGGAGTTCCTATCGGAGGTGAATTAGAATACATCGATGAGGTAACACTTTCAAGAGCTTTAGATGGACGAGTGGAACTTTAAATAAAGAAGGGAGAAATACGATGAAGAGAATTGGTATGCTGACTAGCGGTGGAGATTGTCAAAGTTTAAATGCTACCATGCGTGGTGTTGTAAAGGGTTTGAATGTTCTTGAAGGAACAGTTGAGATTTACGGCTTCATCGACGGCTATAAAGGATTAATTTACGGTAACTACAAACGTCTTACTTCCAAAGACTTCTCTGGCATTCTGACAACCGGTGGAACTATCCTCGGCACTTCCAGACAACCTTTTAAGTTGATGAGAACACCTGACGAAAATGGTCTTGATAAAGTAGAAGCTATGAAGGCAACTTATCACTATCTTGATCTTGACTGTCTTGTTATTCTTGGAGGTAATGGAAGTCAGAAAACTGCTAACCTTTTAAGAGAAGAAGGTCTTAATATTGTCTCCCTTCCAAAAACAATTGATAACGACCTCTGGGGAACTGATATGACATTTGGTTTCCAGAGTGCTGTAGATATTGCTACTGAGACAATTGACTGTATCCATACCACAGCAGCTTCCCATAACCGTGTATTTATCGTTGAATTGATGGGACATAAAGTAGGATGGGTGACTCTTCACGCTGGAATTGCCGGCGGAGCCGATATCATCCTTATTCCTGAAATTCCTTACAACTTAAAGCATATCGTTGAAGCAATTAACCGCCGTAACGAGCAGGGCAAGCACTTCACTATTCTTGCTGTTGCTGAAGGTGCTATCTCAAAAGAAGATGCTAACCTCACCAAGAAACAGTACAAAGCCAAACTTGCTAAGCGCAAGTACTCTACTGTAGGATACGAACTTGCTTCTCAAATTGAAAAAGCAACTGGTTTAGAGGTACGTGTTACTATCCCAGGTCACACCCAGCGTGGTGGCAGCCCTGTTCCTTTTGACCGCGTAATCTCAAGCCGTCTTGGTGTTGCAGCTGCAGAACTGATTGCAAAAGAAGATTATGGCAAGATGCTCATCATGAAAGGCTATGATGTAGCAACACTTCCACTTGAAAAAACAGCTGGAAAGTTAAAATATGTTTCTCCAGATGATCAGATTGTGCTTCAGGCAAAACATTTGGGAATTTCTTTTGGAGATTAGAGCTATATCATTTTGGGGTTCAGTTTAATCAACAAATCTTATAGAGTGTTTGAAAAGTGCTCTCTGCAAGATGTGCATCATAATTTGTGGGAGATTTTGCCTGAATGAAGGCGTAGCAGGCTACGGCAGCTAAACAAATGCAAAATCTCCCATAAATTAGGGAAAATTACTTTTTGATTTTTCAAAAAATAAATAATCCGTAGATGTCCTATTTATTTCTTCTGTCTGTTTTTTAAAATAAAATATGAAATAAACTGGATTATCATCGTTAGTACAAATCCTCCTATAAGACCTCCTATATGGGCTGCATTATCCACTCCTGTAGAAAAGAATCCATAAGACAATGCTGAACAAACCATAAATATCATTCCTGTCAGACCTATTTCTTCTACACGATGCCTTTTTTTCTGAATTACATCTATAAGGATATTAAATAAAAGTCCTCCCATCACTCCAAAAATTGCTCCCGAAGCTCCTGCACTTACCGTATTAGGCTCTGCCGCTAAAGTAAACATTAAGGATGCTACCGCACCAGCTAAACCTGAACCAACATAAATAATAAGATATTGCAGCTTCCCTGTAATCCTCTCCAATCTACATCCAATCACTAACAAAATCAACATATTCTGCAAAAGATGATCTGCTCCAAAATGAAGGAACATTGAGGTAAACATTCTGTAATACTGCCTTTTTTCTACAATATCTGTCCAGTCCATAACTCCATGTGCCACCATAAACTCTGGATTATTTATATCACCAAGAAAACTCAATATAACAAAAACAATTACATTCACTAAAACTAATATTGTGTTTATCGGAGTTATAATTCTTTGGATTTCTCTTCTTTCCTGTACAGACTTTTCTTTCAAGAACTTCTGCATCAAAGGTTCTAGAGTATTTTCTAAGTCACAATATTTTAACTTCTGATACTCATAAATATACAGCCTTCCTGCCTTTATATCCATAAACCATATATCTGGATATTTTTCTGCTTCTCTTTTAATCTGCACATCAGGTTCTTCCTCATTAAGTATAAGCAAAAGATGCTCCACCCTTTTTTGATACTTTATCATAATCTGACGTTCTATATCTATAAATTCTTTCTCTCTTTGTTTTAACGAAATTCTTCTCTGTCCAGGAAGAACAGGTGGAATAATCTCGATTAAAGATAACTTTTTATCTTCTTCCTTCCCCCATAAAATTTTCGTATCATATTTTATTCTCTGAAATCCCTGATGGAATAAAAATTCCTGCAATGCTTCTACAAATTCCATAAAAACCTCTTTCCCTTTTATCTTATGTTCCTCATTATATAGCTGTTCCCTGGAATGTCAAATATCCTGTAACAAAAATTTATACTCTTTTTGTGCAAATCGGATGATTGTACCATCTTTTAATTTTGCCTGACTCCCTTTACGCATTTTCTTATCATTAATCCATGTTCCATTTGTTGAATTCATATCCTGAATGGTATATCCTTCACTTCCATCAATACGTATACTTTCTAAAATAATAGCATGTTCTCTACTGACAGTATTATCCTGTATTTCTAATTGATTTCCTCCCGCACTTCCAATATAAAATGGACAATCCTTTACCAGATAGATTATACCTGTTTCCTCTTCCCTGAGCATTGGACATAGATAATTATCTGAGATATTATTTATTCCATTATCCCCAGATAAAATAGTGGTTCCTTCTCCATCTTCTTCCCATTCTACTTCTGTTTTTATCATTCTTTTTTCATTACTGCCTTTTCCTTTTACGTATTCCTTTTCTTTACTTACATTTTTTATATATTCTTTCTTATTACTTATATCCTGAACGATTCTTATTCTTCCTACACTCCACATTATTCCAAAAATACAAGTCAAAATCAATATTCCCCCGCCTATACTGTAGCGAAAAAGTAATTCTGTAAACTCTCCCTGTATTCCCGAATACACAAAAAATATTTCTAAACCAAGAGCGCCAATACCTATTATCAAAAAAAGAACGCTTAAACAAATATATATAATTTTCTGTTTATTTTGTTTTCTTCTCTTACTGTATTCTGCTTTATACTCCTTTTTGTTTTTTAAATTCTGTCTTTTTTGTTTATCTTCTCTTTCCCATTCTTTTGTCTGTCGTTTTTTCTTTAAATCTTCCTGGAAAAAACTTTCATAAGAGACTCTTCCATCATTCAGTTGTTCTCTTTCCTTATGTATCTTGTCTTTATATACTTCTACATTCTCTAATTCTCTCCTTTCCAATTCTTCCTTATCCTTTTTCAGTTCTCCTGTATCATGGGACTCACCTATATTTTCCGATAAAATATACCTTTCTAATAATTCTTTCGAAAATCCTAGTTTCCGTATCTTATTATAAAAACGATACATAAACTGAACAGCTTTTGTATCCTCATAATCTATCTGCGTAAGCATCCATGCAAAAAAAGATTCTATCTTGTCTTGAAAATCCAAACCTGCTTGCCTGCTACTTTGTAAATCCGATTCTTCCTGTATCAATAAAATCGTTTGAGGACAATAAATCCATTGTGTCTCCCCAGATGCTCCTATGTAAATATACTCTGGACAAAACTCTACACAATTCAAATCCAGCATATAGTTATCAATCTCTCCCAACAAGTCTATAATTCCCTGCAAAAGTTTCTCACACTCTTTTTGTGTAAATCCTCTTTCTTTTTCTCTTTTCTTTAATGGCTGTTTTCCTGTAATATCAAATAAAAGACTTTTTTCTCCATCCTTTTCCCGAAGTTGTACCGGAATTAATGTTTTTAATGAATTGCGTTTTAAAACTTCATATTCTACAGATAAATAATATTCCAACACTTTATCTTCTGTAAAAACCTCATTATCTACAATACGCTGTAATAAACAGGTATGTGTTCCTTCCTTTATAACCTCCACAATATGCCTCTTTCCCTTGGAATTAAACTAGTTTACAGAAATCATATTCCTCTATAATATTGATTACTTCTTCGCCATTATCCTGCGCAATACCTCCTCCTCATTGGCTATGTCTGCCTTTCCATTGCATTTAAACTTCCATCCTGATATTCCGGCATATCTTCTACTTCCTAAAATAGGACTTAAATAACTTAATGACATTTGGACATATACTTTTTCTCCAGAAATTCTTATTTTATATCCCTTTAATGATGAAACATTTAATCTTGCATAAACTCTCTGTTTTAATCTTGACTTTGCCTTATCAGTAAGATTTACTCTTGATTTTTGCCACAGAAACCTTTTATTTCTTTTTATAAGCTTCTGTGAAACGTAATCTCCATCCTGAAGTCTTCCATCTGTTTTCCATACAGAAGCTATTTCATCTGATAAACGTAGTGTCTCGCTTTTAGCAACAGACATATCTATCAAAAACAAGCCAAAAAATAAATAAACAGCAATTATAATCAAAATTACCGGGACAATAACAGATGCTTCCACTGTCATCATTCCTCGATTATCCATACTTTTATATTTCATAAAATAATGTCTCCTCCATATTTATTTTTGAGATGCACATCGAGAACATGGACGTAATCCCCCAACATCATTCAACCGTACAGTCTGTATCGTTCTTTTTAACCCAGAACATCCCAGAGAAGAATGATAACAATTACCATATATTGTTACAAATAAAACAGAAGGTATCATTCCCTTATGAATACATTTTTCACATGCATCATATTTTGATGAATGAAGAATTTCCTGTATTCCTTTGCTTCCGCTAATCTTAAGACAAATATGGGAACAAGATGCATCTTTATGATACACAACTCCATTCTCTGCGACATATACAATAGGATTCGCTCCTATATCATCAGATTCTCCCTGATGTTTTACATATCCTGAAAATATTCTTCTCTTTATCACTGTTTTTTTCCGAAATCGAACCGAAGGGAAAAAGGGAACTGCCATTTTTAACGTATATTCCGCTTTCAATCGTACTGTCTGTCCCGATGCTAATGCGGAAGATACTTTTATTCCTCTTCGTCCGCCTTCTATCATATTCTCACATAAAGAGCTTCCATCATATATCAAGAAAAATATTCCTCTGGCATTTCCATTACTTGAAATCTTTCCAGTATTACTCTTCCCCTGTTCTTCTGACATTTCTGAAGCAAAATGAACTACCTGTTGCTTTGCGTATACCTTCGCAGTTTGTGACATTGCATGATGAATTTCTGTTTCTATCAAAACCATCTGGATCAGACCAATAAAACAGACTAATGCACATAAAAAAACAGGAAATACCAGCGATGCTTCTACTGTGACGGATGCATGACAGGAGTCAAAGCAGGATGCTCTACTCTTCTTATGTAAAACTTTTTCTTCGACCCGTGCCTGGAGAGACTTTTCTTTTTTTGTCGAATTATTTACCGAACATTTAACATTGCACACTCTATGTAAGGAGTATATTATTATGTATTTTAAAAAGAGCACCCTGCTTCACCCCCTCCCAACAGGTATCCCCACACAGAAGATACCTGCACTGCTTTTAGCTCTAATAATTATTTTGCCTCTCTATATTCATATTTATTGTTCCAATAGAAAAATCTACTTTCCATTTATAAGAAAACAAACATTTTTCCATTAAAAATCCCGGCTCTTTATATGCCACATTTAGCTGCATAATATCCATCATTCGATAGCACAAACCTTCTGATTGTCCTTTTAGTAATAATAATATCTTCAAAAAATCCTGATACGATATATTCTCCTTTCCCTTTTTTACTGGCTTTTTTTCTTTTAATTGACTGACCATAGTGCTTAATTCAAGATTCCAGTTGCTCTGACTCTTTATCAGAGGAATTTTCCCACCAGTAAGTAATGTATGTAGTTCTAATAAAGATTCTCCATAACTTAAGGCTACCCTTATAAGTACCTGCACTGCCTTCATTGCCTGTGGCATACCCATAAATCCACTTACGGCGGCTGCCATTGTATCTATTTGTGCCTTGAGATATACATTCTTGCCTGATAATACATAATTCGTCATAAAGCGTAATGCCATAATCTGATTAGCTACCATTTTAAGATTCTCAAGATCTGAGCTTTTTCCATTGATAAGATATTCTGTCTCATAAAAAAGTGCTCTACCAGTACTATCCGCCTCCCCTTTTGTTTTATTACTTGGCTGTTTTCCTGCTTTTTTCTGTCCACCTACCTGATAACACGAAAAATATTCTTCTATATAAGGAACTATATAATTATCTTTTGTAAATAACACATTATTATCAACAGAGATATTTCCTGAAAATAAATTTTTAATCTCTTTTATATTCAAAAGAGAAAAATCACTTATCTTGTCCGCTAATTCTTCTTTTCCAAAAGATAAAATATCTCCTCTGCTTTTTGAAGGAAGATTATCTAATGAAATACTTTGTTTTGAAAGGTTTTCTGGATTCTCCACTGCATAAAATAATACTCCTGTCTTCATCAATGTCTGGATTGCTTCTTTGATTTCTTTCCATGTTGTACGTTCCTTGATAACCTCAGGACTTAACGGTTGTTCTTCTGTCTCTTGTGCCTTCTCTTGTATATTATCTGTCGTATCTTCCTGCACTTTGTCTGCATCTAAACTTTTCTCTACTTCTTGCTCCTTTTTTTCTGCTTCCGCAACATCTTTTTCACACTGCTGTCTGTCTTTATCATTCCCCGTCACATTTTTTATTATATTCTCAATATTGTCTTTTCGTTTTTTCTTCTCCCGATACTTCATCCACTCCCGAATCTCATGTTTAAGATATAATCCATTCTCTTCTACTACAGTCTTTTCGTCTACAATCTCAATAGAATTACAATGAATATTGAAAAATGAATTTCCAGAAAAATATTGATTGATATATTCCTTTCCATCCGATAAAATATATTCTTTTTCTCGAGGATCAAGAAAAAATACATGGTAATTTTTAAAAAGTTCTTTATTATAGTTTGCCATAATATTCTCTCCTGCACTTTTTACCGCATCTTCTGCAAGATAGCTGGAACTATAATTCTGTACTCCTTCCATAACAGCCCACGAAAATCCCAGTAAAACTAAAAACAATAAGGCAAGAAATACCGTAATCTGTCCCTTTTCATTAGAGCATATATTATATATCGCTTTTTTCTGCTGGAACCATTTATTCATATGTTTATTTTATTGATCCTGCATTTTTCTGTATTGTAGAAAAGATTGAAGCAACCACACTCTTAATATTTGTCTGGAAAATAATCACCAGACCAATTAGCACTACGATAATCAATATGACTTCTACTACTCCCATTCCATCCTGAGAAGATAAGATGGACTTCATTTTATTTACCCTGCCAAATAACCATGCTCCTGCTCGTCCTTTTTTTATTTTAGAAAATAACATAATATTCTCCTTTCTGCTAAAATCCCTGAAATCGAATTAACGCTGGATACATTACCAACAACATTACTTCACTCAGCAATAAAATCATGGGAAATAATAATCTAGTTGCCGCTTCTTCTCCTTCCTTTCTTGCACGATCCACTCTCTTCCGAAAAGCTTCTTTTTCTTCTGTTTCCATTAATACTGCTGCTTCTTTAGCCCCTTTCGTAAAACTCTGAATCAAAATAAGTGAAAGCTTCTGATAGCTGTCGGTTCGAAACTGCATTCCCCAGTTATGACACGCTTCCTTCTGGCTTATCCCATTATTCATCTGCTGTTCCATAAGCATAATTCTCTCAAAAGCATACTTTTTTTGCTTACTTTGTTTCTTTTGTCTCTGATAATTGTTACTTATTCGTCTTACTGCAGAAAAAAATGATAATCCAGCTCCCATATATAACGTAAGTAAATGAACAATCACAGGAAAATCTCTCTCTGCTTCTATCTGACATTTATCGCCCTTTTCCCGAAGCTTCATATAATTATGTAACGGAATCAGTAAACCTATGGTAATAAATAAAATAATAAGGCCCATACTTCCTATCCCATTTTGTCCAGTTCCTATTTGTATACCTTTATAAGTAGTCGGTATTCTTATTTTTTCCCCATATCTACTTTTTTGTTCCTTTTTCTTTAAATACTGTTCCACTTTATAAAACTTATTATGTCGAAAAGTATCTGGCTTAGAAAAAATCTGAATCTTATATTTCCTGATTTCTTCATACTGCTTATAAGATGCCTTTACTGTAATATATGTAATATGACTCTCCCCATTTTTTAACTTATTCTGTTCTTTTTTATTCAAAGTTCCATCCAGAAAAATATAGCCATCTTCTAAAAATTCATATGCAATTTCAAATGGATATCCTTCTATATTTTCTGGTAAACTTAACGATGTTGTAACTTTATTTAATCCTGTATTTTTTCCTGCTACCTTTCTTTTTAATTCTTTAAAGAATTGTTTATATATTTTCCTTATCTGTTTGTCTGACAATTCCTGCTCACTTAGCTTATAGTTTATCTTCTTGTTCTCTTTATCTTTTTTTAGAGAAACCTGTATCTCTTTCATTCCCTGTCCAAATGGATTCCTCTCAAAAACAATATACTTCGGAAAAAAAATCATACTGAAAATTAATATTATCAAAAGAATAATACCTATCACTACTTCCGCTAATATGATTCTTCCCTGCTTCATAAAAAACTGTTCTGTTTCTCTCTCAATCCATTCTTCTGAACTGGCATACTGATTTTCTAAATCTTTCTTTACCCTTTGTTTCATCTTCCACTTCCACTCGAAAGGAACTTTTCTCCAGATTATCAATAAAAAATCTTCACTTATCAGCCTTACTTTATTCTTTAAAATTTTTAACCCACACCTTCACCCCGCATTACAATTTAAATTAAAAAAGCACTCTTTTATCCTGCAACCTTTCAAAATCTCATCATCTCTCCTGGAGTATGTTTGATCAGAATTGTACATCCATAATTCTTTCTGACCAGAAAAAACAAAAAACAGTGATTGCAATTATAGCAGACATAACCATATGTCCCCATATAGATGTATAAAAGCACTCTACATATTCAGGATTCGCCAGACGTAGATAAGTGAGAACAAGAAATGGCATAGATAGCATAATATTTTTTTCAAACAACTTACCGCTAAGAAGAATCTTTATCTCCTCCTCAACATCCATCTTATACTTTAAGTGCTGCATTGTTCTTTTTAAAATCTCTACCATATTTCCACCTGTACTCCGCACAATCTCTATGACTACCGCAAACTGCCTCGCCTCTTCTAACTCTGTATAACTAGAAAAATCCATGAGTAACCGTTCTGGTGCTATATGTAATTCCAATCCCTGCACAATTCTTCTCATCTGCTTTATCATCGGGTTTCTCTGATGCTGATATAAACTTTCTAACTCCTTCAACGCTATTCTAAAAGCATTCTCCAGAGAATAACCAGCCTGAAGAGAAGTCATCAGTGACTGTAACAAATCCTGGAATCCCTTCTCATATAATTTCTTTTTCTTTGCTGCCTCTCTTTCTTTTAAAATTTTAAAACAGGGAATAAGTAATACTTGCTCTGGCAAAATCCACCTCATATCCCCATAACATAAAAAATTCAATAGAAAAATAATACCTTCTCCAATTATAAAGAACCGGGCATCCTGTAAATACTTCTCTCTTTTGCCACACTCATTCCTCGCCTTCACAAAATGTCTTCACCGCCTCACAGTAAGCTTCATACTGTCCATAACTTTTCATCTTTTCTGTATGGAAAAGTTCTCCCGTCATTCTTAATTCAGAACTTTCCCCATCATACCGAAATAATGTCTGTATTATATATTCCGTTCTGCTATAATCCTTCACTTCACATATTTCTAATATTCTTCTTTCTCCTGTCGTCAACCTTCCCAAATGAATAAGAATCTCCACAGATGATGCTATCAATCCCTGTATCGCCCCCAAAGGCATATCCATCCCCATTAAAACCATCGTCTCCAATCTACGTAGGGCATCCCTGCATGAATTCGCATGTATCGACGAAAAAGATCCGCTGTGCCCTGTTGATAATGCCTGCAACATTGACATCGCCTCTACTCCCCTGACTTCTCCTACTATAATTCTGTCCGGACGCATTCGCAGACATGCCTTAATTAAATCCTGCATCGTTATCTCATTCTCACCTTCTATATTGGCATTCCTTGTCTCCAGACGTACAAGATTCTCCACATGAAAAAACTGAAGCTCCGCAGAATCTTCTATCGTAATCACTCGCTCTGACCCACCTATATATTCTGCAAGGGCATTCAACAGAGAGGATTTACCTGAATTGGTCGAACCACTAATAAGAATATTATACTTACCTTTTACCAGTGCTGAGAGGATTCCTGTAAGCTGTGGTGGAAATTCTCCAAATGCAAGTAACTGCTCAATTGTCATTCCTCCTTTTAAAAACTTACGAATCGTAATGACCGGTCCTTCCAAAGATACCGGCGGTAATACAATATGTACTCTCGATCCATCTGGTAGTCGACTATCTACAATAGGAGAAGCTTCATTAACCATACGATTGGTCGGGGCTACAATCTGTTCCACAAGACGATACACATCTGCCTCCTCCGCAAAACAATCTTTTGTTCTCCTTACTACTCCATTCTGCTCTACAAAAATGCGTGAAGAACCAATAACCATAATCTCACTTATGCTGCTATCTTCTAAATATTTCTCCAGAACATCAAATCCTCGTATAGAGTAAAACATCTGTCTTCTCAGTTCCTTTTTCTCTGATAAAGTGCCATATTCCATATGTCCCGAATGCAAGATTACTCTATCTATCTCCCGGTATACATCCTCATCACTAACATAGGATGTCCTTCCATCCATCCGATGTAAAATCTGCTCCCGAAGAGCTTTCTTACCAGACACCTCCATCTAAAAAATCCTCCCTGTATACTCGCTTCCATGTATCCTGTTCTAACTCCTTCACATTCATTATCTGCTCTAAACGATTACAAAACAGATTCTGCCGTACATTCTTTTTTGAATCTATTAATATGACCTGATCAAAATATCGTATGATGTCTAAATTAGCAACAAAACCGTTCCCTGCCCCCCAAAATACCTCTCTGTAACGACTCTCTCTTTTTACTTTATCAAAAAACCAAATATAATCTTCTTCCGTTAATTCTCTCAGATAAAAATACATATCTGGTGAATGTAGGATCTTCTTGTCTCCTTCCTCTATGAGCATATCTTCTAATAATTCTAAAACATTCTCCTCTCTAAGATGAATGTAATAGCATAAATCTCCCATATCTCCACCATTTGTTGACATATTCTCCTCTACTTGATATCCAAGGTCTTCTGCACCTAAATATAAGTCTCCTGGTTTCATAAGAGCCTTCGCTATTCCAAGAAGATTCTCCTCATAAATTGGTGAATATATCATAGTTATCTTTGCAGTCAGATATCTACCTCCCTCTCCTGATTCTGATACATCATTCTCTTCTGATAAAATTCCTGTAATTCTATCTAGTAGCTCTCTTGGATTATGATATTTACAAAATCCATCTTCATTCTCTTTACAGGTTAATAAAATCAAATGATTCCTTTCCCTTTCCATAAATTCTTTTTCATCATCAGATAATCGACCAAAGAACCTTTCCTCAAGAAGATAAATATCTGCTTTCTCCTCAAAAGAAAGAACCCCTTCCACTGTAGTAAACTGATATACATGTATTGATGGCGTAAGATGATTCTCCAGATATCTAACCAGCCTTCTACCGTACTCTCCTTCCTCTCCTATAATAATCGTGTGAATATCTGTAAAATCCATGGTTTTCTCCTTTATTTATGTAAATTTATAACAGTTATTCCAAAATCAATATACCACATCTTCTCCTTGTTGTCTACCTTTATTTTACTTTAATTACTTTTTTTACCTTTTATCTTTGTATTATTCTATTCAATTACTATAACTATATTCCTTGTTCATAAATTATCCTCATCTTTCATATTCTTATAATTATTTTCATAAGATAATAAAAAGATTTCCAAGAGGCTTTTCATGACTTCTATATTTCCACATGATTTCTCATTATCCCAAAATAATATTCTACTTATTTTTTGCGTTGCCTGCTTTGCTGGATACTTTATTGCCTACATAAAAAAAAGACCTACAGCACTCTTATCTATCATTGGACGAAGTGCTGCCGGCCTTTTATATATTTACTTTTTTAACTTTTTCTGTGCTGCAAGAAATATCATGACTGAAATCGGAATCAATCCAATTACTGGTGCTGTCTGCACTATTCTTGGTATTCCAGGCGCAATTCTGCTATATGCTGTTAAAATTTATAGTTTTCTATCGTGAAGTACTCGTTAATTAAATTACCGAGGATTCCCGCTTAATTTTCTAAAGTGTACTTAAAAATACTTTTGCAAGACATGTTATAATTTACAAAAAATTTCATTGGAATAATGGCAGCATAGTGAGCTACATCAACCAAATGAAAGCAAAATATTTTCCACAAAACTTTTACCTTAGCATCTACTGAAATAATCCGCTCAGCGCCGCAAAAATAGAAGAAAGAGCCGCTTTTATCTTTGCAAAAATCCCCTGAGTATCAATATCAAGCTCACTAAGTTTATCATAAATCTTACTTGCCTGTTCTTTTAAATCATTGACATTCAGATCAAGCTTATTAATTTTTTGCATAAGCTCTGCTATCTGTTCTTTTTGATCATCTGTGATATTTACGTCAAGGTCTTTGCTACATTCATCAATAATAGTATTGATATCTTCCTTGGTTTTCACATCGTCCGAAAGGACTTTTTCTTTAATCAAAGCAAGGAACTGCTCTGCCTTATCAGAATCATCCAGCTCCTGAGCAAGCTCACTGGTAACTACTAATTCATTTGTTGCCGCATCCTTACTCTCACTGGAAATATTCTCTCCTGTCATATCTTCATATGCATTCATTGCACCAACCAACGCTGCTGTACCTGTAATATTAAACGGTCCTGCCACAGTTACATTGGCATCTGTCACACCTGCTGTTGTAAGTGCATTCTCGTACATTCCTGCCGTACAATAAGTAATATTTTTCGTTGTAACATCAATACCTTCTCCCTGATCTCTCTTCTCAATAAGAACAGAGGATAATGCTCTGGTACCAATGACCGAAGAATCAAGATAATCATCCAAATACTTATGCTCATCTTTATTTGTTACTTTTACAACTTTATACTGATCAAGTTCGTCTTCCTTAACATCCAGAAGTTCCAACACTTTTCTCTTTTGAGTAGCCGTTAAATCTGCTCCAAGTGACAGATATGGCTTCTCCTCTATAGCATCTGCTGATACATTGGCCTGAAATGCCAGTAAACCCGCTATCAGCATAGCGGATAAAGCAATCAATTTCTTTCTAAACATCATCATTTCCTCCTTTTCTTTTTCCAGAGTGTGTTTAAAAAATCATTCCTGCAATCTACACACTCGTGGGAAATTTTGCAGAAAGCATTTTTCAAACATGTTCTAGTTTACCATATCTTTAGGTGAAAAATATTTCCAAAATCTATCTTTATTCTTTCTTTTTTATATCAGATTTATATCGAGATTTTACAAAACAGCTACCCAAAAAGATTACTATTGCTAAAGAACTGATCTTCCATCCTGCAGAGGCTCCTGGTGACGTATAACTTAACGAAACGGTATGTTCGCCGGCAGAAACATCTATTCCAAGAAAAGCATTTCCTACCGCCCACATATCTGCTGGTTTTCCATCTACCTCTACGTACCATCCCTCATCATATGGGATTGAGAAAAATAAAGTTTGGTCTGTTTTAGCATTTACATTACCTTCTATATAATTGCTTGAATAATCTCTGACTATAAATGCTCTGTCTGCTGTTTCTTCTTTAAGGTTATTGTATTCCTTCTGGTCAAAATCTGCTGCTGAAAGACGCACATATCCTGTCTCTGTCTCTCCCTTTAGCTGAAAAGTTACTTTTACTTCAGATCCAGCAGATACTTTTCCTATTGGTAGCATATATCCATCTAAGTCTCCAGACTTTACGTTTGTTCCATCTATTGTAATCTGTGCATTTTCTACCTGTGTTCCATCATAAAAAAGATACAAATCATCTATTGTTTTTGTGACAGGAATCGTAAATACCATATTATCTGCCTGTGTGCTTTTGTATTCAAAATAATATTCTCCATCATTCGTTTTCGATGCCGTACAGCCATTCGTTGCCGGATCAGCAATCTCAATATTATGAAATAGCTCCGAAACACCAAATGCCTGCTTTCCAAGACTGTTCTGTACACGGAATGGATAAGCACTTCCAGAATCCCAGTCTTCTACAGAAAGATTCATAAGATATCCCATTGACATTTCTCTTGCCGGGTTCTTATAAATATTAAACGCACCTTCCCTCTTTACATATTCAAAGTCCGTATTCAGAGTATCTTCCTGATGGTAATAAAGATATTTTACATTTAAAAGAAGATTCGTTACTGGAGTCGCACCTTTATAGAGATATTCATTACAACCTGTATAAAATCCCAGATTGTCCATCAGATTAACCATGCTGTCTGAAGCGGTAGAACCAAATAACCCTACACCATTGATTGGATATAATGCATTTTCATCAACAATCAGAGAGCTGGCAAGTTCACTCCTATAAAATGTTTTATCTCCTAGTGAAGCTACCGCCTTTTCCATATCATTTACACCATAGAAAAACTTCGGAACAGCAATCTGTCCATTTTCATTAAATCCCATAAATGCTGTCGCTACAATTTCAATAAGTGCTACTATGCAAAAAGCATTTTTATACCAGCCTTTTCTCTTACGAGACAATGTATACAAGAATAATAACATTCCATATAAAATAAAAAGCATTCCTGCCACACCATAGACTTCATCATCAAGTGGATTCGTTCCTTTCGCTCTGGCATATACTAAAAGTCCGACTCCTGCCATACAGGCTAAGGCTATATGCCATCCTTTTGTCCCCTCTAAGTTTTCAAAGACTTCCCAAAGCATATACAGCAGCACAAATCCAAATAAAAATGAAAAACGATTTGGTATTCCATACTGATCATGGAATCCGTGCCAGATAAAATTCAAAATCATCTCACTGAAGCTTAAATAGAAAAATCCAATCAACAATACTTTTTTTATTTTTTCACTAATTTTAATCTTACTATTTAGTAGATACAGCACCACTGCTAAAACTGTAAAAATACCAATATAAAGATTCGCATTTCCATCGAAGTTATCATGAGTGATTGGCGTCCACATTGCAAACTGCCGATTAAGTAAATCTGCTGCATTCGTTAAAAAGCTATGCTCTGGCAAACTCATGGATTCCCCAGATGCTGTTTGCTTAATTCCAAGATATGCCGGAATAAGCATAATCGCCGCCATTCCTGCTGCCAGAAATGAATAGAATGTAAATGCTATTCCCCGGAAGAAGAACTGCTTTACACTTTTAAATGAGTATAAAATATACCAGATTACTACAAAAATACAAATCATAAAAGCAATATAGTAATTGCAATATAAAGCGTAGAATAAGGCAAAGCAGTATAATCTTCCATCTTTCCTATCTATCAGATCTTCTAATCCCATCATGACAATCGGAAAAATCATAATCGCATCAAGCCACATAACATTCCAACAGTAACCAACCATATAACTCGATAAAGCATATGCCATAGAAATCATTAAAACAGGGAGCCCTGGTTTCTTGCTCTTTGACGAAAAGTAAATTCCTGCTGTCAGTCCGCTGATTGCAACCTTTAACACAATAATTAAACTAACTGCCATATTTAACTGACTCTTTTTAAAAAATAAAATTAAAAGGTTCAAAGGGCTGGATAAATAGTACGCATATAATGATAAAAAATTAATTCCAAGTCCAGCACGGAAACTATAGAAAAGACTTCCTCCACTTTTTAATTTATCATATAAAATAGAATAAAATGGCATATACTGATGCAACCCATCAATAATTAAAAGTGAATTATCTCCAAATGGCTGTACTCCAAATGCAATACAGCAGCCAATCATAACGATTAATGGCATGAAAAAAGAAAGAACAATAATATGTTTTCTATTTATTTTCTTTCTTATCTGCCATATCTTCTTTCCCTCTTCTTTTATGTTCATATATTTATTTACCTGCCTTTTCTCCTTGCTTTTTACTGTTTTTATCTCTAATATTTATTATCCTATTTCCCTCACACGCTTTTTCAATAAACCAAGGCAACGTATAATATCAATCCTCTTTTTTACCATAAAGCCAATACTTCCATGTGTCATCTGTGTCACATTAGAAGAATGCCTACGATATCCAATGAGCTTGTCTTTTAAAAAGCAAACCTGTCCCATATATTCTGCCGCTGTTCCAATCCAGTAGTCATGCATATACATTTCTTTAGGAATCGGACAAATAACTGGAATAAGCTCTTTTCGAAATGCCATACAACACCCAACGTAACTGTTTTTGATAAGATTTTTTAAAATACCTGGCTTACTTTTCCTTAAAGCAAAAAGACTTTCTGCTCTTGTTGCCTTTCCATTCTCATCTATAATCTCTGCATCATGAAGAATTGCTTTTACTTCTAAATTATCAAAGGCTGCATTCACCTTTTTCACCTTATCGGGCTTCCATATATCATCCTGATCAGATAAATAAATAATATCCCCTGTACAATGTCGAATCGCATTTTCAAAATTCTTCACTACTCCTTTACCGGGACCCTTTATAACTTGAATTCGGCAATCCTTTTTTGCCATATTCAATAGAATGGGCTCTGAACCATCACTCGCCCCATCTACAGATACAATCACCTCATCCTGATTTCCAAGCTGTGATAAGATGGATTCCATCTGTTCTTCTATATATGTACCGCCATTATAATATGCCATTGCTACTGAAATCTTCATAAAATGATATCCTCTTCCTGTTTTTTCTTCTCTGCTGCTAGAATACGCTGTTTTTCCTCTTCTGACAAGTTCTCATCTTTCAAGATTTTAGCATAATTTTTTGTACTTCTTGTTAAATTGTTACCCAAAAATATCTTTTCAACCTGCCCGTCCATTCTTCCGATTACAACACCCATGGCTGTCTCCTCCTCTTATTTTATTCCATTTTCCAGAAAAATTTTCTTAAAAATTTCCTTAAGATCTCTTTTTTCGGCTATATGTATCTATATTTTTCAATGTGTTTCACTTTTTGTTCAATTTTTTTTCAAAAATAGGACATATTTTTTCTTTATAGTATAGACAGCAACAAAGAAATCCCTCTATTTCTTGTGGCTAAAGATTTTTTTCATATTTTGAAGCCCGTATATCAAAGTATATGGGCTTCCTCCTTTTAATGAGTGCCTCCAAATGAGGTATAGAAAGAACTCTTTCCCCGGAGTTCTTTCTTTTTTTATACTATAAAGGTATTTGAAGCGTCCTTCCTGCAATCTACACACTCTAATACAAATCTATGCCAATTATAAAATAGTAGACTAGCAGTCTTTTTTACTTTCTTTTATGAATTATTCCGCCTAATCTCCCGGTTTCCTGTGCTGTAAGGGAACCCCATCCTTTTTCTAAAACTTTATCATAGATTCCAAGTTCTTTTGCAACTTCATATTTTTTCTGCACATCAGCATCAAGCTCTGAAATCTTAATTTCTCCCCTTAAAAATAATTTTTCCTTCTTTTTCACAAAAAACACCTCTGCTTTCAATAATTTAATAGCATTATGAATGTATAGCAAATTATAGGCTTATCTTCTGTAAAAAAGAAGGATTCTATTCTTAATATATTATTTTATAGTATGTAATCTGGAAAAAATCTCTTTCCCTCAACTTCTTTCAGCATATCCGTATATATTATATCAATTAGCCATAATGTAAAAAGCAATGCAGAAGAAAAAGTATCTGGAAAAACTTATTTCTCAGACTTACCAGCGATGTAGTTAATAAACTGCTGTGCAGTACGTCCAGAGATTCCACCATGAGAAAGTTCCCACTTGTTGGCTTCTGCACAAAGTTCTTTGTCACTTAACTTGATTTCCGGATACTTCTTTGCAAGGTTTGTTACAATCTGGAAATATTCCTGTTGCGTTGGTTTGGAGTAGTTGATGCTTACACCAAAACGTGCTGCCAATGATAACTTCTCCTGTACTGTATCGGAACGATGCAGTTCTTCGTCCTTATCGGAACGGTCTGACCATGTTTCACGGATGAGATGACGGCGGTTAGATGTTGCATAAATAAGTACGTTGTCCGGCTTTGTTTCCATTCCGCCCTCGATAACCGCTTTCAGATATTTATATTCAATCTCAAATTCTTCAAATGATAAGTCATCCATATAAATGATAAAGCGATAGTTTCTGTTTTTAATGTGGCTGATAATCGCAGAAAGATATTTAAACTGATGTTTATAAATCTCAATCATACGAAGTCCGTCACCATAATACTGATTAAGAATTGCCTTGATACTTGTGGACTTACCAGTACCTGCATCACCGTAAAGAAGGCAGTTATTGGCTACTTTACCCTGAACAAATGCTTCAGTATTATCTACAAGTTTCTTCTTCTGAATCTCATATCCTGTAAGATCATCAAGTACAACCTTGTCCAAATTATTAATAGGAACAAAGTCCGGCTTTCCATTATTCTCTACGATACGGAACGCTTTGTTAAGACCAAACATTCCTACACCATAATCTTTATAGAACTTCACAATAGCCTCAAAGAAAGTGTCTACATCTTCTGCTGCTGCCAGTTCATCAGAAAGAGCACGTACTTTTTCACTTACATTTTTATTGTACATACGCTCTGTCTTGCCAATTGCCTTATAATTTAAAATTGTGCTGAAACAGTCGATACCTAATGTTTCCTCAATTGGTCTGAAATCATAATGGAATAAGTTCATAAATACCTGGAAATCATTTTTTGCAAAGTGATTCACTGTTCCGTTATTCGCTCCGACTTTCTCACTTGTCATACTGAAAGAGTTTTCATTTGTTACAAGTACGAAAGTCAGGTAATTGTGCCATAAGTTCTTGTCAAATCCATATGTAGTCGCCAAGTCTAAGAGAGCCTTCATTTCTTTGTAAATATCTGTGATTAATTCATCAGTTCTGTAATGGCAGCTATCGAATCTCTTAAAAATATCTGCCATATTTAAAAGAATGCTGTCTTCTCCTAAATCTCGATATAAAATTAACTTGGATACTTCTCTGTACATTTTCTATTCCTCCTGATTTTCAGAACGGTTTTTCAAAATTTCGTCTACGTTTAATGCTTTTAATTGAGAAGCAAACTGACTCTTTAACTGTTCTATTTTATTTTGCGCCTGTTCACGGTCACCGTCAAATGCAGTGTACCCTTTGTAGGAAGCTACCATCGGTTTTTCTTCCTCATCTTCAGACGCATCCCCCTTAGAATACATCTCTAAGCCCGGAAATGCAAACTTTGGTTTATCTTCATCGTGAACATTACCATTACGAATGTCCTCTAGTGTTACCAGCCCTGGAAATGCGTGCTTTGGACGGTAATCTGGCATCTTAAATACTTCAAAACAGTCTAAAATATCTACATCTGTCATATCATCAGGAAGATTTTCTTTGAGATATTCTGGATGATATTGTTTATAAAATTCATAAATAACCTGTTTTACCTTCGGATCACGAATATCTGTATCCACGTGCTCATCATTAATAAAAAGATAATATCTGTCTACATAGGGCAGAATCCTCTCCTCTGCTGTAATAGAGGTTATTTCCGGTACACTGTCATAGGAAACCTCCAGACGATGAAATGTTCTCTGTCTGTCTTGCGTCTGTGTAACCCCTTCTATTTTATATTTATCCAGCTCAAAAAATATGCTTTTCAGCAACGTAAATTCATACATAATTTATCTCCCAATACTCCTGTAATTTTTTAATATTCATTTTCTTACTATACCACAATTACATCATCTCTTCCATCTCATCAAGTAACTCACCAAATAATTTTAATGCTGATTCCACAGGCTTTTTAGTTGCCATATCCACATCACAAAGGCGAAGCAAGTCAATCGGATTCATGGAGCTTCCACCACTTAAAAACTTAAAATATCCCTCTCTTGCCTTCTCATCTCCGCTTAAAATCTTTCTGCTAATTGCGATTGCTGCAGAATATCCTGTTGCATACTGGTATACATAAAATGGAGTGTAGAAATGTGGGATTCTTGCCCATTCTAAGGCGATTTCCTTATCAATAACGATATCTTCTCCAAAATACTGCTGATTCAGTTTATAGTAAATGTCACACAATACTTCCGCTGTAAGCGGCTCATTTTTCGCTGCCATTTCATGCGTGATCTTTTCAAATTCTGCAAACATTGTCTGACGGTAAAGTGTACCCTTAAACTGCTCTAAAAAGTAGTTGATGAGATACATTTTTTCTTTTTTATCTTCCGTATTTTTTAAGAGATATTCCATTAAAAGTGCCTCATTACAGGTCGATGCAACTTCTGCAACGAAAATACGATATCCCGCATAAATATATGGCTGATTTTTGTCGGAATAATAAGAATGCATGGAATGTCCCATCTCATGGGCAAGGGTAAATACATTGTTCAAATTATCCTGATAGTTCATCAGTACAAATGGGTGACAACCGTAAGCTCCCCAAGAATACGCTCCACTTCTTTTACCCTCGTTCTCATACACATCAATCCATCCATTGTCCATTCCGTCAGAAAGAACTTTGCCGTATTCCTCACCTAATGGTGCGAGACCTTTTTTTACGATTTCTTTGGCTTCGGCAAATGGCACTTTCATCTCAAATTCATCGACCATCGGCACATAGAGATCATACATATGAAGTTCTGGCAGTTTCAGTGCTCTTTTACGCAGAGAAACATAACGATGCATTAAATCCATATGCTCATGAACAGTATCAATTAGATTAGTGTATACAGAAGTTGGAATCTCCCCACCTTCTAATGCCATTTCCAAAGAAGAATTATAATGTCTTCTTCTTGCAAAAAATGCTGTATTTTTCAGATTGGCTGCATAGAGTGCCGCTAATGTATTTCGATACTGTCCATACTGTGAATACACAGACTCAAATGCACCTTTACGAATCTCCACATCTCTACTCTCTAATAAAAGAGTATATCTTCCGTGACTTACCGGAATTTTCTCTCCCTCTTTGCCCTCAATAGATGGAAAATGGACATCCGCATTATTAAACATAGAAAAAATGTTGGATACATCAGCAGACATATCGGATACGTCTGCAAGAATCGCTTCTTCCTCTTTAGAAAGAACGTGTTTCTGCTGACGGAATAATTCATAAAAATATCTCTTATAGAGCTGCATATCCATATTCTGTGTAAACCAGCTGTCTATCGTTTTCTTCCCGATTGCCAAAAGTTCTGGCTCTTCAAATACAACAGCACTGTCAAGCTGTAAGGATAATATCTGTGCCTTACCGGAAAAGCCCTGGTAAAAGCTGTTTCCAGTATCCTCATGATAACGCTGATTTGCATATACATACACCGCCTCAAATTTCTTCATAACAGCTTCTTTTTTTCGCATATACTCTACAAATACTTCTGAACCTTCTTTTAATCTTCCCTCATAGGCTGCAAGGTCATTTATCTGCTCTGCAAGATTGTTATAATCTTTTTCCCATAATTCATCCGTTGCATATAAATCCTGAATATGCCACTGATATGCAGGGTCACATTCCTGTCTCTTTTTCACTGCTTTTTCTTTACCTTCTGATGCCATTATTCTCCTCCTGTCTTTGATAAATATTTTATTATTTACCAATATCATTTCTGCTATTTATTCTATCTAGTATGTGTTTGAAAAATGCTCTAGTTCTTTTTCCATCTTGCATACAAAATTATATTTTTTGTATTTCCCTTGGCAATTACTTTTATTTTTTTTCCAGATTTATTATACCACCCAAGAAAAGTATATCCCTTTCGACTAGGATTTTTTAAATAAATCTTTGACTTTCCAGAAGCCATTACCTTATTCTTTGCAGAATTAACTCCCGCATTTTTATATGTAATCGTATAGCCATGAACACGCACACGTATTCTTCTTTTTTTCCCATTTATCTGTGCTGAAATATATGTCGAGCCAGCACGACGTGCCTTCATATACCCATTAATATCTATTTTTACAATAGATGTATTTCCACTTCTCCAAGTAGATGTTCTTATCGCTCGGTCATATAGATATGCCGCGGAAATAAGCTTTATTTGCCCTGCCTGCATTTCTATTCTTTTTCCATTTTTTTTACCTCGAGAAAAAGTGGTTGCTTTTCCAACAAAAATCTTTATATTTCCTTTCCGTGTCCCATGAAAATCTATCGTATAATAAGAAAGATAGCCATTTTTATTGACTACAAACCGTCCAATATAAATGAAATTCCATATACATCCTTTTACTTCGGCACTTTTTTCCCTCTTATCTACTTTTTTTAGTAAAACAGGAAATTTTCTTTGAAAATTCATCTTATAAATTCCAGAATTTAATGATAAAATAATTTGTTCATTATGTTGCCGAATCCAACCAATACACTGGCCCGCCGGAGGTATATAAAACACTCTCACTTTATTCCCTTTAAGATCAGACTTCTTTAAAACATTATCCGGTGATATCCAGTACCAATACCCACCATGGTAAAAAAGACAGGTTCTTCTTTGTAAAGCAGTATTCAATTCTTTTGTATTTTTTATATAATCTGATGATGCAAGCTTAATTTTCCTAAGATTTAAAGCATTTGAATTACCCTGCCCATACATATCTTTTTTACGATAACCCGGATGTGTTTTCAAAAATGTACTCTGTCCAACCAAAAAGCTTTCGTAGCTAACAACCAATCCCTCATGCTTTCCCGTTCCTACTCCATTGGTCAAATCTACAAAATACCATGTTCCTTCTATCTTAATAATATTCCATGAATGATTCTTTGAATAATTACTTACCACACCACATGGAATACCCAGCGTATTCATCGCAAGTGCATATGCATTAGCTAATCCATCACATACACCCACATGATTCACCAAAACATCATACCCCGTATGTGCATCTGAAGATTCCTTATAAGTTGTATTCTCTGCCAAATAAATATATACCGCCATCGCTTTATCTGCCTGACTCATAGAAGAATCTACGGATGATAATACCGCGTCTAAACCTTTTATAACCTGCTTATATCTCCTCTGAAACTTTTTCCTGCTTACAAGCTTGGTACTGTTAAAGGTAGTTACTCCATCTCTTGTCTCCACAGCATAATATTGTGACCAATTTGAATCAAGAAAATCTATTCCTTCTGCAATTAATGCAGCCCGATTAGAAATAGCCGCTGTCCTCATGCACTTTTCTCCAGATTTTCCACGGCTAACATTCTTATAAACATCCATATTCTTACTAACCGTTCCGTCTATCATCAGCCTTGACAGTACATTAATATATTCCTTTTGTGAATTTGAAAATGCTGCTGCATCTACATCTTTTGTGAAAAAAAAGCTCCCTGCTAAAATAAGAAGAAATAAAAAGAGAATTCCTTCTACTCTTCTAATTACTCTGCTTAAACTACTACTCTCTTTCACATTATCCTCCCAAAATTCATATTATCAGTACATCCCAGAAATCATATCTATAATTCATAAAAATAAGACACAACTGCTGAAATGTACTACACTTATCTTATCATTATACATTAAAAATAGCAATTATTGTCGAAACATGATACACTATATTAAATGCTTGATTAAATACTCTAAATTTATTTTTTAGAAAATTAAGCAGAATTCCTTGGCAAGTCATTGCCGAGGAATTCACGCAATATATTATAATTGGAGGATTATTTCATGGCAAAAACAGCTGAATTTCATACCTTACTACGTAATTACCGCGGTATTATGGGCAATATACGAATCAATGAAGTATGGATTTCTTTCGACTCCTGCTTTTTCAACTATTATGCAGATGACGATGAAATCCAGTTCAACCTCGCAGGACAGGAAGGTGTTATCACGATTCCATCAATCGTCTCCTACGATAAAATAGATGATGAAGACTTATTTGAAGATTCGGTAGCCGGATATACTGCCACATTAGAATCAGGAGATACTGTCACATTCTACTGCTTCAATGCAAAGAATAAGGGATAATTTTCCGGGTGTAGAAAATAATAGACGGACCAGAGTCCCTTGTGGTAAGTCAGGATTTAGCATCAAAAAAATAAGGATTTGGAAAATTCTCCAAATCCTTATTCTATGTAATGCGGATAACAAGACTTGAACTTGCATGAGCGTAATGCTCACTAGAACCTGAATCTAGCGCGTCTGCCAATTCCGCCATATCCGCTTACGAATATTAATTTTATCATAAATAAAATATGAATGCAAGCCTTTTTTATCATTATTCCAGATATTTATCTCCATCTGCAAATGGCACACAGCTTATAATGTACTGATTATATTCTTCCGTTGGGTTAGTAACTGGTAATATCATTACCAAATATATCCACTTAGTTTCCATATAATTTTATTTCGATATCTGCAGTACGACCGCAGCCCCAAACAATCGTGTTTATAATTAAATAATTAAAAAAGTCCTGCTTAATAAGACTGTCAAAAACTTCAACAGCCGCATAAGCAGGACTCATAACTCTCTCCCGTTAATACATTATTTTGTTATATCAAAAAATAATCTTATAAACTTTAATAAATCTTCCTATACTGTATCAATATCACTTAACAACAATACTACTACCAAAATATTAGCATTTATATCACTGATATCTCATTTAAAATTAATATTTTATCTTAAATGATACTGTACAGTCTAATTTGGCATATCCTTATAGAATACTTCAAGAATCTCTGCGGCAGATGCAGCACCTGGATCAAGATGACCGATGGCACGTTCCCCAAGTCGCATCGCACGACCTTTTGTTGCTACGATATTTCTTGTAGACTCTAAACCTGCCTTACCAGCTTCAACAGCTTTCTCCATAGCTTCTTTCGCTGGTGTTCCGCCTTCGTATTCTTTGCGGAGTGTCTCAACTGCTGGAACAAATGTGTCAAGCATCGTTTTCTCCCCAGTTGTGGACTTACCACGCTTCTTGATAATCTCAACACCTTTTTCCATCATTGCAATAAATTCTTCAAACGTTGCTCCCTCGTCTGGGCCTTTTGTCTTGATTGGAAGTCCAAACTTCATAAAGAAGCTTCCGTAAAGTGGTCCTGAAGAACCTCCTACTTTGTCAAGAAGTGCTGTACCAACTTTATTATAAAAGTCTCTTACACTTAATGCCTTCCAATCTTCAATATTTTTATTAACTTCACGGAAACCGATAGAAAGATTGATTCCGTGGTCACCATCACCGATTGCTGAATCTAAGTCTGTGAAATATTCTTTTCTCTCTTCAGCTAAAACAATTAAATCTCTGATTACCTGTACGAAGTAATCTTTACTTAACATGTATTCACTCATTGTTAATCACCTTTATTATTTCTGTGTAAAGTATGGAGTGTCGCAAGGTGCATCCATTAATTCTTTTAATTCGTCATCCAGTTTCATTAATGTTACGGACATACCAGCCATATCCATAGAACAAGCAAATGGTCCTACTAATGCTTTGTAAACTTTGATTCCTTTTTCTTCAAGAATCTGAGCTACTCTTCTGTAACATACATGAAGGTCAATAAGTGGTGTAGCACCTAAACTGTTTACAAGAACGTAAACTTCATCTCCTTCAACGTATGGAAGGTCTTTAAGGATTGGCTCCATAATCTCATCGATTACGTTATCTGCTGTATCAATTTTACCTCTTCTGATACCAGGCTCACCATGGATACCCATACCGATTTCCATATCGCCATCTTCCATATCGAAGATTGGACCACCCTTTGCAGGAAGAGTTGCAGAAGACATTGCAACACCCATAGAACGAGTATTATCGTTAGCTTTCTGAGCTGCTGCTACTACTTCGTCTAAGTCTGCACCAGTTGCTGCCTTAGCACCTGCTACTTTAAATACGAAGAAGTCACCAGCGATACCTCTTCTGTCAGGAATATTCTCAGAAGAAACAACATCGTCTGTTACGAGAACAGTCTCTACTCTGATATCGTCTTCTTCGTCAGCCTTCTCAGCCCCCATGTCAAAGTTCATTACGTCTCCGGCATAGTTACCATATAAGTAAATACATCCTTTTCCGTTATCACATGCTTTTGCTGCTGCGTAGCATGGGTCTGGAGATGGGGATGTGTTAATATTACCGATTACAACAGCATCTGCGAAATCTTCTCCCACATAACCGATAAATAATGGCTCATGTCCTGAACCTCCACCGATAATAACACCAACTTTGTCCTTTGTTCCAGCATCATTCGCTAAAACAACACGTCCCTGTGCCTCATCTAAATCACACATCTTAACATACTGTTTATGTGCTCCTACATAACCTTCTACCATTTCTTCTACGATATCATATGGGTCATTAAAAAGTCTTTTAATCTTTGCCATTGTAAGTCTACCTCCCAAACTTAATTAGTTTTTATGTACATTACGTGCATCTTCGGATGCTTTGATAACATCGGCTACATCATCACTGATTGTTCCCTGAACAACACCTGCTAAAGCACCTTCAACAATCGGTGCATCCACAATCTGAACCTTCTCCGCTAAATCTTCATCAATTAAATCCATCGCTGTTTCTGCGCTTAAAATAGAACTTCCTAAATCTGCGTAGATTAAGATGTGGTCACAATCTTCTACAGACTCTATCGCCTGCTGAATCTTGATTGCACTTGTTCCGATTCTTCCACCGTCTGCGCCACCTGCGGCGATAACCTGTACAGAACCATCATTCATCTCATCTACAAGTTCTTTTAAACCTGTTGCGATATATTCGCTATGTGATACGAGTACTACTCCAAACTTTGCCATGTATTTCTCCTCATCTCTCTGCTCTTGTTATAATCAGCCTTTATAACAAAAGTATAATTGCAACATAAAAAGCCATCACTATATTGCAATTTCTACAATTATTCTAGTTCATTATCCATTAAATTTCAATACATTTTTGAAAAAATCACAATTTATGCAAGTACATCTCGGATAATCTTGTTGAAATTATCTGCCTGCCATGCGGAACGTCCAATAAATAAGCCATCAATATGTTCCATCTTGCTCAGTCCTACTGCATTCTCCGGATTTACACTTCCTCCATATAAAACCGGAATTTCGTTCCCTGCCTCTTCTCCAAAGAGTTCAACTAATGTTTCTCGGATGACGATGTGGATCTGCTCTGCATATTCCTTCGTTGCAGGCTTTCCGTTCACTCCAATCGCCCATACCGGTTCGTAAGCAATCCAAAGCTTTTCTGTCTGTTCCTTCGTTACGCCGTAAAGCCCCTTCTTTAACTGGATACGGATAACCTCCTCTGAAATGCCGTAATCCTTCTGCTCTCCAGTTTCACCCACACATAAAAGCGTTGTAAAATTATGATTTAAGGCACATAAAACCTTTTTATTCTCTTCCTCGTCCGTTTCTCCAAGAACGTGTCGTCTCTCGGAATGTCCAATCATTACTAAGTCCGTTCCAACTTCCTGAAGCATCAGTGGAGAAATCTCTCCTGTGAACTGTCCCTGTTCCTCCCAGCCCATATTCTGTGCTCCGACCATCAGAAGGTCTTTATCCTTTGTTTCATTCGCATCTCTCAGCGTTGTATAAGAAGGGATAACAAAGAGCTGTATGTCTTCTCGGCTGATATCCTTTGTCAGCTCCTGCAGGCGAGAAATAAATTCTACAGTATCTTTGATTGTCTTATACATTTTGGTATTCGTACCAAAGTAAATTTTCTTTTTTTCCATTATATCGCCCTTTCTAGAACGTCTTTGAAAAAACGCTTTCTACAAAATGTGCATCACAATTTGCAAACCACCAAAATGATTTTCAAACACGCTATAATGCAAATATTTTCACTTTAAACAACAACACCTTGTTATTTTAGCATATATTTTCATTTTTACCTATCGTAATTTTTGGTAATATAGCCTACATTTTTTTGTTCTGAAAAAGAAACAAACCTCAAGAAAATACAAGGGCGTTATTTGTTTAATTTGGAAAAGCAGATGAAACCAGAAAGAGCAGAATATTACATCTGAAATATTCTGCTCTTTCTGGTTTCTGTTTTTTATCCTACTATTTTGCTTCTTTTATTGTCGTGTCCTTCATTAAAGCATCCATAAGTTTATTGTACTGTAATTCAGAACGAATCTGCGTTTCAGACATGGCTGCGAGGACTTCTTTTTTGTTTTCGTAGCCTAATTCGTCGATATAATACTGAATTTCCTTGTCTACGTCGGCATCTGTTACTTCGATATTGTTTTCTTTTAAGAGTAAGTCCTGTACGCACTGTTTTTTAAGATTCTCTTTGGCGTAGTCTTCGAGGGACATCTCATAATACTGCTGAATAAAATCGCTTACGCTCATTCCAAAGTATTCTGCCATTTCTTTATTCTCTGCCTTGATATTCTTTACTTCCTGCTTGATATCTGACTCAGAAAATTCTTTAAGCTGTGTGGCATTGTCCATAATTTTGTTCCAGAGTGTTTCCTGATTGGTTTGTTCTGCCTCTGACTTCTTATCACTTATAAGGTCACTTTTTACCTGCTTTTTATATTCTTTTACAGTCTTATAGTCTGTATTTTTCTTGATAAAAGCATCATTAATTTCAGGAACAACTTCTTTTTCAATCATATTGATAGAAATGTCCATCTCACACTTTTTGCCTGCCATTGACGTATCATCGTAATCTTCTGGGAAAGTAAATTCTACTTTTACAGTATCGCCAACTTTTGCTCCAACAAGTTTTTCGTCCACATCTACATTCTCATCTACATTCAGACTTCCATCTCCTAAATGAATATCTATATTACTGTCAGAGTAGTCATCGCTTTTCTTCCCATCAATCGTTAATGTATAATCTACATTCAGATAATCATCCTTCTGAACGGTATCACGATTCTTCACTTCTTTATATTCTATATAATCCTGTGCGAGCTCATTCACCTTGTCCTCAATTTCCTGAGTTGTTACTTTGGTGGATGCTCCCTTAATCGTAAGCCCCTTATACTGCCCCAGTTTCACATATTCTGACGCATTAAGTTCTACTGGGATTGTCTGTACTACCGTTGCCTCTGTCGTTGTTTCCGCTGCTTTTTTACTAGACTTTGACGTTGCACATCCACCTAACATACAAACGGATGCAATCACTGCTGTTGCGATAAATATTTTTTTCTTTATCATAGAAATCTCCTCTTTATTATTTCAATCCATAATCGGTAATTCACCGAATCTGAATCTTCAGATATGACTAATTAGTACCAACGTATAGGATTCCTTATATTATTGTGTTAAATCTTTCCATTTTTTTGAGTTACCACACCTATTTTATACTTTAACATCAATTACGTATTTTCACCATTCATTTCACAGAATCTACATATATTTCTTTTTTCTGTCTATTTTACGATTTGGTCATTATTTTTACGGACTGTCAAATTGCCCTGGCATAGCTACATTAACTGACTGTCGACAAAATATAGTGCAGGACGTACACGTACAGATTGCTTTTTAATTTTTCAAACATATTTTAATTTTAGAAAGACACTTTTACAAATCTAGCGAACTATTTTTGCACTTCTATAACGGCTAAGACAAGCATACAACTCCTGTTTTCTTGGTAAAACAGGATGTCCGGCAGAATAACTTGCTGGTATTACCGCTCCCATTCCCCGTTCCTCTATCATTGTATACATTCTTTCTATCAAATGCTGAATATCCTCTTGGACTTTTACATTATCAAGAATCCAATTCATCATATAAGCAAGTGCTGTTGTCTGTCCACTTTCCTCAATCTGTTCTAAATATCGAACATCAATTGCCTCTCTATCAATCAGAACAGTATCTGTTCCCATTGATTTTATTTTCCGTCTGCCCGGTTTCTCCGGTTTTAATTTTCTGGAAAATATCGGTACTACAATCTCATTTTCTGCGTACTGCCCTGCAATTCCACATTCTTCACAAATTGTTTTTGCTTCTCTCGTCACATCTTTTACCTTATAATGATCCATCTGTAAGACAAAATCTGCCACAGATAGATAATCTCCAGAACTACCTACTACAATAATAAAAGAAATCCCCAGTGTTTTATAAATTCCTCTTATATGGCGGAGCAATGTTGTGATTGGTTCTTTTTCGTCAGCTACTAATCGTGCCATCACTTTATCACGAATCATAAAGTTTGTTGCAGAAGTGTCTTCATCTAACAGTAAAAGTCCTGCTCCCGACTCAACTGCTTCAATAAGATTAGCTGCCTGAGAGGTACTTCCACTGGCATTCTCAGAAGAAAAATCTGAGGTATCCTGTCCTGCTGGAAGATGGTTGATAAACATAGATATATCTGTGTGCAGCACACTTCTTCCGTCCTCTGCCCGAATCTTCATTCCACTATTATCCGCCACAACATACTCTCTTCCATCTCCGGAAATATGATTGTATACACCTTGCTCTAATGCTTTTAACAATGTAGATTTTCCGTGATAACCACCACCGACAATGACCGTGATTCCCTCTGGAATCCCCATTCCAGTAAGCTTTCCCTTATGCGGCAGTTCCACCTCTATTCTCATAGATCCCGGAGAAACAAATGGTACTGCACTTCGCATCGGCCTGTCGGAAACACCACTCTCTCTTGGCAAAATAGCTCCATCTGCAACAAAAGCTGTAAGATTTCTCTTCTTTAATTCTTCCCGAAGAGTTTTCTGGTCATCGGCAAGAAAAATCGCCTGCTCCAGATACTTTTTATTTTTTGTATCCCAATTATGATAAAAAAGGGTATTCTCTGCTAATTGTGGCAAAATATCAAATACTAGCTTCTGCATTTCTTTTGCCATAATCGTTCTTCCTTTTGCGGGAAATCCCATCTCAAAACGAAATTCCATTTTTTCTTTGGAAAAAACAACCGCAATTCTTTCCTGTACTGTCTGGTTTGCCGGACAGGTTGTAATTTTTCCGCTTTTACCAGAACCCATAAATCCTTTATCAATCTGTCTTAACTCATACAAAAATCTTCTCAGTACCTGATCTTCTAACGTTAATCGGCGATGCTTTTCCTGATAATATTCCTGTGGAAATCCATGTCTGTCTCTCTTCACCTCAAAATGAAGTCTGGATGGCGAAGCAAATGGATCTCCCTGTACATGATCAATATACAAAATATAATTTCCAAAGCTGTAACTGCCGCCAATCGTCTTATACATTCCATAACTTTTATGGTCGATTTTTATGAGCTCTTTTTTTAAATCTTCTTTATTTTTCATTTTTCCTTATTTTGCTTTCCCAGTTAATCCTTTAATGCCTTTTTGATACAATAAGTTTTTAATTTCATAATGTGACATCTTCTTTTATTTTTGTTTTTTACAAACTATTACATTAATCTTGTTCTTTATAAAAAATTGTACACATGTCTATTATTCAATCATCACTATAATCTATCCACTTTTATAACTCACTCGATTTAAAGAAATAAAAATACTGAGATTCCAACGCTCCGGATAAAAGTCGATTGACTCCAATCCAGTCCCCAAATGCTGATGTTGCACGTTTTGGTAAATAATTAGAATCTAATAAAAGATATTTCTTCGTCTTTTTATTATAATCAGAAATGGAAACATAATGTCCCTGCACATGAACAATAGCCGTATCTCCTGCTTTTAACTTCTTCTTCAGCACATCAATACTTCCACTTGCCCCATCCCATGCAAAGCCATATTTTTGTCCATATTTCTTCGCCGCTGCTTTAAATATTCCATCATCGGTTCCACTTCCCACGATACGATAATTCTTTTCCACCGCATAATTGGCAAGTTCCATCACATCCATATACTGACCACCCAACGCATAAACCGCATTCACTGTCGCAAGGATTCCGCATCCTGCCGTTCCCATACAGCCTCCGCCACCATATGGAGTCGCACACCATTCTGGGTCATACTGGGTAAATACAAATGGTTTCTTAGAGTTACTCATTTTCTGTACTGCATGAATTCTCCAGTGGGTTTCCTGCGTGCTTCTGGACTTTTCTAAGGTAAATGCCGTTTCAAAATTGTCCTTTTGTTGTGCATTTTCCGATGAAGTATCTATCTGAGTTTCTCCACCGTTATTTGTATCCTCTGTTTTTGTGCTATTTTTTTCCGATGTAGTTGCTTGAGTATCTCCGCTATTAGTTGCCGCTTCTCCAACCGCAGGCTGTGCAAGAAAATACTTACTTTTCACATTCTGAATAGAAAATGCTCCGTTTAATCGCTGTAACTGAAACAACCCATAGGTTTTATCTGGGTGCTCTGTCCAGCAAATAGTATACTTTCCTGTTTTACCTTTTTCAGCTTTTTTGTCTGCCTTCTTAAAAATTACCGCAAGATATTTTTCAATTTGAACATTTTGAATATAATACTGATTCTTTGTCGTATGCATTATCTTAAATGTATACTCAGGATAAGATTCCATCGTTGTCTGCTTTTTACTTCCCCCGTTTTTATCATCCTGATATCCACATCTAAATTTATAAATACCATCAGATAATATTTGTTTTTCACGCCCGTCATATAAAAGCGTATTAGAAAATGCACCTGCTGTCATCCAGCCAATCTCATAATGGTCGTTTTTATCACAGATAACCTGCCGATCCCCATCTACTTTGCTGATAACAATAATGCCGCTGTATTTTTTTATCGTTGTCTGTACTTTAGAAAAGCTTCTGTTTGTATAAATATGCATTCCATCTCGGACAGTCGCATACACATTTTTATACTTTGGATTTACAACAAAAGTACTCAGCGAAAACCAACCTGCACCAGTGTTTTTCCCACTCTTATAATTTCCGTAAATACTATTTTTACTTACTTTATATGCTTCTATCGTAAGATTATTTCCCATTATCTCTTCTTTTTTATTCTTTAAGTTCTCATCCTTGTAAACTATAACTTTTCCATCCTGTATCGATGTAGCTGTCACTGGCTTTTGCTCCATATCGTAAGGAAATGCCGCATCTGCCTTTTTTTCAACACAAAGCAACACCACTATACAAAATAAAGAAGCAAAAACAATTCTTTTTATATTCATAAAAACATCCTCATTCTTTATAAACAATATCCTGCTATTTTTTATTATCAATTAATTCAAGAATGCCCCGATATTATTCTGCTATCTTCCATTATCGATTAAATACATTCTTAACAGATATTATCCTACTAGCCTCCATTATCAATTGAATACATTCTTAACAGATACTATTCCACTAGCCTTCATTACCAAATAGATTTCTTAATAACAGACCAAATTCCATTATTTATTATTCAATAACTATATTAATATTTCATTAGCAATAGGTAATATCCTTACATTTCTATAATTTCAGATTCGCAAGTGCATCTGCTAAAGCATTGTTCAGTGGCTGTTTCTCTTCTTTTTTCATCTTCTTCATATAATTTGCCACATCTTTCTTTGAAACACCTGCTCCCTCTTTTTTACGGCGATTTTCAAATGCCTGCATAGATTCTTTATGTCCGCAGGAACAGACAAACTTCTGCTTATCCTTCGCACCGATAAGCTCCATCTTTTTATGGCAAACCGGACAGCGTGCATTGGTCAGTCTTGAAATGCGTTCTTTATATCCACATTCTCTATCTTGACAAACGTAAAGCTTTCCCTGCTTTCCATTTACCAAAAGAAGTTTTTTTCCACACGCTGGACAGATCTTATTGGTCAGATTATCATGACGGAATGTTCCTGTTCCATTCTGAATCTGCTTCATTAGTTCTTTTGTATACATTTCAATCTCACGCATAAACTTTCGGTCGCTTGCTTTTCCTTTTGCAATTGCAGATAATCTTGACTCCCATTCTGCGGTAAGTTCCGGCTTTTTTAAATCTTCCGGTACAAGAGATAAAAGCTGTTTTGCCTTACTTGTAATAAAGATTTCATTTTCCCTCTTTTCAATGAGATAACTGCCAAAAAGTTTGTCGATAATATCCGCTCTTGTCGCAACCGTTCCAAGTCCTCCCGTTTCCTGTAATGTCTTAGCCGCCTTCGCATCTTTTTGCTGCATATATTTAACTGGATTCTCCATCGCTTTTAACAGAGTTCCTTCCGTAAATCTTGCCGGGGGAGTTGTCTTTCCTTCTGTCTTTTTCAAAGAAAAATTCTTGATTACCTCGCCTTCTTTTAAAACAGGGAATTCTTTGCCACCTTCATCTCCTTCGGGTATTGTAACTTCTTTATATCCCCTGTTTAATGGTACATTTCCCTCTGAAAAAAATATCTCACCCTCACATTCCAGTGTAATTTTGGTCTGTTCATATTCATATGGTGGATATAATACTGCAAGAAATCTCCGTACAACTAAATCAAAAATCTTTCTCTCATCTACAGAAAGCTGTGCTAAAATCACCGGCTGCTCTGTTGGAATAATTGCATGATGATCGGAAACCTTCTGATTATTTACAAAAGATTTTTTAGGCGTAATTTTTCCTTTTAATACTGTATTAGTAAAACTTCTGTATGGACCAACTGCAATCGCTTCTACACGTTCCCTCAATGTTTCTGCCACATCTGTTGTAAGATAACGAGAATCTGTTCTAGGATATGTCAGTACTTTATGATGTTCGTAAAGATTCTGCATAATGTTTAGGGTTTGCTTTGCTGAAAAACCAAATCTTTGATTTGCATCTCTTGAAAGATCTGTTAAGTCATACAATCCTTCTGGCTGTGAAGTCTTCTTCATCTTTTTCACCTCAGTAATCACTGCTGGCTTTCCAGAAATCTTTCTATAGATCTCTTCATTTTTCTCTCTGGAAAATGTTGCAGCACTTCCTGACTTTTTATCTTTCCACGTAAAAGTAACTCCTTTCCCTGTAAGCTGAAGTCCATAATAAGATTTTGGTGTAAAATGTCTGATTTCATCTTCCCTTGCGGCAATCATCGCAAGGGTCGGTGTCTGCACTCGTCCACAGGACAACTGTGCATTATATTTACAGGTTAATGCTCTTGTTGCATTAATTCCTACTAGCCAGTCTGATTCTGCTCTTGCTGTTGCTGCATGATAAAGATTCTCATACTCTTTTGCACTCTTAAGGTGTGCAAATCCCTCACGAATTGCCTTATCCGTCACAGAGGAAATCCATAACCTTTTTAATGGCTTTTTATTTCCTGCCTTTTCCAGAATCCATCTTGCAACCAGTTCTCCCTCACGGCCGGCGTCCGTTGCAATGATAACCTCTCCAACATCTTTTCTGTCAATCAGAGACTTCACTGCCTGAAACTGCCCTCTTGTCTTCGGGATAACTACAAGTTTAAAACGTTCCGGCATCATTGGAAGATCTTCCATTTTCCACGTCTTTAACTTTTTATCATAACCTTCCGGGTCTGCTAACGTTACCAGATGTCCCAATCCCCATGTAATAATATATTCATTTCCTTCAATATATTTCCTACTCTGCTGCTTACAGCCAAGCACACGGGCTATATCACGCCCAACAGATGGCTTTTCTGCTATTACTAATTTTTTCATTTAGATAGTCTCCATTTTCTTTACAAAATAATAACGTTGATTTTTAGTATAACATACAATTAGAATTCAACATATTTTTTGAGACCGTCAACAATTGTCTGATACCCATCAACCTCCACTGCCGCAATCCCCAACTCACGGGCTGCTTCGCAATTTTCTTTACGGTCATCGAAAAAGACTGCATCTGCCGGGTCGATATCATACTTGTTAAGAAGTGTCTCATATATATCTGCATCTGGTTTCATCTGCTGCACTCTGGCAGAAATGATTCCTCCATCGACATAATTGAGGAATGCAAAAAGTTCTTTATCAAGGGAAAACAAGCGCTTTCCGTAGTTGGATAATATGTAGATTTTGCACCCTGCGTCACGAAGTGTCTTTAATAATTCTTCGGAATAATCAAATGGTGCACATACATTTTTAAAGTTCTCCGGTTGCCAGATTGTATCAATAGCTTCAGAAACTTCCGGTGCTTTTTCTTTCATTGCGGTGATGATTTTCCCATCTTCCCACTCACCACGGTCAAATTCCTGCCATAATGGGTCTTCAAATACTGCCTGTCCAATTTTTTCTGCTTCTGCTCCTTCGTATCCTAAATCTTTGATGAGTTCTTTCCAACGAAAGTCTACTAATACCATTCCCATATCAAAAATTACTGTTTTCATTCTTTTTCTCCTTATTCATTTTCATTAAGTCTATAATCATTAAAACAATCTACAAACTTATTTCTTATTCTTTCCTGAGCGTGTTTGAAAAATGCTTTCTTCTTATGTTCTTAATATTACTTAGATTCTTTATTTATACTCTTTATAATGATTCTATAAAACAGCAGAAATTTTATGAAATACTATATGTTTACTATTAAAGATATGTTTTTAATTCTCCAAGAACAATTCGCACTCTTTCTTCTGTTACATCATAACTGATCACGCATAACGCTTTATATAATGACTTAATCGCTGCTTCTGTATTTTTTATATTACCATTTAAAATTTCAAAAGCAAGTTTATAACTCACCTGCAACAGTTCTATTTTTAAATTTCTTACATTCTGGCTTATCTCAGGATTCCAAAGTTCATCAAGATTAAATTCATCCGTGTTACCACAAGGATTAAGGCAGGTTGCGCAATCCGGTGCAACTGCAAATTTTTCTTCGCGTACCTTTTGCAGCAATTCTTCAAGCTGCTGTTCGTTTTGAAATATCCCCGCAAGGCTCTGTATAATAATGTTATCTGTATTCTCTGTTTTTAAATGAACATTACACGCCTTTGCAAGACCCACTAAAGCTCCAACAAGTTCTTTTTCCTTTTGATTCATTTATAAAATCCTCACATCATTTTTAAAAAATTTTTACTACTTATCATCTTCTGGTATAACTATTCCATTAACACTCCTTATTATAATCAATAGCATTATTACAAAAAATATGCACGCCACATTATACCAATCTGGTAAAATATGACGTGCATTTATATTCTATCTGTCTATGTTCTAGTGAATTGCTGTTCCTTCTGGCACACAATCATCTACAAAGATAATCTTGCAACCAAAGTCATCTCCACTTGCTGCGATAAGCATTCCATTGCTCTTTACGCCTGCAAACTTAACTGGTTTTAAGTTAGCGATTACGATAATCTTTCTTCCAATAAGTTCTTCTGGTGTATACTCATCACGGATAGAAGATACAATAACTCTCTCATCTAATCCATCAAATAATGTAAGTTTTAAGAGTCTCTTTGCATTCTTTACGATTTCACAATTGATGACTTTACAAACACGCATGTCTACTTTATCAAACTCATCAATTGTAATTTCTTCCTTAATCGGAGCTACTGCATTTTTGCGAGCTTCTTCTTCCTCTGCAGCCTTTCTTCTTGCTTCTTCTTCAGCAGCTTTTCTCTCTGCTTCAGCCTTTGCTTCTGCTGCAAGGGTCTTCTCCTCTTCTGTCTGTGGAGTGGAGAAGTCAAGAAGTCCAAGATATCTCTCTGGCTCTACAGCAAACAGGAATAAGTAAAGTCTTGGGCCTGCTGGCTTACCAATCATAAGGTTATATGCGTTCTTAAAGAACTGTGCCTGTGCAGTCTTCTTATTCTCTTCCTGGAAGTCAGGATCTGCTTCTCTAGGAATTGTATAAATAAAGCTGTTCAAAGCATCTAAGTCATACTCTCCCTTAGCAATAAAGTCATGAAGTAACTGAATCTCCTTCTTCTCTACTTCGTTTAAAGTATTATAGAAATCCCAGTTTCTATATCCAAGAAGAGTATTCATGTTCTCTGGAGAACACTTCTCTAACCAGTATTTTGCAAGTTCAAGACGTTCTGCAAACTCCTCTTTCTTATATGGAGTTCCAATCTTTTCAAATACTGTCTCAAGCATATCTGCGTTAAAATCTACAACAGAACCAAAGTTTACAATCTGCTGCATTGGTACTGGATAAAGCTTACGGCCTTCAATCATACAGTTATGCATAATACCTTCGATGTAATCGTAGTTCTTACCCTTGCCTGCCTGATATACTTTGAGCATTTTATCAAACTCAAAATACTGACGTAAAATCTCATCATCAAAGCAAAAATCAAATGCCTTGTTTGGCTCAGATTTAGAATAAAGCCATAAAATCATCTCTGGCTGGTAAATCTTAAGTAATGTATCTGGTGTAAGGTTAAGACCAGTAGAACCGGACATCTTACCTGTTGTTCCCTTGATACCTACGAACTCATATCCTTTAAACATAGGAGCCTGTGCTCCGAAAATCTTCTTAGCGATAATCTTACTTGTATCGTAACTTCCTCCTGGGCTGGCATGATCCTTTCCGCCTGGCTCAAAATCAACACCTTCGATCATCCAACGCATAGGCCAGTCAATCTTCCATGCAAGCTTACAGTTAAAGTCTTTGCTGAAGTCCCAAGTACCTTTATGTCCACACTTACATGTGTATTCACAAGTTACCCCATCTTCAGAAGAAGATGTGATAGTTGTCTCATCCTTACCGCATACTGGACAGTAAATACTTACTGGATAGTATGCTTCTCTTTCTTCTGGTGTTGCCACCTGCTGACGGAACTTATCAAGAATATCAAAAATCTCACGTCTTTTCTGTACAGCCTGAATAACATACTTCGCATACTTACCGCTGCGATAGTTCTCACTCTGTCTACGGAAGTCAACCTTTACTCCAAAACGGGAAAGAGAAGCTTCAAATTCTTTCTCAAAATGTTCTGCATAAGAAGAACAGCATCCATAAGGATCCTTTACATCTACGTATGGTTTACCAATCTCGTTCTCTAATTCTGGTGCTACTTCCTTAACATTAACTGGAACTTTTCTAAAACGGTCAAACTCATCCCATGAAAATAACAGACGAGCCTTTTTACCCTGTTTAATTAATGCCTTATATACGAAATAACTTGTAGCTATATCTCTAAAATTACCAATGTGAATGGATCCGGATGGGCTGATACCCGCTGCACAAACGTACTCTTCCTTGTCCGGAGATCTCTTAATAATATCTTTTGCAATCTTCTCAGACCAATGCATTCTTCTTCCTCCTACTTTCCCTGTGCCGTACTGACTTCCGACATTCGAACAGTGTATCTATCTTCATTTATCATGGGTACTTGAGGATTCCCCTTCGCAACCCATAGTCAACAACTCATTATAGCAAAACCTATACCTCTTTTCAAGAAAAATCTTATTTCTTTACTTATCTTTCTTTATTATTTCTCTACTAACACTCTTCTATCCTCTTTAATTCCAGTTAGCATTTTAGGAGTCTGCCTATTGCAGAACACTCAAAAAGCTATGCTACTTTTCTCCTACCTCTTCGATATATTTCAAAAAACGGATACAATCTGCTATTCCACAAAAATAGCTTTCTGTAGCATACTCTGCTTCTGCTGCACTTTGTGCCTCAAAAGCTTCTTCAATAACTTCTCTTTGCTCTGCTGTCAGATTCAGCGTATCTAATCTGGCATATGCCTTCTCTTCCTCTCTGACCAAACGTCGATAAGCTTCTGAATTCTTACGAAAATCAGCCATATTCTCATTACGAAAATGGTCTAGGGTCAGACGAAGTCTCTCTTCCCATGAATTCATAACATTTTCCCTCAATGTTCCCCTGCCTTTCTGCCTAAGACATTACATAAAAATAGAAGTCCCAATTGTCTCTACTTCCTCATCTTGACTCCCACATATTAAAAATATGTGAACACAGCAAAAGCATATCACAGCCTTTGTTCCGTGTCAATATTTTACTTTGAATAATTATTTTTACTTATAATTACTTAATTAGTAAAATCTTTGCATAATATCTCTACCTAACATTATAATATCCACTTTTAACAAATAAAATCCAAAATATTCATTGACAGAATTGTTAAAATCCTTTATACTGATATTTACCGTGCAGCTGGGAATTTAGCGGCGTCCTGTACCTGAAATCCGCTATAGCAGGAGTGATGGTCAGTCTCGGATGTCTTATTGGTGGAGCTGCCCTTTATAAGTGGTGTTGACAATTGGGTCTCGCGCAACAGGAACCTCTGAACCGTGTCAGGTCGGGAACGGAGCAGCACTAAGGAGTTTCTCCTGTGTGCCGTGAGGGTGCCTGGTTCGAGCTAACTGTAGAGGTAACGTCTGTTGGTAAGCATACAAAGCTGACCGCACGGTTTTAATAATTCGATTTTTATATTCACATATTAGAAAGCGTCATGATAATGAAGATTATTCTTATAAATCTCATTATCATGACGCTTTCTTAATATTATAGTATTACATAAACAGTATCTAACTTTCATTTATACTGCCTCTTACCTGCTTTTTATTTATTTTTCTCGACTTGTGCCTGCTCTTCTTTTTTCCTTTTCTTTTTTTCTTTTTGAATTTCTCTTAATTTTCTAAAAAATGCAGACAACATTTCAGAACATTCATCTTGAAGAACGCCCCTCTCCACTTCTACCTGGTGATTAAATTCCTGCATCTCAAGGAGATTAAGCACAGATCCACCACATCCTGCTTTTGCATTCATGCTGCCAATAACGACTCTGGTAACCCTGGCCTGCACAATTGCCCCGGCACACATCTGGCAGGGTTCTAAAGTAATGTACATTGTACATCCCTCAAGTCTCCAGTCCCCAAGTTTTTTACATGCCTTTTTCATTGCAAGAAGTTCTGCATGAGCAAGTACCGTCTTATCCTTATTACGCTTATTATATCCTCGGGCAATTATTTTTCCCTCATAAACAATAATACAGCCGATTGGTACATCCCCAATAGCTTCTGCTTTTTTTGCCTGCTTTATTGCCTCTTTCATGAACTTTTCATCTTCTGTATATTTTCTCATAAAGTTTTCTCCCATTTCCGGAATTTTCATATAAATCATTTGATAAATTTACAGACAAATTGTATCGCAATCTTTCATATATTTACAATGAACTACCCATTCTCTAAAGCCAATGGAATTGCGATAACCTTATTTTAACAAATACAGCCAGTAACCAAAACTTCCCGTTTTCATTCTGTTCTCTGTCAAGGGCAAAAATACTGAAAACTGATAAATTCCTGCCATATACTTTTCACGATTTTCGTAGACACCAGGTACACCAATACAGTATCGTGGCTCTCCGGCATATCTTACTTTGCCCGCCAGTAAATGTCGGTATCTTTCATATCCCTTGAGCAGAAATTGATTACTTTTTAGAGATTCTGCTTCTTCCCCAAATTGTTCTAAATCCATCACTGAAATTTTACAGCCCTCATAAAATGCATTATTAAAAATATTATCCACCATAGGCTTCTCTTTTATAGAGTTTATCCACATTTTTTCAAAATCATCCACAATGCTTTCCGATTCTTCTATTTTCTGTTCTGTCACTTTTGTAAACGATTCTTCTGTCTCATGTGTTTCCTTTATTTCTACACTTTCTTCTACTTCTTCTATAGGATTCATATCTGAATCTACATCTTCAGAATTTATATCTTCTATATCCTTTTCTACCACCTTTTGAATATTTTCTAATTCTCCTGGGACAGAATTTTCTTCTTCAACAGTTTTTTCTTCTTTTATAGTTAAATTTTCTGGATAATTCTCTGTAATATTTTTTATTTTATTTGATACTGGCAGTTCCTCTTCACTTTCTGTCTTTTCTATTGCAGGCACCAGACCTTCATCAAAGACAGTTACATTTCGTTTTTTATTTAATTCTTCTGTTTCTTCTAGTTTCCTATTCGACATTTCACCAGAAATATCTTTTTTCAAATCTTTCTTCTCTGTTTCAGAAGCAGATTTTGCAGAATCCATAACTTTGTGCCATCGCAAAGGCTCCAAAACATCTGTCGGAAGTTCCTCTCCAATCCATACACTTCCATAATAGAAGCTATCCTGATAATACAACAGCACCCCTGACTGTCCTTTTATTTTGAATCCAGTTGGAAGCTGCTCTGCGTAATATATTAAATGAAGCTCTTCTCTATGTTCTTGTGCAACAACTGTATCCAGATTCCAAACCTGCCAGTTTTCTCCTTGTTTTTCATAAAAGCACAACTTTAATTCCATTCCCTGTAATAAACGTTCATCGTCTATTTGAATGGTCAGCTTAAGACTGCCTGGTTTTTGTTCTGCTTTAACAAATCCAAGACATTCTTTTTTCTCCGTCTTTTCATAACGATACAGATAAGAAAGTATCCTTTGATAATCTGCCATGATGATACCTCTTTTTTCACTAATGTATTCTGGCAAATCACTTTTATGCTATCTATCTTCCGAGAATATCTGACAACTTAGCAAATTCCTCTAAAGAAAGCTTCTCTCCACGGATTGTAGGCGTAAGTCCCATCTCCTCAAGGGCTGCTACTGTTTTTTCCTTCGGAATACGAAGTTCGCTGGAATTATAAAGTCCATTCTGTAATGTTTTTCTTCTCTGATTAAAAGAAGCACGAATAATCTTAAACATAAATGCGGAATCATTTACCTTAACTGGCTTTTCCTGATAACGAGTCAGACGGATAACTGCAGATCCAACTGCAGGTCTTGGAATAAAGCAGTTTGGAGGTACATTTGCCACGATATATGGTTCTGCATAGTACTGTACTGCTAAAGAAAGTGCACCGTAATCCTTTGTTCCCGGTCCTACCTGCATACGATCTGCTACCTCTTTCTGCACCATAACCGTAATAGAATCCAGCGGTACTTCACTCTCAAATAATCCCATAATAATTGGAGTTGTAATATAATATGGCAGATTAGCTACAACTTTAATTGGCTTTCCACCATTCTTTTCTTCCGCAATCTTACGAATATCTACCTTTAAAATGTCTTCATTCAATACTGTAACATTATCATATTCTTTTAAAGTGTCTTCTAGAATCGGAATCAACTTTGTATCAATTTCTACTGCAACAACTTCTCTCGCTGCCTCCGCAAGATACTGTGTCATCGTTCCAATTCCCGGACCGATTTCTAAAACAAAATCATCCTTTCCAATCTCTGCCGCACCAATAATTTTATCGAGTACATGTGTATCAATCAAAAAGTTCTGTCCGTATTTTTTCTGAAAATTAAATCCATACCGCTGTAAGACTGCAATCGTCTCCTGCGGATTCCCTAAATTCGCCATAAAATCTCCTTTTACTTATCTCTTTTACAATACGATAATAATACATTAAATGGTAAGTTTATACAACCTTCTGGCATTTTCGTAAGTTGCATTTTCTACTTCTTCTGCTGTAATTTCTTTAAGTCTTGCGATTTCATCAATTACTAATGGTAGATATGCCGAACTATTTCTCTTTCCTCTATGTGGTGTTGGTGCAAGATAAGGACAATCGGTTTCTACCACAATATGCTCTAGTGGAATTGCTTTTACAACTTCCTTTAACACACGAGAGTTTTTGAAAGTAACTACTCCGCCCACACCAATGTAGTAACCCATTTTTACATATTCTTTTGCCATTTCCACAGAACCAGAAAAGCAGTGAATTACACCGCCTGTCGTTCCAGTATGTTCCTTTTTCATAATGTCAAATGTATCTTGAGATGCCTCTCTGCTGTGTATGATTACAGGAAGTTTTTCTTCTGTTGCAAGATGAAGCTGCCTGATAAACCACTCCTGCTGAACCTCTTTCGACTCTACATTCCAGTGATAATCAAGACCAATTTCTCCCACAGCTACAACTTTATCTCTGTGACAGTATTCCCGAAGCTGCTCTATCCGCTCCTCACTAAGTTCACCAACATGGTCCGGATGAATCCCAACTGCACCATACATAAAAGGAACTTTCAGAACAAGCTCTAACGTATCTATCAGGTCTTTCCAGCTTGCACTGACATTAACGACCTGTGTCACCCCAGCATCTTTTAAAGACGCAAGGACACTTTCTCTATCTTTTTCATATTGTTTATCATTATAATGAGAATGCGTATCAAAAATCATAATATACCTCTTTAATCTCTGATTCCCCTTCAACAACCACAGTTAGCTCCCGAAGATAGACAATACCCTATATTTGTGGCCTCGGAGCAAAGGTTGGATGCGATCGGGTAAGCGAACATTCAACCTGCAGCGACTAAAGTCACAAATATAGGGTATTGTCTATCTTCGAGAGCGTCTCCCTTGCCTACGGCAACTTAGAATTTAACAAATCTCTGCTCCTGCCGGCATTTTCTTTTCTGGAACCATAAGGGATAATTCCCCGTTTTCGTCCTCGGCGCATAAGAGCATTCCTTCGGAAAGTACACCAGCTAATTTAGCAGGTTTTAAGTTTACAAGAACCATAACTTTCTTGCCAACCATTTCTTCTGCACTGTAATGTTTCTTAATACCGGAAACAATCTGTTTTACCTGGCTGCCAATCTTAACCTGTGAGCAGAGAAGCTTTTTAGACTTCTTTACTTCTTCGCAAGCAATGATTTCGCCAACCTGGAACTGCATTTTTTCAAAGTCGTCAAATGTGATTTCTTCCTTTGCTTCGATGTCAATTACTGGCTCGTCATCTTTTTTCTCTTCTTCAGCTGGAGCCTGTCTTGAAGCGTTCATCTCGTCTACTTTTGCCTGTACTTCCTTTGCATCAAGTCTTGCGAAAAGAATTTCTGGCTTGTCTGTTACTTTCTTTCCAGATTCGTAAAGACCAAACATTTCAAGTTCGTCCATAGTTCTTTCGGAAGAATTAAGCTGTGCAAAAATTCTTTCTGCTGTTTCTGGCATAAATGGAGCAAGTAAAGATGCACCGATTGTAATACTTTCTACTAAGTTATAAAGAACTGTAGCAAGTCTGTCCTGTTTTGCAGGGTCTTTTGCTAAAGCCCATGGCATTGTCTCGTCAATGTACTTGTTGCAACGTTTAAATAAATTGAAAATCTCTGTCATAGCATCTGCAACTCTGAGTTTAGCCATACGTTTTACAACTTTACGCTTTGCGTCAAGTGCTACATCCATAAGATCTTTGTCAAATCCGTCTGTAACACCGCTATTTGCTACAACACCATTAAAATATTTATTAGACATAGAAATAGTACGGTTTACAAGGTTTCCAAGTGTATTGGCAAGATCAGAATTCATACGCTCTACTAAGAGATCCCATGTGATTACACCATCGTTTTCAAATGGCATCTCATGAAGTACAAAGTAACGAACAGCGTCTACACCGAATAAATCTACAAGATCATCTGCATAAATTACGTTGCCTTTAGACTTACTCATTTTACCATCACCCTGTAATAACCAAGGATGGCCAAATACCTGTTTTGGCAATGGAAGGTCTAATGCCATTAAGAAGATTGGCCAGTAAATTGTATGGAAACGGATAATATCTTTACCAATCAGATGTAAGTCTGCCGGCCAGTATTTCTTAAATAATTCTCCGCTTTCGCCATCGCAGTCGTATCCAAGACCTGTGATATAGTTTGTTAACGCATCAAGCCATACATAAACAACGTGCTTTGGATCAAAGTCTACTGGAATACCCCATGAGAAAGATGTACGGGATACGCATAAATCCTGAAGTCCTGGTAAAAGGAAGTTGTTCATCATCTCATTTTTACGGGATTCTGGCTGAATAAAATCAGGATTATCGTTAATATACTGAATCAGACGGTCAGCATATTTGCTCATACGGAAGAAATAAGCCTCTTCCTTTGCAGGCTGACATGGGCGTCCACAGTCTGGACATTTGCCATCTACTAACTGGGATTCTGTGAAGAAAGATTCGCATGGTGTACAGTACATTCCTTCATAATGTCCCTTGTAGATATCACCCTTGTCATAAAGCTTTTTAAAGATTTTCTGAACCTGTTTTTCATGATCTTCATCTGTTGTACGGATGAACTTGTCATAAGATGTGTTCATTAAGTCCCAGATTCTCTTGATTTCTCCTGCTGTATTATCAACAAATTCTTTGGGAGAAATTCCAGCTTCTGCTGCCTTTAACTCAATCTTCTGACCATGTTCGTCTGTTCCTGTCTGAAAACGTACATCATAGCCTTCTTTTCTCTTAAATCTTGCAATTGCATCTGCTAAAACAATCTCATATGTGTTACCAATATGAGGTTTGCCGGATGTGTAAGCGATCGCAGTTGTAATATAATATGGTTTCTTACTCATTTACCTCTATACCTCCTGTGAAACCTGTGTCATTAGGTCTGTTATCTATAAGTTAAGTTCTGTTTAATATACGCCCAGCCTGTTTATTCCTGATTTTATACAGCAATTGTATTTACAGGGTAATTTTGCGCGTACATAATATTATAAAATAAATCCGAATATTCGTCTATGGTTATTTTTCTGAAAAACTAATAGTTTTCCTGTATAATTCATAGTATAATACCAAATACTTTTTATCTTTTAATATAAAAACGCTATAAAAGGAGGTCGCTTATGGAGAAAAGCCATCGCAAACCATCATTTAAATCACTGTCTATCCACCTGTTTTTTCTTCTTTTTATCTTTATTTGCGGAGCCAGTTTAGCAGGCTGTGGACAATCTAATGCACATAATTTCTCAAAGCAGAAAAAATTTGACCAGTTTCTTGATTCCTGCTTTAAAGAATTTGCCACTGAAAATACTATTACTTTACATTTTAAACTCTCCAATCCATCTTCTTACGGTATTAAAAAGGAACCCTCCCCTACTTATGGACATCTCTCTTCGGATGCATTAAAGGAAAACTGCGAGCACGCAAAAGAACTTCTTCAGAAACTTTATACTTTTCCAACAAGCAGTCTGACCAAAGAACAGAAGCTTACATGGCAGATTTTTCAGGATTATCTAAATGAGATTATTGCGGGTGAAAAATATATTCTCTATTCTTCTCCTTGGGGCACGAATGGAGTGCCCTCGGATATTCCCGTAACCCTTTCCGAATACCGTTTTGACAATGAAAAGGATGTCAAGGATTACCTGTCTCTTGTAAATCAGATTCCTGAACTCTTTACACAGATTCTTGATTTTGAAGAAGAACGCCGTAACGCAAATATTATAAGTCCTGATTTTGCCATCTCTGATACTATCGACCAGATTAACCAATTTTTAAATGCAAGTGAAGAAAATAACCTTTTGATTGAGGGCTTTGAAGAACGTTTAGATTCTCTTACTAGTTTAAGTGAAGACCAGAAATCAAGTTACATTGCAAATAATCGATCACTCATTACAAATAAAGTATTTCCTGCTTATAAAGAATTGAAAACTTCTTTACAGGCTTACATAACTTCAGATACTAACACAAACTCACAAACTTCTGATACCTCCATCGGAAATAACTCTCAAAATAATAATAGTTCCAGACAAAATTTGCAAAACACTGGCAACTCAAAACAGAACTCCTCTGAAGACAAAAAAAATACTACATCTGAAAACAGGGACAAAGAGCGGCTTTGCGAATATGCTGACGGACAGGACTACTACCGCTTTCTGCTTCTTTCCGATGTCGGAACAGATATGTCCCCGGAAGAATGTATCACAGCTTTAGAAACACAGTTAAAGGATACAATAAAAGATATTTCTTCCCTGACAGCAAAGAATAAAGATTTGTATACAGAGTATCTCAGTGCGGTTCCTTCGCTTTCTACACCAAAAGAAATCATGAAAGAATTAAAAGAGGATTCTCTCGTAGATTTCCCGAAAATAAAAAATATTTCCTATGAATTAAAAAATGTTCCTGATGCCCTTTCTGGTACTTCTGCATGTGCATTTTATCTTGTACCGCCAATCGACAGCAAAAATGCAAATATTATTTACATCAATAACAACCGTGTGGACACTAATGAAATGTTCTCCACACTTGCCCATGAAGGCTATCCTGGACATTTATACCAGACGAATTATTTTTTAAGTACGAATCCTTCTCCACTCCGTACATTTCTTCACTATGACGGATATGACGAAGGATGGGGGACTTATGCCCAGTTATATAGTTATAATTTTATAGAATTCAAAAATGTTGACGAAGAAACACAAAACCAACTTCGCCAGTTATATCGAGATAATGACTTACTTTCATTATCCCTGTCTTCTCTGAGTGATTTATATGTTAATTACAAAAATTATGATGAAAATGCACTGACGAATTATTTAAAAGCATTTGGACTTGATAAAGCAACTGCCAAAACTCTATATCAGTATGTTATAGAAAATCCAACAACCTATCTCTCCTACAGTATCGGCTATTATGAATTAAACAAACTGGAAAAAGATATGGCAGATTCTCTTGGAAAATCTTTTAAACCTTCCTATTTTCACGAAGCAGTTCTGAATGTTGGTTCCTGCAATTTTGCAATTTTAAAACAGGAAATAGAAAAGGAAACAGAAACTCTCAGCAGGGATTCTTAAAAAATATTGCTTGTATACACTTATTTTTTAAATATTTTTAATATTTTTTCTCATAATTAGTCATTTTATTTGTTTTGAATAATTGACATTTCAATCCTTCATTGCTATACTAGGAGCAATTGCTGAAAAATGCTATAAATTTCATTGTTTTTGATTTTTGTCCTTTTTTCATTGGAAAATTGACACAAACAGTGTACAATAGGCAATGTACGTTAAAAGGTACAACAGTTTAATTTAAATACAACCTAGGAGGTAATACTATGGAAACATATGGTATCGAAAAACTTGGGATTGTTAATCCTAAAGCAGTTTACCGCAATTTAACACCTGCACAGTTAACAGAGGCAGCTTTAAGAAGAGGAGAGGGCAAACTTTCTAATACTGGAGCACTCGTTGTAACTACAGGTAAATATACAGGACGTTCTCCTAAAGATAAATTTATCGTTGATACTCCATCTGTTCATGATGACATTGCATGGGGAAGCGTTAACGTTCCTATTACTCAGGAAAAGTTCAATGCAATCCGTTCTAAAGTAATCGCTTACCTTCAGAACAGAGAAATCTTCATCTTTGATGGTATGGCTGGTGCTGATCCTGTCTGCACAAGAAAGTTCCGTATCATTAACGAATTAGCAAGCCAGAACCTTTTCATTCATGAACTCTTAATTCGTCCTACAGCAGAAGAATTAGAGAACTATGGCGAAGCTGATTTCACTATTTTCGTTGCACCTGGATTCAAATGTATTCCAGAAATCGACGGAACTCATTCTGAAGCAGCTATCATCGTTGACTACGAACAGAAACAGGTAGTTATCTGTGGTTCCCAGTACTCAGGAGAGATTAAGAAGTCTGTATTCTCTGTAATGAACTTCTTAATGCCAAAAGAAGGTGTACTTCCAATGCACTGCTCCGCTAACATGGATCCTGAAACTCATGAGACAGCTGTATTCTTCGGTTTATCTGGAACAGGTAAGACTACTCTTTCTGCAGACCCTAACCGTAAATTAATCGGTGATGACGAACACGGCTGGTCTGACAGAGGTATCTTCAACTTCGAAGGCGGATGCTACGCTAAATGTATTAACTTAAGTGCAGAGAACGAACCAGAAATCTACAACGCTATCAAGTTCGGAAGCCTTGTAGAGAACGTTATCATGGATGACGAAACTCGTGAATTTGACTTTGATGATGGATCTCTTACAGAGAATACTCGTGTAGGATACCCAGTTGATTATATTTCCAACGCACAGATTCCTGGTGTTGGCGGAATCCCTAAAGTAGTTATCTTCTTAACTGCTGATGCATTCGGTGTACTTCCTCCAATCTCCAGATTAGATGAGAACGCAGCTATGTACCACTTCGTAACAGGATTCACATCCAAACTCGCTGGTACAGAACGTGGAATCACAGAACCACAGCCAACATTCTCCACATTATTTGGTGAACCATTCATGCCAATGGATCCATCCGTATACGCTAACATGCTCGGAGAAAGAATCGAGAAATACAACACTAAAGTATATCTTGTTAACACAGGATGGACAGGCGGCCCTTACGGAGTAGGTAGCCGTATGAAGTTAAAATACACTCGTGCAATGGTAACTGCAGCATTAAACGGAACATTTGATGATGTAGAGTACAAACATGATGAAGTATTTAACGTAGACATTCCTCAGACATGTCCTAACGTACCTTCTGAAATCATGAACCCTCGTGACACATGGGAAGATAAAGCTGCTTACGATGCACAGGCTAAAAAGCTTGCTAAGATGTTCCAGGATAACTTTACTAAGAAATATCCTAATATGCCTAAGAATATCGCTGAGGCTGGACCAAAAGCTGATTAATTAAATAGTTAATTTGGTGAGCTGATAATAGACGCCGCCGAAAAGAGTTAGTCAATAGATTGCACAAACTCTTTTCGGCGGCGTCGGTTCTTCTCCACAAATTACCATTTAAAAAATCCTGCTGAATAGAAACATTCGAGAAGTACAATTGCAAAAAGAATTCTTGTATACATCTCGTTTGCCTTAAATTCATAATCCGGATGTTTTCTTTTATATAGGAAAGATATAGCACACAGAATGAGCAATACTATAACAGAAACAATAAATAATACTTTAGTAAATGATATTATCTTTAAGTCAGTCAATATAAACTCCAATATGAGAATTGGGGCGACAACGTAATAAAGTATTTTGTTGATGAGGTTCATTTTTTTTTCGTTCATTGTTTTATGTCCTTTTCTCTTTTATTAAAAAACTCTACCTACAAACCATATCCTTTATAGGTAGAGAATTTATTACCCCATATTAGCGTTTATTATAAAAATAAAATCCATTTATATAATATGAACCTTTATTAGGTACAATTTTATAATAATAATTTGTATATAATTTAAATGGCTTTCCTTTAAATTTAGAGCCAATTATGGATTTCCCTGCTTTTACTGTTTTCAACTTTTTCCAGCCACCATTTTTCTTCAATGACATATAAATTTTATAATTCTTGATTCCTGCTACTTTTGGAGTTTTTATTTTAACCTTTCTTCCCTTACCAACTCGAGTCACTTTATATTGTGCTGTTGTAAAATATACAGAATTAGACCAATTGGTATATGGCACATATTCTCCATTAACATAATATACTCCTCTAATTCGATATGAGTATAACTTATTCTTACTTAAAGAAAATGTGCTATAGAAATAACTAAAATTTGTTTTAATTACCTTTCCTTTATAATCACGTAATTGTACCTCAATATCATCTCCATTTGGATTATTGATATCAATTCCAACTTGATTTGATGAAAGATAACTAATCTTTCGATGATTGCGTAATAGCCTTCTCCGCCGCATTAACTGGTACCTGAAATGCAACGCTCATCATTAATGCCAGTGCAACAGCAAATATTCTGGTTATTTTTTTCATACTTACATCCCCCTTTTTATAGAGCTAGTTAATTTCACTGTATTTAGAATAGCATAGTTATTTTGAAACTGCAATCTATATCCCCATCATATTTATGCACTTTGTTGACTAGTTCGCTTTTGGGAGAAATATTTATCGTCACTTTGCCTTTTTAATACAATAAATATGATATCTTAGAGCGTGTTTAAAACATGCCTTAGGCCAATTTTCATTTATAACTACTTCAAAAGTATTCTTTTTTATAATATATTTTATTCTGCTGCCAATTCACGAATTGCTTCAATTGCTGTTTTTATCTCTTCCATAGTATTAAAGCTTGAAAAACTAAAACGAACAACTCCCTGTTCGGTTGTTCCAAGAGATTCATGCATAAGAGGAGCACAATGTGCACCCGCTCTTGTGGCAATTCCATAGTCTTCCCAGAGTATTTCACTTACCTTTGCTGCATCTTCATCACGAATATTTAAAGCAACAATGGGTGCCCTTTTTTCCTGATCAAAATTACCGTAAATCTTCACCCCATCAATTCGGCGTACTCCCTCATAAAATGTTTTTGTTAAAAGAGTCTCTTTTGTATACAATCTTTCCAGGCTTTCTTGTTTTATGTACTCTAAACCTGCTCTTAAACCTGCAATGCCGTGTGCATTTACTGTTCCTGCTTCTAAAAGCTCTGGCATAAACTGTGGCTGTTCTTTATCAAAAGAATGGATTCCGCTTCCGCCTGACTTTAATGGACGAATCGTTACTCCTTTTCGCAGGCACAAGCCGCCTGTTCCCTGCGGTCCAAAGAGACCTTTATGTCCTGTAAAACATAATGCATCGATATTCATCGCCTGCATATCAATTGGAAGGATTCCCGCAGATTGCGACACATCCACAATAAAACGTAACCCATGACGCTTACATGCCTCTCCAATACGATATAAATTTAATGCCGTTCCTGTCACATTAGAAGCATGGGTACATACAATCGCTTCTGTATCTGGACGGATCGCATCTTCAAATGCCTCACTTGAAACTATACCATCTTCCCCAACAGGTAAAACCGTAACTGCCACACCTTTCTGCTCCTGCAAATATAGCGGACGCAATACAGAATTATGTTCCATCACAGTTGTAATCACATGATCACCTGGTTGCAACATTCCACTAATGGCGGTATTTAACGCTTCTGTAGCATTGGACATAAATGCGACCTGTTCCGGTCCGTCTCCATTAAAAAATTCATTGATAAGTTCTCTTGTCTCATAAACCGTTCTCATACTATATAACGCAGCATCATAAGCTCCTCTTCCTGAATTACCAAGACTACTGATAGCTTCGGCTACTACTTTCGCTACGGTTTCTGGTTTTTGTAATGTTGTCGCTGCATTGTCAAAATATATCACAAATATACCTCCTGAATTTGTAAATCCCATCGCAAATCACATATCTCGCTACAGATTACATAGTAGATTTGCAATCTTTCTTCTGTAAATGATTCTGTAAATAAGTTTCTGTCTGAATATACTACCATACTATCACTATTTTTCTCAACATTTATTACTACTTGCAATTCTTAAATAATTCTTAATCCTTTCTCTAAAGTTTTTACTTTCGCTTTTTACTGTGTTATACTCAACCCACATTCTCAGATTAACTACTGCAGAGTAAGTAAAATATTTTCAAGAATGCTCTGACTTTCTTATATCTGATTATAAAGTAACTAAAAAATACATACTTAAAAAAGCTACACACTATTTTAACAGGAGGTTTTCCATGTTTTCAAAACATAAATTTTTATTTATATTTGCTTTTTTCAGTTTGTTTTTATGGCAGGTATTTTCCATAAAACCAAAAGCTCAGGCAATTACCACCGATGCGTCTCTTTCTTTAACCGTAGGTGACATACGCAGTCTCTTCTTTTTTCATGGAGATTCTGCTGCTGTCTACTTTAGCTCCAACCCTAATATTGTATCTGTGAATCCACAGGGAGTATTAAGTGCAAATGACGTTGGAAGTGCTGAGATTATTTATAGCGTACATGGAGTATTTCATCAGAGAAAGGTCAATGTTGCTGACATTGAAAATCCTTCTTTTAATACTATCAAAACAGAGAATCTCATTCTACCGGACAATGCACTGAAAACAGTAGAACCTGTTCTTTTTATGCAGAAAAAGGACTCTTACACGATTCAATTCTCCTCTTCGAGTCAGGTACTTGCTACTCGTTACAAGAGGCTCCTTAACTGGAAAAGCGATAAACCAAATATTGTTCGTGTAGACTCCAATGGAAAAGTTACCGCATTACAGGGGGGTTCGGCTACTATTACCTGCACACTGGGCAATGTATCTTGTCACACCTATATTAACGTAATCACTGATAGCTACACAGGAAAAGCAACTGATTTTTCTATATTAACTGCGACTGGAAAGCAGTGTACTTACCGCCTTTTCAAACAAAATGCACACAATTATCCTCGTTATGACTCTTATCTTGCATGGCATGGGTGTGCTACCTGTTCACTTGCCACTGTCCTTGGTGCCTATAATGACAATTACTCCGGTATTTTACCAAGTTCAGTAATTGATGGCGTAGAAAAGCAATATACTTCTAACAAAGACTGGACAAGAGAACATGTAAAGCATTCTCTCCGAGGACAGATGCCTCTTTCTCTGTATGGAATTTCTTCTATATTGAAGTCTTCTGGTATTGATAATAATTACGTAAGAACTTATACAGATTCAGAAGCTAGAAAGGACATTCTTTCTCATTTAAAAACTGGAAATGCAATCATTTTTGAAGTGCGCCAAAAGAATAGCCGTACTGGCAAAAAAACAAAAAGATGGACAAACTCCTACCACACTATGGTTTTACTCGGCGTACTGACCAATGGAAAGGTTCTTTTATGTGATTCTGTTGATCGTTCCTGGTATAATGGTGGACAACGCCTAAAAACTGTAGAATTATCCGATATTATGGAGTATATGTTCCCCTGTACGACATTTTCAGAAAGTATGTATTATAACGGAGCAAGTTCTGATGGTGGATATATTAAAATATACGAGACAAACTAATTCACATATATCGGATATAGTAAAGAACACCTGATAACAGCCCGCCAAAACATATGAAACAAACTGATTCGCTCCTTGACTTTTTGTTAAATAGTTTATAAAATATCTTTATAAGTAGCTGAGTTTTCGGCATTTTTAATAATTTATGGAGAGATATCTCATATCATCTATAGTTTTATTATTTTGGAATGTATAGAATCTCATAGCAATTTTTCAATAAAAGGAGAAGTATTATGGCAGCAAAAATTTTAATGACAGGTAGCATTATGATGGATCTGATTTTACAGATGCCTCGTATTCCACATCCAAGCGAGAGTCTTCTTGGAACCAGTTATTCTAACGCTGGGGGCGGCAAAGGAAGTAACTCCGCAGTAGCAGCTTGCAAGGCAGGCGGAGAGGTTTCCGTTTGTGGTACTCTTGGTAAAGATGCCAACGGTGAAGCACTTCTTGGAATGCTCACTGATTTAGGAATTGATGTTTCTCACCTTACTTTAAAAGAAGGTGCTAACACTGGAATGGCAGTTATTATGCTTGAAGAAGACGGAATGAATCGTCTTGCTATTTATACAGGTGCTAATAATGATACCACACCAGCTGCAGTTGAAGCTGCTTTCGAAGGTAAAGAATACGATGCATTAATGATGCAGTTAGAAATTCCTTTAGAAGCAAATGTTAAAGCTTTTGATCTGGCTCACGAAAGAGGAATGATTACCTGTCTTGATGCAGGTCCTGCACAGGATTATCCATTAGAAAAATTTAAAGGACTTACTATCCTTTCTCCTAACGAAACAGAGACAGAAGCTCTTGTTGGAATTCTTCCAAAAGATGATGAGACATGTATCGCTGCTAGCAAGATTTTAAAAGAACGTAGTGATTGTAAATACGTTGTACTGAAAATGGGTGATAAAGGTTCCTTTATCTATGGCGATGATATTTGTCAGATGGTTCCTACATTTAAGGTGGATGCTGTTGACCCAACTGCTGCTGGGGACTGCTTCACAGGCGTTTTAGTAAAACAGTATGCTGAGACACATGATATCGTTGCTTCTGCAAGATACGCTAGTGCTGCTGCCGCTATTTCCGTACAGCATTTAGGAGCACAGCCTTCTCTTCCTACAAAAGAAGCTATTGATGAATTTATCGCAACCCGTTCATAATTTTACTTAACCTAATTGGCTATCCACTGAGATATTTTCAATGGATAGCCTTTTTATCCTTTTCCAACAAGAAGATTCCCACATATAAAGTGAGAGACAAATTGTGTCCGTTATTTCATACTTTATCCTTTTACGAATGAAAAAGTTACGTGCAATTACGCAGTACATAACCTGAATTCCACATTTTTCCATTTATCAAAACTCTTTTCATCTCGCTTCTTAAATTTCTTCTTATACGTGTATAATTCTGCAAAACCCTTGTATTTCCACGAAAAAAATGTTAACATAACCTGATTACACTTTTAGAAAGGAAGATCTTTCCATGAGAAATGATGAAAAAATAGATATCAATCTCGCTGTTGAGGAAAATACCGATAACTTATCTGAAGATGAGCTGGTTCGACAGAACTATGAGACGGCACTTCGCTATATTAATATAGCAGAACATATGAAAAAGTTCGAAGATCAGGACAAGTACTATCATCGTGCCATTCAATATTTAAAAAAAGTTACACCTATTTCTGAAGTCAGACCTCTCATTCGCGAACTTCGTAAAAAGAAATTTAATGCTCGTGCATTAGGTAAGCTCACACTTTATAAGGAAGCCTGCCGTATTCGAGATAAAGCAAAAACACCAAGCGAATTTTATTCCGCTCAGACTATTTTCTCTCGAATTTATCATTACGAGCAAAAACATCCTCTTTCTGAAAAATCAACAGATCCTGAACTTTATGCTGAAGCGATCAAATGTTGTGATTCAGAAGAACAGATGAAAATCTGTGAACAGCTTGCTGATGAAAAAGCTGCTGAGTTAAAACGCCATAGTTTTTTTGCAAGTTGTGCTTTTATTGCCTGTGTTGTTGCCTTACTGTTCTTTACACGTACAACATCTTTTAAACATTGTCTCGCAACAATTAACTCCCATACTGGCAATTATGAAAAAACCTGGCAGAACTATGAATACATCTACAACAAAAATGGAGATACCTCTGCTCACGAAAAAGCTTTAGAGTACCGTTATAAATCTGCTGAAAAAGCACTGAAAAATGACGATGAAAATACTGCTTACCGCAACTATAAGGCCCTTGCTAAGGAGAATTACAAAGACAGTGCTGCCAAGTTTGTTTCTCTTGAAAAAGAACATATAAAAAATACAGACATTAGTGACAAAGTTTCTTTTGCTTATATGGACTGGCGTGTCCTTGACAAAAAGGATGGCAAAGTACTTTTATTAAAAGATAACGCCTTAGGCTCCACTCCATTCGATGAGACTGGTAAAAATACAACATGGGAATCTTCTTCTGTTCGTAAATGGCTTAACAAAGATTTCCTTCAGGAAAATTTCCTTCAGGAAGAACAAGACATCATACTAAAAACAACTGTTAAGAATACTCCAAATACAACCTATAATACTCCAGCCGGAAAAGATACAACAGATAAACTATTCTTGCTCAGCTGTGATGAGGTTAATCAGTATACTAAAGGTATTCACAAAACAAATAGCTGCTGGTGGCTTCGTACTCCAGGTGCAGCTGCAAATTCTATGAGTTTTGTATACCGTGATAAAACAGTAATGGATTATGGTTATGATGTAACTAATACAAAAATTACAGTAAAACCTGCAATTTGGGTCAATGTAGAATAAATTCTAATTAAAAATCGCTGTGCGATGGCTTACAAAGCTATGCACAGCGATTTTTTAATCAGAATTTAAAATAATCCAGTTATCTTTCCATTATCATCCACATCAATTCCAAATGCAGCTGGTTTCTTTGGCAGACCTGGCATTGTCATAATTGCTCCGGTAAGAATTACTACAAATCCTGCTCCTGCATTTACAAATGCGTCACGTACATGGATGTTAAATCCTTCTGGACGACCTAACTTTGTCTGATCATCAGAGAGAGAATACTGTGTTTTTGCCATACATACTGGCAAATTACCAAATCCTAACTCTGTAAGTTTTGCAAGCATTTTCTCTGCGGCTGGTTCATATGTTACACCGTCTGCACCGTAAATTTCTTTTGCAATTGTCTCTACCTTGTCTTTTAATGATGCATTGTCCGGATAAAGTACTTTAAAATCACTTTCTTTTTCTTCTAATGTTTTAAGCACCTTCTTTGCAAGATCGATTCCTCCTTCTCCACCTTTTGCCCATACTTCGGAAAGTGCGAATTCACATCCTCTTTCTTCGCAGAACTGACGAATAAATTCATGTTCTGCTTCTGTATCTGTTGTAAACGCATTTAAAGTTACAACAATAGGTACTCCAAATTTCTGAAGGTTTTCAATATGTTTTTCAAGATTACAGATACCTTTTTTCAGGGCATCCATGTTCTCTGTTGCAAGTTCTGTTTTTGGAACTCCACCATTATATTTTAATGCGCGAACAGTTGCTACTAATACAACCGCATCTGGCTTTAACCCTGCCATACGACACTTAATATCCATAAACTTCTCTGCACCAAGATCTGCACCAAATCCTGCTTCTGTAATCGCAATATCAGAAAGCTTTAATGCCATCTTTGTTGCACGCACACTGTTACATCCATGTGCAATGTTCGCAAATGGTCCTCCATGAACGATTGCTCCTGTATGTTCTAATGTCTGTACCATGTTTGGCTTAATCGCATCTTTTAATAATGCTGCCATAGAACCTACGGCATTAAGCTGACCTGCTGTTACAGGATTACCATCTACATCATAAGCTACAATAATCTTGGCAAGTCGTGCTTTTAAATCTTTAATATCTTCTGCCAGACAGAGAATAGCCATGATTTCTGTTGCTACAGTAATTACAAAATGATCTTCTCGTACATAACCGTCTACTTTTCTTCCAAGACCAATTACAATATTACGAAGAGCACGGTCATTCATATCCATACAACGTTTCCAGATTACCTGTCTTGTATCAATACGAAGTTCATTACCCTGCTGAATATGATTATCCAGAAGTGCAGCCAATAAGTTATTGGCAGATGTAATCGCATGGAAATCACCTGTAAAATGAAGATTTAAATCCTCCATAGGAACAACCTGAGAATATCCGCCGCCAGCAGCTCCACCCTTGATTCCAAAACATGGTCCAAGAGAAGGCTCACGAAGTGCAAGAATAGACTTTTTACCTAACTTCTCTAATGCCTGTGCAAGACCGATACTTGTTGTTGTCTTTCCTTCTCCTGCTGGAGTTGGGTTAATAGCCGTCATTAACACAAGCTTACCATCTGGCTTCTCATCTAAGCTCTTCATGAATTCATCCGAAAATTTTGCCTTATACTTTCCGTATAACTCTAAATCATCTTCTGCAATCCCATAATTTGCAGCTACATCCTTAATTGGAAGCATTGTTGCTTCCTGTGCAATCTGAATATCTGTTTTCATATCCTTCTTCCTTTCATTTTAACGCATATAAATACTTTACACACTTTCTCTTCTGCTTTATACCCTTGCCCTATTTACTATGTCTTTAATTAAAATGTTGGGGTCAAAACAAAAAGGGCAACTTCAAAAGAAGCTGCCCAGACGGTCGGCTAATAACAGAATGTCTCCATCCCTCCGGCTACACTGTGTCTCTTCACATATCCGTCAGTAACCGAAATTTCTGCGTTGGCAGATTTATTTTATGTTTATATCTTTACATACTTATTGAGAAAAGTCAATGTTAAAAATCATAATTTTTAATGTAAATCTTATAATATATTCTGTTCTATTTTCTTCTTATAATATATAATGATACATAATGATGTTAGGGTCAAAAAGTATTTTGTCCCTAACTTGATGTCACCTATTGCATCAAACTCAAGAAAGGAATCACACTATGAAAAAAATGAAAACATTCAAACGACAAAGATTCTATACCGGAACTTCTCATTACACCGGATTTTAGCGTACATGCCGTTGCCGGAGAAGTTTATACCTACACCGGCGGCAAACTTAAACAGTTAAAATATGCCGGCAGTGATTATGGTCGCCTCATTTACTCCAAAAAGAAATCTGTAGTATCTAATTCTGCATGGATTAATGGATATGGCGCCGTTTCAACATTTTATCGTTTTAACAAAAAGGGAAAAAGAACGAAGCTTAAAACATTTGAAGAAGCCTATCTTCCAAAAACTCTTTACAAAATTAATGGAAAAAAAGTATCAAAGAAGAAATTTAATTCAGAATACAAAAAAATAGTTAAAAAATATCCTTTAAAAGAGATTTGGCCATCTAACACCTTCAATCTTACTACAGATAACATTAATAACCTTGTCAAAAATTACAAATCTTTCATCATAACAGGTAAAAAACACTAATTTGTAGATTTCGTATAGACGAAAAAAGAAATACTACCATATCCCATCTGCTCTATAGTCGCTGTGTTTAAAATGCTCGTTCGCATCTTAAACACGCTCCGAAGCCGCATCTGGGATATGGTAGTATTTCTTTTTTCTTTAGAAGACTCCATGCAATTCAGCTCAATATCTTCTACTAAAGCGGCGTCTGTGTCCCCAGCAATTATTATTTAGATAATTTCTCAATTGCAGCTTTCATTCTGCTTACTGTCTCGTCCTTACCGATGATTTCCATAATCTCTGTTGCTCCACCTGGAGTCATGCGTTTTCCAGAAACAGCGGTACGAACTGGCCACATAACGAAACCTGGTTTGTAACCTTTTTCATCTGCAAACCCACGAAGCATCTGATATAATGCATCGTTTGTAAAGTCTTCCTGTGCTTCGATTACTGGAAGTAATTCCTGTAATACTGGTAAAGACTTCTCTGCATTTGTTTTATTTTTCTTATTAGTGTACATATCTACATCATATTCTGGAACTTCTTCGAAGAAGTCGATCATTTCACCGATTTCAGGAAATACTTCGATTCTTGTCTTAACAAGTGCTGCAATCTTCTTTAAATCCATATCTTTCTTGATGACTTCCTTAACGTAAGGCTCTGCCATGTTGTAGAAAGTATCAAAATCCATTGCTTTTAAATACTCTCCGTTCATCCATTTAAGCTTAACCATATCAAATACGGCTGGAGACTTGCTGATGTGTTTATAATCAAATGCTTCTACTAACTCTTCTAAGGAGAAAATCTCTCTGTTATCTGGAGAGCTCCATCCAAGAAGTGCTACAAAGTTTACAACTGCTTCTGGAACAAATCCCTGCTCGATTAAATCTTCATAGGAAGAATGTCCTGAACGTTTTGAAAGCTTCTGATGTTCTTCATTAGTAATTAATGGACAATGAATGTATTTTGGCTCTTCCCATCCAAATGCCTTGTAAAGACGAGTATACTTCGGTGCAGAAGAAAGGTACTCATTACCTCTTACAACGTGTGTAATCTGCATTAGGTGGTCATCTACTACATTTGCAAAGTTATAAGTAGGATACCCGTCTGACTTGATAAGAATCATATCATCAAGTTCTTCATTTGGCTGTGTGATATCTCCATAAATCTCATCATGAAAAGTAGTCTCCCCCTCGTTAGGCATATTGGCACGGATAACAAATGGCTTGCCTGCTGCAAGGTTCGCTTCTACTTCCTCTTTGGAAAGGTGAAGACAATGCTTATCATATACACTAATCTCCTTACCACCTACGTTCTGTTTTAAGGAATCTAATCTTTCCTGATCACAGAAACAATAGTAAGCCTCACCCTTTTCGATAAGCTGTTTTGCATAATCCATGTAAAGACCAGATGCTACACGCTCACTCTGCACATAAGGCCCAAATCCGCCATCTTTATCCGGACCTTCATCATGCTTTAATCCAGTTGCCTCTAAAGTACGGTAAATGATTCCCAGTGCCTCTTCACAATAACGTCCCTGGTCTGTATCTTCTATTCTTAAAACGAAATCTCCGCCTTCATGCTTTGCAATTAAGTAAGTATATAAAGCAGTACGAAGATTTCCAACGTGCATTCTTCCTGTAGGGCTTGGTGCAAATCTTGTTCTAATCTTTGCCATCTCTAATTCCTCTCTTTCTGAATCTATAAAATATAATCTAACTATTTAAAACTCATCCTATCCAAATTTAAATAGTTTCCAATCGACTCGTATTATCATACCATCTTTTCACGTAAAAATCTATAAAATCCTCTATATGAAATAATTTGCGGAATATCCTTTAGTATGCTACTCTTAAAATCAGCAAACATTATGGAATTCATTCATATACAACTACAGAAAAATTACAAAAATCTAAGTAATTTTTAAATCTAACACGAAAGAAGGTACCCTTTATGCTATCACTACTAAATATTGATTACAGCTCCATGATAAACACTCTTCCACTAGACTCCGGAAGCAGTGACAATCTGAGTAATTTTATAAACAACGGGCTTATCGGGCTCGTTACTGAAGCCGATTCCACTTACAAAATAGTTGGCTCTGTAATTGCTCTCGTCTTAGCTCTCATCGGATGCTTTTTCGGCTATAAACTGTCCCGGCTCTTTATGAGTATCACAGGCTTTATTGCCGGAGCCATAATCGGGCAGATGATTACATCCCAGATTCTGCAAGTAGAGGGATTCACCTCCGTCCTTTGTATCATACTTTGCGGAGCCATCGTTGCCTCACTTGCCTTTTGGATTTATCGTATCGGAATTTTTATCCTATGCTTTGCATTAGCTTTCAGTGCCGCCGGAACATTATTTCCATTTGAGGGTAATGTACAATTCTTTGCGAATGTAATAACCGGACTCATCGTTGGCGTCCTCGCTGTTAAATATATGCGGCCAGTCATTATACTTACTTCTGCAATTGTATGCGGCACTTCCGCCGCTGGGCTACTTCCGGGAGTTACGGAATATATGGGAATTACGACACTTTCTTCACTGAACTCCAGTGCAGCGCTGACACTGGCATTGTGTGTGCTCGGGATTGCAGTACAGTTTCTTACTACAAAAGACCCTGTAAAGAAATCCGTTTCCCGTCATAAACATGATTAACTTCTGAATTTATTAAATCAATCAAATGGGTAACGAACGTAATTCATCTCCCACCTTAGAGCGCGTTTGAAAAATACTTTTTCTGTGGTGTTCCTTAAAGGTGGGAGCCTTTCTTTCTGGAGAAAAATAAAACGCCGCTATATGTAATGTTTTTGTATGTTTTCTGACTGACACAAAACATACAAAAACATTACATATAGCGGCATCAACTCAATAAATTAACTTGTTTTCTATTGTTCTTCCCAAAGAACAACTTTCCCTGATTCCATTGTTTTCTTTACATCAATAATTCTCTGATTAGAAGAACCACGGAATTTGAGCGTAATGTCCTTTTTCTCCATAACAAATGGGCCATCTACAAGATAGTCAATCTGCTCTAACATCTTTTTTGTATATTTCCACTTTGGAATCATTCTATGCAAAATGTCCTTTTCATAGACATAACCGGTAAAACACCAGATAGTCTTTTCTGGAAAGCGTTCCTTTACTTTTTTTAAAAAAGGAACTAGGGCTTCCTGATTCATATACTCCATAGGTTCTCCGCCTAATACTGTAAGACCAGATATATAAGAAGGTTCCAATAATTTTAAAATCTGTTCTTCTGTTTCTTCTGTAAAAGGCTTTCCATACTCAAAACTCCATGTCTCCTCATTAAAACATCCCTTACAATGATGCGTACACCCACTTACAAAAAGGGTTACTCTAACTCCCGGTCCGTTTGCAATATCACATTTTTTAATTTCACCGTAATGCATAACCTATTCACCTCTTTCAAAAATCAAATAGAGTGCCATTATATTTTGCAATTATTCAAACCAATCTTTCGTATTATGTCTACAATACTTCTTCTATTTTTTACATGGTTCTTACTAATTTACATTTTATAATATTGGCACTCTATTTACAATCAATAATCTACTATTTTATATATTTTGAGACAATTTTATTTTTTAGTACCCCATACTTTGGCAGTATATTCATAATCTATCTTGATAATTATTATCTCAACTTATATTTTGTTAGTATTTGAAAATTATTCAATTTTCTTTCCCTCAGCCAAAGTCACCCCAGAAAGATAAATTTCTCATGGAGCGTTTAGCACAACGGAACAAAATGAGGTAAAGTTTTCATGCTTCTTCTCAATAATCCTTCTGGCAATCCGCCCACTAACTCATCCATAGCGGCGTCTTATTACCAGCTCACCAAATTACTATTTCTACAAATGCATCACACGTTCTTTAATCTCCTGAGTTCTTCCCTGATTCCAGAACTGTGTTCCGATGTAACCGCAAGTTCTCCTTGCTACGTTCATCTTTGCCTGGTCCTGATTACCGCAGTTAGGGCATTCCCAGATGAGCTTGCCATGTTCATCTGTTATAATCTGGATTTCTCCTTCGTAACCACAACACTGGCAGTAATCGCTCTTCGTGTTAAGCTCTGCATACATGATATTCTCATAAATATGTTTCATAACGGCTAATACAGCCTCGATATTATTCTGCATATTTGGTACTTCTACATAGCTGATAGCCCCTCCTGGAGAAAGCTCCTGGAACTGTGCTTCAAAGCTTAATTTATCAAATGCATCAATCTCCTCTGTTACATGAATATGATAGCTGTTTGTAATGTAGTTCTTATCTGTTACTCCTGGAATCATACCAAAACGCTCCTGAAGGCATTTTGCAAACTTATAAGTTGTAGATTCCAGTGGTGTACCATAAAGACTGAAATCAATATTACTTTCTGCTCTCCACTTATTACATGCATCATTCATATGCTGCATAACTTTGAGTGCAAATGGTTTTGCCTCTGGGTCTGTATGGCTCTTGCCTGTCATATATCTTGTACACTCGCAAAGTCCTGCGTAACCAAGAGAGATTGTTGAATAACCATTATATAAGAGTTCATCGATTGTCTCTCCCTTTTTAAGACGTGCTAATGCACCGTTCTGCCAGAGAATAGGAGCTACATCAGAAGGTGTACCTTTCAAACGATTATGGCGGTACATAAGCGCCTCATGACACAGTTCAAGACGCTCATCAAAAATTTCCCAGAACTTGTCCATATCTCCACCAGAAGAACAAGCTAAGTCTACTAAGTTCAGTGTTACAACACCCTGATTAAATCTTCCGTAGAACTTTGGATTATCATTCTCATCATGATATACTGTTAAGAAAGAACGGCATCCCATACATGGGTAGCAGTTTCCGTCTTTTAACTTCTTCATAATTTTCTCTGAAATGTAATCTGGAACCATACGTTTTGCTGTACACTGTGCAGCTAACTTTGTAAGATACCAGTATTTACTATCTTCATGGATATTATCTTCCTCAAGAACGTAAATAAGCTTAGGGAAGGCTGGTGTGATATATACACCTTTTTCGTTCTTAACACCAAGAATACGCTGGTTAAGCATCTCTTCGATAATCATAGCAAGGTCATCTCTTGCAGGACCTTCCTCTACTTCATCAAGATACATAAATACAGTAACAAAAGGAGCCTGTCCATTTGTAGTCATCAGGGTAATAACCTGATACTGGATAACCTGTACTCCCTGCTTTACTTCTTTTCTTACACGCATTTCTGCGATTTCATTTATCTTCTGCTCATCAAGCTCCATTCCCTCTACTTCAAACTCTGCACGAACATCACGACGATATTTCTGACGGCTGATTTCAACAAAGGGAACCAGATGGGAAAGTGTAATACTCTGTCCACCATACTGAGAACTTGCAATCTGTGCTACTGCCTGTGTTGCAATATTACATGCTGTAGAAAAGCTCTTTGGCTTCTCAATCATAACATCACTGATTACTGTTCCGTTCTGGAGCATATCTTCTAAGTTTACCAGACAGCAGTTATGCATATGCTGTGCAAAATAATCAGAATCATGGAAATGAATGATTCCGGCTTCATGTGCATCCACAATCTTCTGTGGAAGGAGAAAACGTCTTGTAATATCCTTACTTACCTCTCCTGCCATGTAATCCCTCTGTACACTATTGACCGTTGGATTCTTATTAGAATTCTCCTGAATAACTTCTTCGTTATTACACTCTAACAGACTCAAAATCTGCTTGTCTGTAGAATTGGACTTTCTAACCAACGCTCTCTTATAACGGTAAGTAATATAATTACTTGCCAGACGGAATGCCTTCTGGTTCATGATCTGATTCTCTACTAAGTCCTGAATCTCCTCTACATTGAGCGCACGATTCATTCCCTCACAGATAGTCTCAACATTCTCTGCGATTTTCTCTACCTGTTCGTCGCTTACTTTTTCACCTTCTACGACACTGTTGTTTGCCCTCTTAACCGCTGCAATAATCTTGCTACGGTCAAATTCAACTTCCATTCCACTTCTTTTAATGATCTTCATACCAACACTCCAATTATAATTTTCTAAAAATCATGCATTGCCATTGTAACACATAATTTTGTATGATGCAATGATACTTTATACAAGATATTGTGTTTTAGTCACATAAAAATCTCACAGCAACACAAAATATTATCTTGCTGTGAGATTTGCCAATACCCATTATATGATTTTTCTGTACAAATATCAATATGCTCTATGAATAATCTTGTACTAATATTTTCCCTGTTTTTTCATCAGATTGACAACGGAGTTATACAAAGCTTTTCCATAGACACTTGTGTTCGCCTTCATTCTGGCTGATTCTGTCTTATTACTAATAAATCCATATTCAATCAGACACGCCGGCATATTCGTATGCTTTAATACATAAAGATTTGGTCTGTTCACCAACCCACGGTTTGTAAAACCTGTTGCAGCGATTGCACCATTATGCATTGTTGTTGCAAGCGTCTTTGATGTCAGGCCCTTCTTCTGCGTTACAGAATTTCTGTCTGCATTCCATAAAGTTTCTGTTCCATGCGCAGAAGCACTTGCAGAATTAATATGAACACAAAGGAACATATCCGCATTTTTATTATTTGCCAGGTTCGCTCTTTGAGATAAACTTGGATATGTATCAGCAGTTCTTGTATAAGAAACCTGGAATCGACTGTCTTTATCAAAAGACTTCTTAGCTGCGAGAACAATTGCTAATGTAAGGTTCTTTTCTGCCATTCCATTTCCAGTTGCACCAGAATCTGATCCGCCATGTCCGGCATCGATAACTATTTTAATTTTACTTTTGCTATTTGTTGTTGTAGTTGTCGTATCTGTTGCCGGTTTACTTGTTGTAGTATTAGCGGCACTACTGTTTGTATTTCCTGAAATATAAATCTTTCCACCAGATAATTTATAATTAATTCCTAATCTGGTACAGACACTCTTCAGCGGAACAATCCATCTTTTCTTTCCTGTTGCAGTATATGTTCCATGTACAACAGGTGCTCCCATTGAGCTTGAAACTCCATTAGTTACTGCTGTTCTGCTATCAGCTTTCATAACTACCGTATTAGGTCCATACTTTAATGTTAACACATCTTTTTTTACGGTCATACTGACTTTTAACTTACTGTGTTTAAAAATGGCTGCTGCCGATCCCATATATGCACCAGACTTTTTAAAAATTGGAATCTTTGTTAAACCAATCTTCTGCCCGTTCACATAGCAGGAATTCATTCGTCCAGAGTAGGAACTTGTCACCCCTTTTACTGTCTTTATACGGACTTTCGCTGCTGCATCTGTACTAATCGGCATAATCAGGCAAACACATAATAATACTGCCATAAACACACCGACTATTCGCTTTACTTTCATCATACTCCCCTTCCTTCACATCTTCATCTCATCGCTATAATTTATCAGACATCAAAACAATATCCCACACCATAGACGGTCTTAATATATGGATATTCCTTTGTTAATTTCGCTCTCAGCTTTTTTACCAGCGTATCTACGCTCCTATAGCCGCCTATATAGTCAAATCCCCATACAGAATCTAATATTTTGTCTCTGGAAAGAATCATTCCTTTATGTTTTACAAAATACTCAAGCAAATCAAATTCTTTTGCTGTTACTTTTAGGGGTCTTTCTGCCAGATAAATCTTTCTTCCCTCATAATCAATAGATAGTGCACCTACCGACTCTATTGGATTCCTCTTTTCTGCAGTCCTTCGTATAATTGATTCTACGTGTGCCTCCAGTAACGGTAGAGGTACTGGCTTAACCATATAATCGTCTATCTTCTTAGAATACGCATACAGCTGGCTATCCAGCTTATCATCCTGCGATAACATAAGAATCGCCATATCTGAAAGAATTCTTATCTTCTCAATTGCTTCATATTCTCGCCTTTTTGGTAAATCTACATCAAAAATCAGCAAATGCGGTTTATTTTTTCCTCTGGAAAGAATCTCTGCCGCTTCATCATATTCTGTACACCAGATCACATTATAACCACTATCTTGGAAATAAGCTGCCATTTCTTTGCACTTTGCTTCTTTCTGACTTAAAATCAGCAATCTGCTTGTGAGCATTCGACATCTTCCTTTCATTGTTATTTGTTAAAATTATATTACAAAATTATGACCCAAAAATGACTTACTTAAAATTATTGTAACATAGGAAGAAGTCGAAGTATATATATTTTTTAATATTTATGTTGAGAAATTATGCCAGAATATTTCCGTTATAGCTCACACAATAAATTTATATATGACACAATAACGGATTTTATATCTTCTGAGATAGTATGAACTTTTAAACCTGATACCATCTTACAGTGTATCGGAGTAAAATTCAAGTAGTTTTTTGACAAACAGATGCCCAGATAAAGCCTATAATAAATCTGCAATTTCGTAAATTAAACGCTCTGATTTTTCCCATCCAAGACAAGGGTCAGTAATAGACTTACCGTAGCAGCCTCCACCAACTGGCTGATTTCCATCTTCGATGTAACTTTCAATCATGAGACCTTTTACAAGACCTTTGATATCTTTAGAAAGGTGACAACTATGCATTACTTCTTTTGCGATACGAATCTGTTCCAGATAATGCTTGCCAGAGTTTGCATGATTTGTATCTATAATTACTCCTGGATTCTTTAAGCCGTGCTCATTGTATAATTCAAACAATTCATTTAAATCTTCATAATGATAGTTAGAGTATGTTTTTCCATGTTTATCTACATATCCTCTTAACAATGCATGTGCATATGGATTACCAAGAGACTGTACTTCCCATCCACGATAGAGAAATACGTGCTGACCCTGAGCAGCCGTAATAGAATTCATCATAACAGATAAGTCTCCACCAGTTGGATTCTTCATTCCTACTGGGATTCCTACTCCACTAGCTGTCAGACGATGCTGCTGATCCTCTACAGAACGAGCCCCAATTGCAACATATGATAATAAATCAGAAACATAACGATGGTTCTCTGGATATAACATCTCATCTGCACAGGTAAGTCCACTTTCAAGAATCGCTCTTTGATGAAGTTCTCGAACAGCAATAATCCCCTGAAGCATATCTGGCTTTTTCTCAGGATCTGGCTGATGTACGAGTCCCTTATATCCACCACCTGTTGTACGAGGCTTATTTGTATATACTCTTGGGATAATCATAATCTTATCCTTAACCTTTTCCTGTACCTTTGATAATCTCGTCAGATAATCAAGAACCGCATCCTCACGGTCAGCAGAACATGGGCCAATAATCAATAATAGTTTATCGGACTTACCTTCAAAAATTCGTCTGATTTCTGGATCTCTTTCCTGTTTGATCTTTACGATTCTCTCATCAGCAGGAAACTGCTCTTTTAACTCCTTTGGTACTGGCAGTTTCCTAAAAAATTTCATATCCATATCCATAATCGTCTGTACTCCTTTATTTTACCTTCATTTTTGTAAAAATGATTGTTTATTGAAATCTTCCTTATCTTAACATAAAAGAAGAATTAGTACAACACTTTTCTGCTTTAAAGCGGAGAAAAAATAGTATTTTTACTTTTATTGCAGTATGTTTTATAATTATAAAATAAACTATTCTACAAACTAAAAATCATTGGGAGGAATTCATTGTGAACGCTGTAATTAATACATTAACAAAAGCTTATTCTATTATTGAAGAAGGAGGACAACCTTTAGCTCCTGAAACAGTCTGCATACAATATATGTTTCTCTCCCCTTCTCATATTGCGGCCTTTCACAATGATGAACTCTATTTAGAATATATTCATAATCTGGTAAATGAACGATTTAATGTATCCTTCCCAGAAGAGAAGTCTGCCTTTGATCAGTACTTTAAGGACTGCATTCAATTAAAAAATCAGCTCGAAGACCATGGAAATTTCGATAAGGAGAGTTGGCTTTCCTACACTACAAGCCTTCTTGAATCTTTAAAAACTCCTTATTATACTGTCTATTCTTATATCATTCTCACATTCGAATCCTACTTTTGTGACAGAGAACTTTTTAATAAAGTACAGAAAGCCTTTTATTCTGTAATCATAAAGTCCTGCCCCCAAAAGCAGGCCGTTATAATGACAATTGCGGAACATATGCCAGTATATAAAAAATATCCTTGCATTACAGAAAAACTTCTGGCAGATATTCTAATTCATACTCTGGCTCTTTTCTGTGACGAAAAATACGGGAACCTTACACCTTTATCTACATTTTTTAAACAGGAAGAAGCTTTCTTAGAAACAACAACCTCAAAGTCTTTTTCTTCTCTGGCTTCTTATCTTGCCCAAAGAACAGCCTGGATCTATACACAGATGAATAATTCCAAAGAATTTGACCTATCCATGTCATCATCTTCTACAGATACAGACACTACTTTTATAAACATAGAAAACACTTTAGTAGACAGCGAATTTCTAAATACCTACGCCTACAACATGACCTCCTGCATTTACCATGCCAATCCTGCAATAGGACGCGAACAGGAAATTGCAGATTTAGAATTGATTCTTATTTCTCCTAAAAAATCCCCTTTATTAATCGGAGAAGCTGGTGTAGGAAAAACTTCCGTTGTCGAAGGGCTTGCCTACCGCCTTCAGAGTGGAAATGTGCCTGATTTATTAAAAAATAAAAAAATCTTCAAATTAACAACAACTTCTCTTTTAAGTGGAACAAAATATGTTGGTGAAATGGAAGATCGTATTAAAAAACTCGCCAGTGAACTGGAAACTCATCCTGATGTTATTTTATTCATTGATGAAATTCATACCATTGTCGGAGCAGGGTCTACAGAAAGTTCTAATAATGATATTTCTAATATGCTCAAGCCTTACATTGACCGCGGAGCTATTAAAATTATTGGTGCAACAACACGAGAGGAATATGTCCATTTTCTTCTTCCAGATAAAGCACTGGCTCGCCGATTCTATCCAATTGCTATTGAAGAGCCTGATGAACACCTTACTCTTTCTATTCTCTTAGGAAGTATCCCCGCCATAGAATATGAGACTAAAGTACAGAATGCATTTTCTAAACAAGATACCGAAAAGATTTTACAAACTTTAATTGCAATCTCGGCTCCACAACACCAGCCAGAAACGCAACCTACCAAACGCCCAGAACTACCACTTACTCTGCTTGAGATGGCATTTTCTTATGCTGCTCTTAACGATAGAGAGTGTCTGTCCTGTCAGGATATTGAACAGGCAGTCCGCCATAGTAATCGTTTAAAAAAAGAATATCGTGCAGATTTTTCCCTTATTTTATAATATTTTAATAGCATTTATGAAAAACCTTGTATAAAATAAATAACAAATATATTATACTGCCACTAGAAACCTTATTACTCTACAACTCTAATTATGATTATGCAATGATATAAGGATAATATAAAAAAGATAGGTAACAGATGTAAATAATGAAAAAGAAAACATTATAGATTTAGACGGAGTCTTATAGCTCTGAAGTATCTTCTGTTAATTCTTTTTCATAAAAAAACCACGGACTCACCCCTAATACATTACAGATTCTTAAATAGTCATCTGCAGAGAGTGAGCCCCTAGCCTTTATTAAAGAGGACTTAGAAAGTCCAGTAGAGATCATAAATAATTCTTCGGATATATCATGTTGCTCTATATAATCTATTATCTTTTGTAAATTTATCATAAAGCAACCATCCTCAGTAAGAGTGTTTAATTCTAAAAACTTAACCATATTATAGCACGGTATTTCTATTTAAACAAGAATTTTTTAATATTTTTTCTATTTAAAATAGAACTTTATGAAACGGAGGCAATAATGAAAAACGATAACATAGCACGAGTATTAAAGTATTACAGAACTTTAAATAATCTTTCCATAAACGATATTAGAACATTTTTACGGAAACATAATTATGTCGTTTCTGAAAAAACTATCTATGCATGGGAAATTGGAACAACACAGCCTCGTGCTGATGTTCTTATGCTCCTGTGTGAATACTACAAAATAGATGACATCCTGACAACTTTTGGTTATAGAGATGCCGATGAGTCCCTGATTAAAGAACCTCTGTCCATTTCAGAAATCTCTTTAATAAAATCTTACAGAAAGCATACGGATATGCAACCCGCAATACACAAACTTCTAGACATACCCAATTCAACAATCGAACCAAAAAAGAATAATAAATAAAAGAAAAAATGCGATATATCACACAACATATTTTCTTCCAAAAAGACATAAGCATATCTCCATGCAATCAATATGAAGTCATAAATATATCGCATTTTTCAATTATTATAAAAACTGCACCTACCTTGTATCCATCACATTTTCTACCAGTGAACTACTACTGGATAGGTTGATTCGATATTATTATAAATCTTTTGTACTGCACTTCTTGGTGTATTTACGCATCCATGAGAACCGTCATAAGTAAATATTCCTCCACCATAACTTCCACGCCATGAAGAATCGTGAATTCCTACACCAATCTGAATAAATGGTAACCAGTAATCTACATGAGATGCATAGCCCTGACCAGTTAATGTATAGTCTGTTGTTTTATAAAGAATATAATAAACGCCTGTTGGTGTACCATGCCCCTTACTGATATCTCCTGTTACAACGTCTGTAGACACCAAAATCTTTCCATTCTTATAAAACCACATATGTTGCTCACCTAAACTTACCTCTACATAAGTATTTCCGATATCAAACTTTTTACGACTCTTTGCTCTGTGAGCATATTCTGGTTTCTTTTTAACAGACTTTCCTTGTTTGATTGTTTTTACAAGATTTTTTGTTTCTGCTTCCTGGTCAATTTTCCATCCATAAGTACCACCACTGACTTTTACATCGTTACCACAAATGGATTTAAAATGCCTCTCCATTCCAACAGTATCATACTTTTTCGCAAGCTTTTTAATATATTTTGCTGCCATTTCGCTATGAACTTTTACTTCATGCTTATCTGTCTCATAAAGCCATTTACTAAAATCCCTTCCAGTCAGTTCTTCTGTTCTATCATCAAAATCATAGGTTATCGTTTCCTGAACATATTTATTCAAATTTTTGTTCGCTTCTACAACTTCTTTTGTATCCTTTTTATATACAGGATTCTTATAGCAATCCTCTTTTTCTATATCTATCGATTGATTCATATTGATAATTGCTTCTTTTAAAATCGGCTTAAACATTTTTCTTTTTACAGTGTTTCCATAAACCTCTGGTACAATGCTATAACTATTGGAAGCCTCATCATAAGCAGAATAAGCATCTACAGGTGCTACTACCATTTTCTTATTAAAGGCATTCAAACTTTTATATGTATTATTAAAAGCCGTATTATCCATTGTTAACGTAATAGCATCTTTATAATTCTGAGACTGGAACAACGCTATTATCCATGCATATCCCTTCTGTCCAGTCTTAATCTTCTCCAACTTTCCGTCATCTTCAAATTTTAATCCTACCTGAGAAGATACAATCGTCTCTTTCTTTTGGTTTCTTTCCTTGATAGTGATCTTATATGCCTTAATCTCTTCCTTTATCAGCTCTTTTGTTTTTGAAACACTTCGAAATCCACAGGAATATCCATTTACCTTTGTTCCTATAAAATAATGATACTGAAAAAAAACAGATATAAGAGCATATATAACAATGACAACAGTCACTGCCAGTCCAATTTTTTTCTTCTTGTCCATTCTTGCTTTCCTCCTGTCTGAAATTATATGTTTATTCAATATACATCAAAATGAAGTATACCGATTGTTGGAATACTTTTTCAAACACGGTCTAGTATAGTTCATTTTTCTTCAGGAAACAAGCGAAAAAAAGTAGAAAAACGGCTCCTTTTATCCGCAATTTGTATACATTTTGACGCTATATCTCTTTTGTGCTATACTGATTAATAATAAAAGGGAAGGTAGGCTCTGTCTGGGCTTAAAGGGGCAGTATTATGAAAAAGACAATTAATAGAATTATGAATTCTTATATTCAATTCTTTAAAGTAAAGAATTTAAATGTTCAGATTGTACTGACAGATGATATGTATACCTGTCAGAAAAAATATGGTTTTAATAACGAAGATTCCAAGAGTCTTGATGAAGCTACTGCCCGCAAGAACTGGAAACACGTAGCCGCATGCATGAAGTATCCCAAACATATGGATGAACCATTTACACTTATTTTTAAGGAACCCTATTTAAGACGTTCCCCTATTTGCGAGATATACCGCCTTGTTTTCCATGAACTGACCCATATTTGTGACTATAAAGATTATGCCTGTCTGAATCACCTTACCTCCTATAAACAGTTATTTGACGATCCTGAAACTGTACTGTTTCAGCACTGGTCAGAATATCATGCTGAACGAAGAGGATATGCTGCATGGTTAAAACATCGCTATGGTATTCGCGTTAAATATGATATTAATAACAGTAAAATAGATATCTTACATAAAGAAACAATAAGCAATATTCAATATTACGGAGAGCATTATACTAATACTGCTGAATATGGCTCTACACGTCAGATTTATTTCACAATGCACCTTCTGGCACGTATGAGTATCTGGATGCAGATTCTTCCTTATCATATGAGTGATATCTTATCCAAAGATCCATTTGATTACAAAGGAATTGAATGGATCAAGAAGCTTATGTACCTTTTCCATAAGTATCCAAGCATCGATCAGATGAACTCTCACTTTATGGATATTGCCCGAATTGTCGCTGAGAACTTCTCACTTTCCCAAGAAGAAATCTGGCAAAAGGTATCTTGATAAATTCTGTTTTATTTGGCTAAACAGAAGAAAGCCAGTCTCCCTATATTATGCAAAAATGCTCCATAGCACTACATTCTTAATGCATGCCCGCATTAAGAGCTTGCTCTAAAGCATATTTTTACATAATATAGACAGACTGGCTTTTTTGGCAACTAAAGCAAAACCAGAAGTTTCGATTTTGGGTAAGAGATAATAAAATGGAGGCCAATGAGTCTTTTAATGGAAGGAGCATAAAAATGGAGTTTTTAGATATTAGAGATAAAAAGGGAAATCCAACAGGAGAAGTAAAAGAGCGTTCTCTAGTTCATGCAGATGGAGATATTCATGGAACTTCTCATGTATGGATTGTTCGGAAAAATGAAAAAGGAAGTTACGATTTATTATTACAAAAGCGCAGTGAACATAAAGATGCTTTTCCGGGCTGTTATGACATTTCTTCTGCAGGACATTTACCCACAGGACAAGATTATCTTGCTTCTGCATTAAGGGAACTGGAAGAAGAACTTGGAATTAAGGCAACGTCTGAACAACTTCATTTCATGGGGCTCCATGAGGGCTGTTGCGAGGAAATATTTTATGGCAAGCCTTTTAAAAATCATGAAATCAGTCATGTTTATTTGTACCAGGAACCTGTTAATATAGAAGATTTAACCTTACAGGAAGAAGAAGTGCAAGAAGTCTGCTGGCTTGATTTCGAGAAGTGCTGTGAAAAAGTAGAAGCAGGGGATAAAGGGTACTGTCTATTTCCAGATGAACTTTCAATGATAAAAAAATATTTACAATTCTAATTTTCCATAAAAAAGAGGACGAAAATAGTAATTTACCGCAGGTGAAACAGACGAGCTAACGAAGATCGGTAGTTTTACCTGCGGTAAATTCTATTTAAAATAAAAAAAACGCATCGACGTCATCATTATGACTCGATACGCACCATATGAAATCTGCAAAGCAGTTAAAGGGGAAAATTAAGATTTATATTTAAGGTCTCACCACAAAGGCTTAACTCTTTTTTTCAACGTTTCTTATTATATAATATTTTTCTTTTTTTTCAATTCACAATCTTCACAAAAAAATATCTATCTACATCTTTTTTGTTAGATAATTTCACATCCTACTAATGTTTATTATCAAAATTGCCCTTAATTCTTGATTTTCAGACATTTTTATTGTATCTCTTTTTCTTAACCACATGTCAAAAAAATTTCTATTTCTGCCCGAAAAATAGCCGAAGTTAGTGTATTATCCTCTATTCAAATAGATTTTCTTTTGTTATAATAAAATAACAGAATTTAAGTTGGGAGGGAAACAATATGCAACATATGACGTTAAATAAGATTTCAATTGAACACATTACACTCGAACATATCGGTTTTGTTCATCACGGATTCGGCGTTGACTTACCTGATTATCTTCTGTAAGAGTAATTTTGTTTCTTTAAAAGAAACAAAGAAGTCATTATGTAAAACTGTCTTATATCACTGCATGATAAATGTCTGATACATATATCGCTTGTTCTAAGTCACAGTTATTACATAATGACTTTTTTCGTTCCTATCTTTAATAAATTATAAAACGTATTTGAAAAATGCTTTCGTCTTTTTCCCAATAACCTACTATTTAATATTCTTCAACGCTACTATTCCACCTTTCTTATACATTCCTGTATTCCAGAGTCGTTTAAAATCAACAGAAAGAGCCTCCCCATATGTATGATAATTTAAGTAAACTCTTTCTTCTTTATTCGGACCTTCTTCTATCTTATATCCCGTTATACAAAACCAATGCCAGTTTAAATCCTTAAATTCCTTATCTCGGTGTCGAAGCATGAGATAAATGACTGGAAGATTTCTCTCTATTGCTTTCTCCACAAAAGATTTCGCTTCCTCATACGATCTATCCCCATCTAATATCTCAAATTCTGCCTGATATCCACAATCCTTTAAATATTGTCCACATCCATCTGTAAACATAGAAAGTTTTGTTACCCCTCCGACTCTTGGGTGAATGTAAGGTTTCATCTTCATAGAGAAGTCTACATATTCTTTTTTGGTAAGATTTAATGCATCTCCAGGATAACATTTTTTTAATCCAAAGTTTCTTTCCAGGCAAATGGATAAATCGCAGGCAGCTAATGCACCACAACCACCGAGATACATCCAGAAGTCTGTACACCATTCCTGGTTACCGCCAGGTGTTCCTTCTATCTGAAAATAATCAATGTTTTTCTCTCGTTTCATAAAGTGTTCCTCATTTACTACTTTTCCAATTTCTATATTTTCATATTATTTCTTATATACTTTTTATTCTTTACTATAAATAGCTATTAAAAAGTAATTCTTAATTTTATCTTGTCATGACATAATTAAATTGGTTATCGCCACACTTGCTACCGCTCCTGCTATTGTCGCAAACATCGCCCCAGGAAGTGTCCAGCGTGTTTTTTTTACCTGAATACTCATATAATAAATTGTAATTGTATAGACTACTGTTTCTGTACAGCTCATCATTATAGAAATAATCATTCCAATACTTGAATCCGGACCATATTCCTTAAATATATCAAGGACAAAACTGACCGCTGCCGATGAAGAAAATATTCTTACAATAAATATCGGGATGACTTCTACAGGAATATGTAAAAGCTTTCCCGCAGGAGCAAGCAAGTCTGAAAGAGAATCTAATGCTCCTGATGCACGAAAGATTCCTATCGAAACAAGTAGTGCTATCATTGTAGGAGCGATTTTGATAACAATTTGAAATCCTTCTTTTGCACCTTTTAGAAAGCTTTCATATACATCGATGCGATTAAAAAATCCATATACAACAATATAAAACATGGTAAACGGCACGATAAAATCAGAAAAATAAAGAAGAAACTTCACTACATCCACCTCCGTTTCTTCTTATTTTTTCTATTATATTTTTTTCCATTGTATCTTACCATTTCCATCATTTTAATGAATACAATTCCTGCTAGCGTAGAAATCATTGTTGCACAGATTGCCGGAAGTACCACCGCGGTCGGGTTCACTGAACCGTACTGGCTCCGATAAGCAATCATGTTGATAGGTACAAGCTGCAACGACGAAATATTTAACACCAGAAAAGCACACATCATATCGGAAGCTCTGCTTTTATCTGATGTCCCATTTCTATCTGATATCTCAGAAACGTTAGACAGCTTCGATGAACTGCCTTCTCGATAATTTTCTGTATACTTATTTCTTCCTTGCTCCAGTTTTTGCAACTCCCGCATCGCCTTAATCCCTGCCGGAGTTGCCGCCCAGCCAAGTCCAAGAATGTTAGCTGCCATATTGGCTGCAATATATTCATTTGCCTTATGACGAGGTGGTATCTCTGGAAACAGCCAGTGAATAAACGGATATATTGCTCTTGCAATCTTTTTCATAAGACCACTTTTTACCGCAATTTCCATCATACCGTTCCAAACGCCGATAACTCCAAGCATAAAAATACATAAATTCACAGCCTCTGTCGAGGATGAAATAAAACTTTCTGTTATCTGTCCCATTGTTCCATGAAATGCCGCAAACAAAATTCCACCAGCAATCATAATTACCCACAATATATTCAGCATAAACCACTCAAACTCTCTCAGTCTTTTTCTTCATTATATTGTTCCTGGCTTGTACGGTATGCTTCCATATCAAAGTAACCAAACTGGTCCTTCACCGTATGTTTTATCTGATACATTGCAAAGTCTGCATATTGCATAAATAGTTTACTATCTGTCGTATCCTGTGGATACCATACCACACCTGCAGATAAATGCAGTGGAAATGCCTCTCCACCTGGCAAAATAATCTGCTGATGTTTAATATCATTTTGTAACTGGTATAACTTTTCCTCAATCTCTACTTTACTTTTATATCCATAAAATAGAATATAAAACTCATCTCCGCCTGGTCTTGATACGACCGTTCCATCTGGAACAGAATCCATAAACGTATCAGCGGCACTCTGAATATATTTATCACCAAATTCATGACCATAAGTATCATTTACATACTTTAATCCATCTAAGTCAATCATCACCAGTGCCGCAATCTTTAAAATCGATTTACCCTGCCAGAATAAGTTCTTCATAATACGATAAAATGCTCGACGATTCAGGAGCCCTGTAAGCTGATCATGATCGCGCTCATATTCTATCTGTTCTTTTTCCATCATCATATCTGTTATATTCTCAACAAGACCACTACAATAATCACCTGTATCATTAATCGTAAGACGGACATATCGAGGATTTTCATCTGGAATCAGATAAATAATTTCATTTTCTTTCTGATTTTGGTTTTCTCTATCCAGTTCATACTCTTTTAATTTCTTCATCAGTTCTTCAAACATATCTATAGAAGTTACATCAAAAAAACTTTCTTTGGAAAGACCAAACAGTTCCGCAAACTTACCGGTAAAATAAACGGTATTTTCCTTTCGGTTTATCTCAAAACCAGCCAAGTCAATACTTGCCATATTAATGATTCGTGAAAATCTTTTCGCTGTATCCACAATCTCTTCATTCATATTTTCAATGGATTGCGACAGCAAATCTACTTCCTGTATTCCCGTTCGGATAAACTGTATATCTCCCGATGGCTTTATGCTTTTCACACTTTGAATTAATCTGTCCACCGGTTTAGAAATGGTGAGACTGATAATAATCGCTCCCACAATTCCAATAAGCATTGTAATTAAAACTGCTCCGATTAATGTCTTTATAATTCTGTCAGAAAATACAAGCAGCTTGTTCTTCGGCACAATACCTATTAATGCCCATTTCTGAGAGGAAAATTCCGTATTCTCGCCGTATAAATCCAGATACCCGGCATCAGCATACATGATCTTATCCTGATTTTTAATGATATATCCATCGTTCTTTTCTGCGATTTGTGTTGTCTGCAGATTGCCTGCCGCCTGCGAATAAATCATTCCATTAATAAGAACATTACGGAAAGTGCCAAGATTTTCACCTTCAATTCCAACAAGATATGATCCCTGATCATTTTCTATAAGCTCCTCATTTGGAAGCTGTTGCTGCAGATAATCCAAAGAAATGTCTATTCCAAGCACTCCATAAATTGTTCCATCATTTAAAATCAGTGGCACTGAATAAGCAATCACCTGTGTATCATCATCATAAAGTGTATATGGGGGACTCCAGTATCCAAAATCTTTTAACTCAATTTCGGTTGGATCTTCCTCTTTTAATGCAGCCTGATAAGGTTCATATAAGTAAGAACCATAGGCTTTCTCTTTTTCAAATTCAAATAATGGCTTCCACGTTTTTCCATGAGAAATATTCATACTCTGCGTCAAAGCTTTTGGAGCATATTTAAATAATAAATCCTGATTTTTCTTTGACGGTGTCGAGGTTGGGTCAAAATCCCGAAGATAGATTCCCGGTTTATTTTCAAAAATACCTTCTTCTTTTTTTTCCTCAAGATTATCCGTATTTAAAACAATAAACGCACCTGTTACCTGATTCGCCCTCATTAATCGAATTAATTTAGAAGATACTTTTCTCAATAAAGGAGTACAGTATTCAGAGCCATCATCTAATGTATCCAGCGAAATTTTCTTTGTATCAATTAGTTTCTGCGTTGTATTATTTATTTCCTGTACTGTATTATTTACGTTCGCCCATCTTGTGAGCATTTCATTTTCCAGATAATTTTTACGGTTACTTACTTTTTCATAAAAAATGGCTTTTTCTTTGTTTTCTACATAGGAAAGGAGCCTGCTTCCAAAAATCGCACTAATCAGCAAAATATTTTCTATGATAACTAAAAGCATCATAGGTATTAACAACTTTTGCCGAATCGGGACACTTTTTGATTTATTCACTGCACTCTCCTTCCCCGGTCACAAAATCCAGCTTTTATTTTACAATCTTCTCAAGTTCTGCCTTTGTTGTATTATACCATGTGTCAAAATTAGAATCGTTCACAAAGTCCTTTGTTGCCTCCTCTAAAGACTGTCCTTTTTTCAAACGTTTTTCTACCGTTTTTCTATCAGCTGTTGCCTTATCAGACATAGAATATTCCAGAATATTTCTTGCATCCGTTCCAGTTTCAAAAGCCTTTGTTGTATATAAAGTATTATCATTAACTGTATCAATCGCAGTTTCAACAATTGGTAATTCATTATCATCTGTCAAATCTGTAGTCTTTTCAATTTTCTCAATATCATTGGCTGTTTTAGTCACTGGAAGATACCCTGATGCCACAGAGAATTGAATATTTCTCTCATCCTCTGTAAACCACTTCAGGAACTGAACAGATGCATACATTTGCTCTTCATCTGTTTTTGTCACAACCATTCCAGCTCCCTGCTGTACTGCATAATTCTTACCGCCTTCAAACTTAGGAGCTTCCATTACCTTCATTTCAATAGGGTAACTTTCTGTATCATTCACAATAACTTCATCTGGGAAAAATGTTGCTCCTGCTGATGAACCTACAAAAGAAAGAATATTCCCTGTATTAATGTCATCACTTCTGAACTTACCAGAAGCTGCAAAATATCCTTTTACAAATGGGACATAATAATTATCCCATAATTTCCGAAGCACTTCTTTATCAAAATTCAGTGTTGGTTTTCCATCATTTATAGTGAAAATCTCTGTTCCAAGTTGTTTCGCTCCAATAATGAAATAGTTTGCCATTGCATCTCTTCCAAAGAATGCTTTTCCATCATTTTTTTCTTTTGTCAGACCATCTGTCCATTCATAATAAGCCTGCGCTGTTTTTGTTAAACCTTCTATTGTCTTTAAATCGTTGAGCTTTGCACCTGTTGCCTTAGCAAACTTATCCCAGTCTGTTTTATTTAACATGAGAATTTCTGTTGATTTGGCTGTCGGCAAAATTTTAAGACTTCCGTCTCCGGAAAATTCTCCTTCTTCAATATAACTGTCAATATATCTATCCTGCTCTTCTTGCATAAGATAGTCCTTTAAATCAACAGCATAACCAAGTTTATCTACCTCATATGCAGTATCTGCATAACCCGCAAAAATACTTGGGATTGCTTTTGCACCAGTCTTATGCTGAACTGCAGCAATAATACTATCTTTTAATTCGTTTACTGTACCGAAGTTTGCCCCTTCTACATAGATTCCCTCTTCTTTTCCTACAGTACTGTTAAACTCGTCGACTAACTTATTAAATGCCTCAAGCTGACCCCCATTATAATAATGCCAAATTGTAACCTTAGTCGGATTATCTGGGTCTAACTTCTCTTTCTTAACAGAATTTCCAGAGACAGCTCCACAACCACCAAGTAATAAACTTAATATCATAATCATACAGATTATGACTTTTTTATTAATTTTCATATTTTTACTCTAATCTTTCTTTTTCTTATTGATAAAACTTTTTTATACCCAAAGCTATAGGTAAGTAAATATCAAAACTCTATATACAAATTGATTAATTCTTACCAGTTTACAAGTCTCTATTTCTTATACACTCTAGGAACTCTCTTTCCCACATCGCATACAAATTCATAATTAAAACTTCCAGCAAGGTTTGCCATATCCTCAACACTGATATAATTATCCCCGTCTTTTCCAATCAGGGTAACCGTATCCTCAAGCTTCACATCCGGAATATCTGTAATATCTACCATCATCTGATCCATACACACTCTACCGACAATTGGTGCTTTCTGTCCGTGAATTAGAACCCAACCCTTATTCGAAAGGCTTCTCGCATATCCATCTGCATAACCAACAGATACTGTGGCCAGCCGACAAGGATGATCCACTACATAAGTTGCTCCATAACTCACTCCTCGCTCCATCTCTGGTTCCATAATATTCACTACATGAGAATACCAGCTCATTGCCGGTGTCAACTCTAAATTAGAAGGATCAACTTCATCAGAAGGGTACATTCCGTAAAGAATGATACCTGCTCTTGCCATATCATAACGATGGTTATCGTACTCCATAATAGCTGCACTATTGCAGATATGTTTTACCGGAATCTCAATTCCCGCTACATCAAGTAGTTTCACAAAAGAATCATACCGATTCATTTGCAACTCTGTATACGTCTTATCTGTCATATCCGCACAAGATAAATGGGTAAATAATCCCTCAATCTTTATATTCGGTAATTCTGCAATCTGCTTTACAATTGCAAGACCTTTCTCGTCTGGAGACAAGCCGATTCTTGTCATTCCTGTATCTAATGCGATGTGGATTTTCGCTGTCTTTCCAGTCTTTACTGCCGCTTCTGACATTGCTTTTGCCGTATCATAGCAATAAATTGTCTGGTCTACATCATAGTCTAAATTCTTATAATAAAGGGATGGAGAATTATAGCCAAGAAGTAAAATTGGCTGCTTTAATCCAGCTTTTCTAAGCTCTACTCCCTCATCAATCGTAGCAACTCCAAAATAATCTGCAATATCATTCAGATAATGAGCTACTTCTACTGCTCCGTGACCATAGCCATCTGCTTTTATAACAGCCATAGTCATTACATTATTTCCTGTCTTCTTTTTAATGTTTATATAATTCTTTCTGATTGCTTTTAGATCAATTTCGCAATAGGTACGTAAATATTCTTCCATTTTATTGTCCTCTTTCCCTCATTTCTAATTATTCGTACTATATTTATATATTTTTATAAATTTATCTAAAAATAGACTTCTTTCAAAAAGTCTATAACAAAATAAATTTTACCACATTTTTATGTAATGTGGAGACTTTTATAAGGATTTTTATATAAATTCTGTACCCTTATTTTTTTCTTTTTCCATTAAATCTTAGATTTTCTTATTTAGAAAAAACAGAAAAATTATAGAGATAAATGTAGAAAAAATCCAGGAAATACTTCATCTCCCGGATTTTTTTGAATTTTATCTGATTATTTTACTTTTGCTGTAATTACCCCTTTAACAATTCCTGATAAATATCTCTTTTGCTTACTCCTCGGTCTTTTGCAACCTGTTTCATCGCACTCTTTTTATCCATTCCTTTTTCAAGGTAATAATCCATATGTTCATTCACCGTAAGCTGATTCCATTCCTGCTGTTTTTCTTCTTTGAGCTCCTGCAGATTCTTTCCCTCAAAGATTAAAACATACTCACCTCTTGGATCATTCTCCTCGTAGTAAGCAATCATCTCATCAAGAGTTGTCTTACGCTTCTGCTCATATCGCTTTGTAAGTTCCTTACATACAGTCATATTTCGATTACCAAGATATTCTCTGCACTCACGAAGTGTTTTTTTCAAATGATGCGGTGCTTCATAAATAATAATTGTTCTTGTCTCATTACGAAGACTCTTTAAAATCTCCATCCGCTCCTTTTTATCATACGGTAAAAAGGCTTCAAATGCAAATCTTCTTGTCGGCTGCCCGGACATCGTAAGTGCCGTAATACAGGCGCAGGCTCCTGGAAGAGAAGTAACCGTAATTCCTGCCTCATAACACTGCCTTACCAGCTCTTCTCCTGGATCAGAGATCCCCGGCGTTCCTGCATCTGTGATTACTGCGATATTCAGCCCTTCTTTTAATTTATTTACAAGATAAATTGCCTTATCAACTTTGTTGTACTCATGATAGCTGGTCATCTTTGTTTTTATCTCAAAATGATTGAGAAGCTTGATACTGTTTCTTGTATCTTCTGCCGCTATCAAATCTACTTCCTTTAAAATTCGTACTGCCCGATAGGTCATATCTTCAAGATTCCCAATCGGTGTTGCACATAAATATAATGTTCCTGCCATTTTAATTCTTCATCTCTCCATATATCTGATAAATCTCATCGGTATAAGAGCCATCCTTATTGTATACAATTAATGGAGGGTCTACCGTAATCCTCTGCTTACCACCTTTTGCAGCATCAATTAATACCATATTAGGCTCTTTGTCTACATAAGGATATACGAGACGCATTCGCTTCGGTTCTAACTTATGTTGTTTTAATGTATAAATAATCTCTGCTAATCGAAAAGGTCTGTGAACCATATAAAAATGTCCACCTGTTTTTAACAGCCATTTTGCTGCCTGAACCACATCTTCAAGTGAACAAGTAATCTCATGTCTTGCAATCGCCTTCCCATAGTCTGGATTCGTCAGGCCGTGCTCTCCCATCATATACGGAGGATTACAGGTTACCCAGTCAAAACTTTCTCTCTGATAGTTTTCTTTTACTTGACAGACATCCCCCTGTACAATATGCACTTTTTCTTCCTGTCCATTCATATGCACTGAACGCTCTGCCATCTCAGCAAAATCATCCTGATACTCTAAACCTTCTATATAAGCGAGTGGATATTTCCCCTCCATCAATATTGGAATAATTCCTGTACCACTACATAAATCAATTCCTTTACTTTTCTTTTTAACTCTGGCATAATCAGAAAGCAGTACCGCATCAATCCCGAAACAAAAACCATCTGTTTTCTGGATAATACGGTAATCCTTTATCTGTAGATCATCAATACGCTCATTTTCTTTAATTTGTACATTCTCCATATAAGTATCCTATTTCAAACTTATTTCTATAAATGAGCAAATTTAAAATTAAAATATTGCACAAATACGTCCACATCACAAAGACATACTTTACTTGATTGGTCTGAATGCGTTTTGACTACAAACAAGAAGAACCTATTTTTGTGCATTTTCTATATTTTCTCATTTATACCTTATTTACTAACAAAATCTAAATTCAAGTACTATAAAAAGTTTTAGCAAAAAAATAATAAAAATAACAGTAATTATTATTATTTGATCCCTTATCCCTACTTTTTCTCTTTTCATTAAAGCTTAGATTTTCTTTCCTTTTTCTCCATTGCTTCTAATTTCTTAAGTTCATCATCCATTTTCACTTTTTCTCTACGCTTGCGAGGACGAAAAACTAAATCATCTACTTTATAATCTATGAGTTCCTTTTCTCCCTTTTCATCAGTAACTAAAAGCTTTACTCGCTGTCTTAATACACTTACTTCTTGAACAATACCTTTTACTCCAGTATTTGTTTTTACCTCGTCACCAACATTTGGAAGCTTACTATTTAAATACTCATAAGTATCCTGCTCGTTTTTCAGACAGCACATCAGCCTTCCGCAAACACCTGAAATCTTTGTAGGATTCAGAGAAAGATTCTGCTCCTTCGCCATCTTAATTGACACTGGTACAAATTCAGATAAAAATGTATTACAACAAAGACTTCTTCCACAAATACCAATACCACCTTTAATTTTTGTCTCATCTCTTACACCAATCTGTCTTAACTCAATTCTTGTCTTAAAAACTGAGGCTAAATCTTTTACCAACTCACGGAAATCAATTCGTCCGTCTGCTGTAAAGTAAAATAATACTTTATTATTATCAAATGTATACTCGCAATCAATGAGCTTCATTGCGAGCTTATGTTTTTTAATTTTTTCAATACAGATTTTATAAGCTTCTCTACTTTTTTCTTTATTATTTGCCTGAATTTTATCATCTTCTGGTGTTGCAATACGAATAACCGGCTTTAAAGTCGCAATAATCTTCTCATCATGAATCTCACGATTACCTAAAACAACTCTGCCATATTCTACACCACGCGCAGTCTCCACAATAACATTTTGTCCAACTTCTACCTCAAACTGCTCTGAGGAAAAATAATATATTTTACCATTATCTCTAAAACGAACTCCTATTACTCTGGCCATTTCACCCTCCTGTTCTTTTTTACATACTTTATATCATATATTTTTATCTATCTACTTTATCTTATAGTTCTTCTATAAAATATCACAAAAAATCGAGATCCTAAATTATCTGAATTCTTGTGTCATATATTTATTTTCTCTATGCTTCAATTTTTAACCCATTTATGCACATTTATAACGATTTAAAATTAGTCTCTAAATTCTCTTCTCGCTTCTACAATAAGTAATTCTAAAGTTGCGTCAAAATTCACATTAGACTTTATACGGACTCTTGCACGATGAATTCTGTTTATAACATAATCAATTGCCTCTAAATCTAATTTATCTACCTGCTTTTTCAGATACATATATTCATTTTTAAAAATGATTTTTTTCTTAGAAGCTTCTGCATTCACTGGATTATCGACTTTCAGTAACATAATATCTCGAAACCACATCAAAAATATATCAAAAAAATCATCAATCCTATTTTTATATTTTTTATATTCTTTTACCTTATCTGCAATCTCATAGCTCTCTATCTCATGAATATACCGCAAAATAGACAGGGTTAAATCCTTTAAATCCCGAAATTCTTCCGAAGAAACGATTGCTTCTGCCTTTCCTATATTGCCAAGTGAAAATCCTGTTGCAAATTCTGCTTCTTCCTTTGAAACATTACATTTTTCCATCAAATATTTTTCAACGGCTGTTCCAGGTACCTGTCTTGTCGCTAAAAGAATGCATCTTGAAAGAATCGTATCCAAAAATGCTCCCCTATTAGTAGTAAGCAAAAAAATGATTGCATATTCCGGCGGTTCTTCAATCGTCTTCAAAATAGCATTTTGTGCTGCAGCGTTCATCTTTTCTGCCTCATCTACGATATATATTTTATATGGTCCCTTATATGGCATAATATCTACTGTATTAACAATTTGTTCTCTTATCTCACCAACACTGATTACACTCGGCTTTTCATGAGAAATCCAAATCACATCTGGATGGTCATGATGTTCCATCTGGATACAGGATTCACACTTTCCACATGCTTCCACAGAACCAGTAGTTTTTCGCCCTTCACACTGCAGTATTTTGGCAAAGGCATCAGCAAGTAACTTTTTACCACTTCCCTTATCCCCCTCTATAATATAGGCATGAGAAATCTTTTTATGACGCACAGCAGTAATAAAATGCTCTTTTATTCTTTCATTTCCTAAAATCTCACTTATCTCAGCCATGACTTTCCCTCAAAATCTTTCTGTTAATCATCTTAATTCTTCTGCTAATCTTCTATTGGTACCTATTCTTTTATTGTTTTTTCTCAATGAATTCATGCCTATCGATTCTTCTTCTTCAATAATTCATCCACATGATTCCGGATCTTTTTCTGAATTGTATCAATGGATCTTCCACCATCAATTTTCATAACTTCCGGCCTACCTGAAAGGACTTTTCGATATCCTTCCGATACCATATGATGAAAATCTATTCCTTCCTGTTCCATACGGTCAAGCTTCTTCTGCTCTTTTTTTCTGCGAAGCCCTTCTGCCTCCGATAAATCAATAAAAAAGATTCCATCAGGACGATAAATTCCAATTCCTGGTGCATTTACAGCTGAAACAGTAGAAATACCAAGATTTCTTGCAATTCCCTGATAAACAATAGAAGAATCTACAAAACGATCGCTTATAACGATTTTGCCTTCTTCTAATGCTGGCCCAATTACTTCATGTACTAACTGCGCTCTTGATGCCGCATAGAGAAGCATTTCTGTTACTGGAGACATTTCTTTGTGTTCTGGATTCAGAATAAGCTGTCTTACTTCCTCTCCAATTACTGTTCCCCCTGGCTCTCTTGTTATGAAACATTCATAGCCTGCTTCCTCTAAGTATTCTTTTAATAAATTTATTTGTGTGGTCTTTCCTGAACCATCCGGTCCCTCCATCACAATAAATAATCCCTTCATCTAATAAAATCTCCCTTCAGAAGTACATGCACTTTTATTATCTGAATGTTATCTGACTTCTTCATCGTATTTTAGTCATAGTACTTCTAAAGTGTGTTTGAAAAATGCTTTCTGCAAATTGAAGCGTGTAGATTATAGAAATGATTTTTCAAACACACTCCAGCACAATATTTTTATCATACTGCTTTTGCTATACTATCTATAAATCTTTTAGAACGATAATCTTATTACAGGACAATCCAAGTACATTATATCCATTATATAAATATTGACTGATATTTTCCACTGTTTCTTTGAGTATTTTTTCTCCAGGAACTAATATTGGTACTCCCGGCGGATAAATCATGACATATTTTCCTGAAACTCTGCCAGTAGAATCAGCCAACTCAACTGTCTCCATGGCTTTTCCTCTGCACTGCCAGGATTCTATGACTTTGGGTGGGTATATTTCTCCCCTCCTTTCTTCTATTTGAGTTTTTATTTGTATTTTATTTTCAATTATATCAAAAATTAAGGATTCAACTTTATTTTTATTATTAATTTCTGTTTCAGTTTTATTTCTGCTACAAATGCCCTTTTGCTTCCTAGCTTTATTTTGAACATCAATTTTAGTTTTATTTACAATTTTATTTAAACTCTGAGTTTGTCTCTGCTTATTTTCACACATCTTATCAATCTCAGAAATTGCATTCCAAAGTTCATCAAAATATTCTTTTTTATCGCATATAGAAGTCATGGCAATTCCATATGTCAGATTCTCCATCTCCAGTTCAATATGATATTTCTCATATAGTAACCAGAATAGCTCTTTTCCACTTATTCCACAGCTTTTTACTGAAAACACCAATTTTCCGTTATCATAAGCAAAACAGTTCAACTTTTCCTGACTGAGAAGGCTAATTTTTTTGAGTTGTTCACATTTCTTTCTGAAATTTTTGAGCTTATCCACATATTCAGCGAGTTGTTCCTGTTTTTCTTTCATATACATGATTCCATACTCAGCAGAAGCCATCAAAAGATAAGATGGACTTGAGGTTTCATAAATATCAATCATTTCCTCCACCTGCTCTTTAGGTACAATATCCGAACAAAGATGAAGGACTGCTGTCTGCGTAAAGGAAGGTAATGTTTTATGCGTACTTTGAATCACTAAGTCTGCACCAGTTTGTGTCGCACTCTCTGGAAAATACTCATGAAATATAAGGTGTGCACCATGTGCTTCATCTACAATCAGAGGAATTCCATATGGTCGAATTACTTCCTTAATGCCTGCAATATCACTCACAACGCCTTCATATGTAGGAGAAGTTAATACAACTGCCCTTATATCTGGATTCGCTCTTACTTCCCTTGCTACGGCTTCTGGTTTCATATCCTCGCATATATCATACTCTGCAGAAATATCTGCATAGCAATAAACGGCCTCCAACTGTAATAATCTGATACAGTTATAGACCGCCTTATGACAGTTTCGCCCTATTAAAATCTTATCTCCCTGTCTGCATACAGAAGAAATAGATACCAGAATCCCAAGAGTACTCCCTCCAACAAGATACCAGGACTCTTTGCTTTTAAATATATCTTTTACAAGATTCATGGATTCACGGATAATGCCCTCTGGCTCATGAAGATTATCATAATCTGTTATCTCTGTAATATCCATTTTTTCTACACCAAAAAAAGCCCCAAAATCAGCTCTTTTGTGACCTGGCATATGAAAAGGGATTCTTTTTTCTGATTCTAATTCTCTTAATTTACTATAGATTGGTGTATTCATAACTTATTTTTTATCTCTTCATCCTTTTAACTCTTCTTAGAATTTATGCTTTTTAAATTTATTACCACTTACTAGCCGACTATTATTTACTAACTGTTATCAGGTTTTATTACTTATATGTCACTAACTATTATAGTTATATATCATCTTCTATAAACTTACTTGAATTCTTATAAGCTTATTAGACAAAAAAAATAGCTCAGTAAATAAAATATTTACTGAGCCTTCATGAGACATCGGGGATTCGAACCCCGGACAACTTGATTAAAAGTCAAGTGCTCTACCAACTGAGCTAATATCCCATATGCCCAGAACCGGAATCGAACCAGTGACACGAGGATTTTCAGTCCTCTGCTCTACCAACTGAGCTATCTGGGCATGAGTTGCGGGGGAAGGATTTGAACCAACGACCTCCGGGTTATGAGCCCGACGAGCTACCAGACTGCTCTACCCCGCGATAATAATTATTAATTTTTAAATGGGCGGAGGTGGATTCGAACCACCGAAGCAATTTGCAGCAGATTTACAGTCTGTCCCCTTTGGCCACTCGGGAATCCACCCATATTCAATTATGACTTTTAATAATCATAACAAGCCGATGAACGGACTCGAACCGTTAACCTGCTGATTACAAATCAGCTGCTCTGCCAATTGAGCCACATCGGCATAAATGGGACCTATAGGACTCGAACCTATGACCCTCTGCTTGTAAGGCAGATGCTCTCCCAGCTGAGCTAAGATCCCATATTCTTATTAAAATATATCCTTACGGACAAACGACCCGGATGGGATTCGAACCCACGACCTCCGCCGTGACAGGGCGGCGCTCTAACCAGCTGAGCCACCGGGCCAAAAAGGTATGTACCTTCAAAACCACACACAAACTATCTTTTTCTATTCCAATAACTCTCTAAGGTCAAGCTATCGACCGATTAGTAACAGTCAACTCCACACATCGCTGTGCTTCCATCTCTGCCCTATCTACCT
>NZ_CAKRCF010000003.1 GCF_934307085.1 uncultured Anaerobutyricum sp.
ATGATAGTACATCAGATATACTGAATGCACATTATGATTTATTTTTCCCTTTCTACTGACTCTATTATACCATGGATTGCATTGGAGAATTCTTGCTATATTATGTTAAAGTATTACTTTTAAGACATATTACATACTATATTCTTCTATTATCAACTTCCATAAAAAAGTATTCCTACTACTGTTTTTATTTACATATAAATCCATTCTATAATTTATAATCAAAACTCACTATTATATGATTATATATCGAATTTAATTTCTTTGTCAAAGTATTCGAACTTATGTTATAATAGTTTTCAGGACACTAACTGATTTGTAGTAATTTATTTTTAAGAAAAGAGGATGATATCATGAGTGAATCAATGGCAGATTTTGAAAAAGAAATTGACGAGTCTCTCAAAACACTGAACGTTGTTGAGAACGAAGGAGAGGCTACAGAAGAAGAAACTGGCTTTAATGCCTGGGATAAAGTACAGCAATATTTAGAGGACGGCACTGTTCTTACTTTAAAAGTTGGCGGTATTGTTAACAAAGGTGTTATCGTTTATGTTGATGGACTCCGCGGTTTTATTCCTGCTTCCCATCTTGAGATTGGTTATGTAGAAGATACAAACCCATATCTTGGAAAGACAGTAGAAGCCAAAGTTATCACTGCTGACCCAGAAAAGAACCGTCTTGTATTATCTGTAAAAGAAGTTCTTTATGACAAAAAACGTGCGGAGAAAGAAGCACGTATCAATGCAATCGAAGCTGGTGCTGTTCTTACTGGTAAAGTAGAATCCCTTATGCCTTACGGTGCATTCGTTGACCTCGGCAATGACATTTCCGGTCTGGTTCACATTTCCCAGATTGCTCAGAAACGTATCGAATCTCCAGCAGAAGTTTTAAAAGTTGGTCAGGAAGTCAATGTGAAAGTTTTAAAAGTTGAGAATGGTAAAATCAGCCTCAGCATGAAGGCTTTAGAGGAAGTTGCTCCTGAAGAAGAAGATACAAATGGAGAAGAAGTTGTAAGCTACAAGGACGAAGGCGATGCAACAACAGGATTAGGTGCTTTACTTGCAGGTCTTAAGCTGTAATTTGACTGACCAGACAGACTTCGTTGGTTAAACAGACAAATCCCCGAAATCCATCATAGGTAAAATACTTTGCATTACTGCACTCTTAATACTTGACCGTATTAGACATTTACTTTAAGGTGCATTTTTACATATGATAGATTTCGGGGATTCTGTTTGTTTCAATCTGGTAAATTAATCATAAAATATCATCAGGAGGAACTTATGACAAATTGTATTGCTGTTGGACTCGGCGGTTTCATCGGAGCGACACTCCGCTACCTTATCGGATTAATTCCCGTCTGTGAAACCACCCTGTTTCCCGTAAAAACATTTTTTATCAACATTGTGGGCTGCATCGCTATTGCCCTTGTTGCCATGCTCGCCTCAAAAGGTTCGATTCCAAATCCAAAGCTCGTCCTTTTCTTAAAGACTGGAATTTGTGGGGGATTTACTACCTTTTCAACTTTCGCACTTGAATCAACAACATTAATGAAAAGCGGACATCCGAAGGTGGCTTTTCTCTATATGTTATTGAGTGTCATCGTGGGGGGTAGTGCTATTTTTGTTACTGATTTAATTCAGTAGATGAATGGACGAACCCCGAAAGGACACTACTATTCAATGGCAATGAAAGGATTTGTCTATGAAATTATCATTAATACAAATGTCTATGTCTGAGAGCTTAAATAAAAATTGTGAAAAATCTCTTACGTTTTGTGATAAGGCACAGGGAAGTAATTTGGTTTTCTTTCCCGAGATTCAGCTTTGTCCTTTTTTCCCACAGTATGAGGGGCGAGATGCAAGTAAATATTGTTTAAAAGAAAATGCTATGGAAATTACAGATTTTTGTAAGAAAGCGACACAGTATCATTATTATCTTTCTCCTAATGTTTATATGGAATTGAATGGGAAAAGATATGATACTTCTTTATGGATTAATCCCAAAGGGAAAATCGTTGATTACGCAAAAATGGTTCATATCGCACAGGCAAAGCAGTTCTATGAACAGGATTACTATACTCCTTCCGATGATGGATTCAAAGTTTTCGATACTCCGCACGGAAAAATTGGCATCGTTATCTGCTACGACCGCCATCTTCCAGAAAGTATCCGCACTTGCGCCTTGATGGGCGCACAGCTAATCATTATTCCTACTGCTAACACGAAAGCGGAACCGATGGAATTATTCGAATGGGAGATTCGTGTGCAGGCAATGCAAAATCAGGTGTTTGTTGCGATGTGTAACCGCGTTGGTACTGAAGGAGGTATGGTCTTTTCCGGCGAATCTCTTGTAGCTGCTCCCGATGGTTCTCTTATCTGCAAAGCGGATGATAGCGAACAGATTTTGAGCTGTGAGATAAATTTAGCAGAATCGACAATGCTCCGTAAAAAAATTCCGTATATTTCAACCCGAAGAAAAGAATGGTATTTGTAATTCTGATTTGTAAAGCAGAACGGACATTGTAGAATTTAGAAATTCTCCGTGAAATTGTGTTTTTACAGAAAAATATAGCAAATCCATAACACTATACAAACTAGATAAATAATGCTCCATTTGCCTCCTCAAAGCTTTTTTCATTAATTTGTGAAACTTAGAATAAACAGCCACTGTAAGAGCTTTTTCTGGATTGCACAAAGACTCCAAGAAAGAGTCCCCAAAAATATCCCCTTTTGAGCCTTTGTGCTGTGGAATTTTGCGCAACGGATCAAAAGGGGATATTTTTTAGGGGCTTTTTTACCATAATTCTTCAGGCAATCCGACTAGAATCTCTTCTACCGTAACGTCTCCTTGCCTGCGGCAAATCAGCATTTATTTTTCTACATTAATGATTTTTTGGAATGCCTTCACATCCTTCGCGATTTCCCCACTCATAAGCAACATACAAATCAGATTCGGTATCGCCATCAACGCATTCGCAATATCCGAAAAGTTCCATACAAGTTCCAAAGTCTGTGTAGCACCAACATAGACAACGAGTGAAAAGATAATTCGATAAACCATATTCAGCTTATGGGTTCCTACCAGATATTCAAAAGCTTTTTCTCCATGATATTCCCATCCAAGAATTGTGGAGAAAGCAAATAATGTAATACCTATTGTTACGAGATATCCACCAACTTTTCCAAGTACCGTAGAAAATGCAGCGATTGTCAATGCAGAACCAACATAAAGCTGTCCTGTTGCCGGGTCAATCTGTCCAAGCACACCAGAACTTGCGATGGCGAGACCCGTGATTGTGCAGACAACAATCGTATCCCAAAAAGTTCCAGTCATATTAATATAAGCCTGCCTTACCGGATTATCCGTTGTTGCGGCTGCGGCTGTGATTGCAGCAGAACCCATTCCAGCTTCATTGGAAAAACATCCACGGGCTACACCGTAACGAGCTGCGTTCATCATAGAAGCAACAATATTTCCACATAAAGCACCCCCAACCGCTTTCACACTAAATGCCATTTTAAATATCATGGCAATTCCTGCGGGAAGATTATGTATATTTCCAAGAATAACAATGATTCCGGCAATCACATAAAATATTGCCATAACAGGAACTACAACAGAGGAAACTTTTGAAATTGTTTTAATTCCTCCGATGATGATTAACAGGGCAAGTACTGTAATTATAACCCCAACTGTAGTTACCGAAATACCAAAAGTTGCGTGAATTGATGTTGCAATGGAGTTTCCCTGTGTCATATTTCCGATACCGAAAGAGGCAATAACTGCAAAAAGAGCAAATAGCCAGCCGAGGACTGCTCCTAATTTTTTATTTTTCAGTCCTTTTTTCATTGTATACATTGGACCGCCGGACATTTCTCCTTTTTCATTGACTTCTCTGTATTTAATTGCCAGCATACATTCTGAGAATTTTGAAGAAAGTCCAAAGCAGGCAGAAATCCACATCCACACTAAGGCTCCCGCTCCACCGGAAACCATCGCTGTTGCAACACCCACGATATTTCCTGTTCCGATGGTAGCTGCAAGAGCTGTCGTAAGGGCAGAAAACGGAGAAACATCTCCTGTTCCACGACTTTTTGTTCTCGCTTCTTTACTCAATGTCTTTTTTAATGCCCACGGGAGATTTCTCCAGGTCAGGAAATTACATCGAACTGTCAGGAGTACTCCTGTTCCTACTAAAAGAACCAGCATTACTGGTCCCCACACGAAAGAGTCTATCTGTGATACAATGTTACTTAGTTTTAGCATACTTACTGCCCCTCTCTTTTTTCGGATTTTCGTCTGCAAAAGACTTTCTTTTACGCTATTTCATATGTACGAGTTCCTACGACTAAGGCCTAAACTGAATTTTAAAATTCAATCTTAAGTTATGTAATAACTTTACATATAAGCTACTCACCAATAAAAGTTATCTTCTAAATAAAAAGTTTCATACAAATTGTTTTTCCAGTTCACTTTTATAATACAATAGAATCTACACCTAAAAGCATATGAAATAACAAAAAGGAGCAACGAAAATCGTTGCTCCTTCAACTTATGAATTAAGTATATCATATATGCCAATTATGTCAATATGCATTTTTAATTATAAAATCCTTCATTTTCAACTTGTAGCATTAAAACTACATTTCAAACAAAATCTTTTATTTATTCCATATCATAATAGTTTTACCCATCATCTTATTAATATCCATCTCGAATGCTCTTGTCATGTCTGCAATAGAATTTACTTCAACCTGCGCGCCTACGATGTTGCTGAGATAACCGAGAATCTCTGGATATTCCTGATACATCTCAACTGTTTTTTCAAAATCAGCTCTTCCGCTTCGGCTGCTTCCATAAAGATGTAATCCTTTCTCCAATACCATACGAGTATTAATTGGAACCGCATATTCTGACACACCAAGAAGTGCGATTGTTCCCTCTGGCTGAATAAGATCAATCATCTGATCAATCGCCTTCTGAGAAGCATCTCCACCAACACACTCAATCGCATGATCTATTGTAAGTCCTTCTGGAATCTCCCATACAAGATGTGTTTCATCGGCAAAAGTAAAACTGCTCAGCTTGTCTTCGTTCGTTCCAAAAATAATCAGCTTCGTATCCGGATACATATATCGGAAAAATACGGAAGTGATATAACCTAAGTTACCATCTCCCCAGATACCTACAACATTCTTTCTTGCATGAGTAAAACGCTCAAAACGGCGAAGGGCATGTACACTTACGCTGACAATCTCTGTAAATGCTGCCACTGTTCTGTCAATATCCTGTGGTAAACGTACCAGTCTGTCTCTGTCTAAAGCGACATTGTCCTGCATAAATCCATCAAAACCACTCGCACGGAACTTGGAACTTCTCAGATAATTCTCAGCAATAATATCATCCTTCTCCACTGGGGTGTTTGGAATCATAACGACAAGTTCACCCGGTTTAAATTCGCCTGTCGCATCATAAACTACATCACCAATCGCCTCATGAATAAGGGCCATCGGCAGCTTCTTTGCCATAACGTCTGCCGGACGGGTTCCCTGATAATAACGCTGGTCTGCATGACAGATAGATAAATGTGTTGGACGCACAACTACCTTATCACTATTTAAATCAATATCGTTAAATGCTACTTCAAATCTTCTGGGTGCTACCAGACGATACACTGTATTTAACATTATTTATCTTCTCCTTTAATCAAAGTTTCAGCAACTCGCAGGTCATATGGATAAGTAATCTTAATATTAAAAACTTCTCCCTCTACTAAATGTACATCCTGGCCCTTGATAACAAAAATCTTGCAGGCATCTGTAAGAATCTCTTTTTCTTCCTCTGTCAGTCCTTCGTAAAGCTCTTTTAACTTCTTTGCCTTAAAGGACTGTGGGGTCTGTCCCTGATACATAATAGAACGATCAGGAATATTACTGATAATCTCATGTCCTGCACTTTCTACGATAGTATCAGATGCTGGAATAACTGTATCACATGCACCGTATTCCTGTGCGTAGCGAATGTTATCTTCGATAATACGATAGGTTAAGAATGGACGAACAGAGTCATGTGTTACGATAATTGTATCATCATCAAGCCCATATTCTTTTTCAATGTAACGAATAGAGTTCATGATTGTCTCATTACGAGTGGAACCACCTTCAATGACAACGATCTTACTAGCATCATTAAAGTTCTTCTTTACCAGATTCTTCGTATGATTAATCCACTGAGATGGGCAAAGTACGATTAACTTCTCAAACTTACTATTCACATAAAACTTCTCTAATGTATGAAGAATAATTGGCTTACCGCCAACGCTAAGATACTGTTTGGGTTTCTCAACATTTCCCATTCTGCTGCCGATTCCTCCGGCTAAAATTACTCCAAAAACCATTTGTTCCTCCTTTGTTCAAGGGTAAAACTCCCTTTTTACACATAAAGTAATATAACGTTATCATATACCAGATTAGTGTATCATGTCAATTAAATTACTTTTTTAACATTGTCAGTTATTTTCTATAGATTTTTATATCTTTTATTCACAAAAAAGATGTTCTAAATATTTTATTCCTGTCTTTGTTCTAAAAATATTTTTCCGCACTTTTTCTGCCGTTTCCCTGCTACTTCCGTCTTCAAATAAATTTACTAAGAAATCGGCTTCTACGAGAATTTGATAATCTAATCCCTCTATCTCATTATAGGTATGATGATGGGCTATTAGAAAACGTACCCGGTCGATGACTGCTTCATCATACCCCAGCGTAAGTAACATTGGTTCAGCTACTGCTGGGCCTTCTTTTTCCTGATATTTTCCGTTGGAGCTTCCGTATTTTTCTTCGCTTATTTTTATTCCAATATCGTGAACGATTGCTGCGGTTCGGAGAATATGCATGGTTTCTAAATCAAGGGTTTCTGATTCTCCAATTAGTTTTGCAAATTCATAAACTTTGAGAAAATGTTGTACTCTTTTGGGGTCTCCGGCGTAATATTCCATCATTTTTTCTATTAATTTTCTGTCTAGTTCATCCATAATCTTCTGTTCTCCTTGTGCTGTAGTATTTTCCAGACCAAACTCTCGTAAGAGTGCTTCTTTCATCACATCTTTTGGAGCCATTTTTTCTGTCCAAAGACAGTAGTTTAAGGCTGCCTGATTCACCAGCATTCCAAGCCCATTGACGGTTGTTGCTCCGCGTGCTTTCGCCTCTTTTAAGAATTTTGTTTCTGGTGGATTAAATACAACATCGCAGACTGTTATGTTTTTTGTGATATCTTCATATACTATGTCTGGTTTATTTTCATCTGGATAAAGCCCCACATTAGTACAGTTCACAAGAACTTCTGTGCTTTCTGGAATATGTACGCTTCCTTTCCATGCAAAATAAACTCCCTGCGCTTCTGTTTTTTCAGAAATTAAATCGGCAAGTTCTTTACCGCTTTCTTCATTGCGGGCAATGATATTTACTGTTTTGGCTCCAGAGATTGCACATTCTACCGCTACTGCTCTTGCTACACCACCGCTTCCAAGTACACTAATCGTCCGTTCTTTTAGTTCGATTCCTGCCTCCATTAAGGAAGTAACAAATCCTTTGCCATCAGTATTCTCTCCGATAAGTTGTCCATCCTGTACACGGACAGAATTTACTGCTCCGATAATTTGGGCTGCTGGTGAAAGTTCATCGAGAAACGGAATTACCGCAATTTTGTGTGGAATTGTGAGATTCAGTCCTCTCATGCCGATGGCACGCACCCCTGCAATTGCATCTTTTAATTTTTCTTTTTCTACTTTCATGGTTATGTATCGGTAATTTAATCCCTGTTCCTCAAAACCAGCCTCCATCATGAGACCAGTTGGATTTTCGTCTACTGGGTTACCGAAAAGACCAACAAGTTCTGCTCTGTAATTTTTGCTCAAAATATACTCCTTTCTAAAATATTTAGACCGGAGTTTCATACCAAACAGGCAATTACGAATCGTTGCCATCCCAAAGTTTTTAACTCCACCAGGCTGTGGCAATATGTGCAAATATTCGTATTTGCCTGTTTGGTATGAAACTCCTCCCTTAAATACTTTTATAACATTAGTAAAGTAATTACGAATCATTGCCATCCCAAAGTTTTTAACTTCACCAGGCTGTGGCAATATGTGCAAATATTCGTATTTGCCTGTTTGGTATGAAATTCCTCCCTTAAATACTTTTATAACATTAGTAAAGCAATTGCGAATCATTACCATCCCAAAGGTTTTGACTTCACTAGGCTGTGGCAATATGCGCAAATATTTGTAATTACCTATTAGCTCTGAAACTCCTCCTCTCAACACTTTTGCAATATTAGTAAAGTGATTTATACTATTGGTATCAAACATTTTTTCGCTATTTGTAATTGTATTCTGAAGGTAATGGCATCTTAAATTTCGTATTATCCACATTTTCCTACAGTAATAAAATAAATAGACTATTTTTAAAAAGACATATTTTCTTTCATTTGATAAACATTTTACCACGAAAATTTCTTATCGTAAAACGTATATTTTCCCCTCTCATTTCACATCTTAATTAGAGTTCAGATAGCACCCAAATTCGATGTCACACTTCACACAAACCAGAATTTCTGCTTTGCGGCATGCCAAAGTCAGAAACTTCCAGCATACTATATTGCATTTACGGCTTCGGAGTAGCGAAAAATGCGGTTGAGCATTTTCTCGCGTAGCGACTATAGAATAAATGCAATATAGTATGCTGGAAATTTCGTCTCCCTCGCCACCCCAAAAGCAAAATTCCCCCAAGGAGGTTTTATGGATATTTTATATGTTATTTTCTTGTCTGTTTTTTCTCTGATTGTTCTTTTTCTTCTGACAAAGTTAATCGGTTATCGGCAAATGTCAGAGATGAGTATGTTTGATTATATCAGTGGTATTACGATTGGCTCCATTGCGGCAGAGATGGCTACTGCTCTTGACTCAAGTTTTTTAGAACCGCTTACGGCTATGATTGTTTATGGATTACTTACTGCTTTACTTGCTTTTATTACGGGAAAAAATATGAAGATACGGCGTTTTATTTCCGGTTCGCCTTATATTTTGTTTAATGATGGGCATTTATATGAAGGAAATTTTAAGAAAGGACATATTGATTTGTCCGAATTTCTTGTGCAATGCCGTTTAAATGGATTTTTTGATTTGAAGGAATTACAGACGGCAATTCTTGAAGAGAATGGTCGCATCAGTTTTCTTGCAAAATCGGAGCATCGTCCTGCCTCGCCTTCTGATCTGAATTTATCACCAGATAAAGAGTGGCTTCTTCCTACTTATATCATGGATGGAAAAATTCTTTACGAGAATCTCTTACATTCTGGAAAGGATGAAGAATGGCTTAAAAAGCAGCTTTCTGCACATGGTTGTAAACACTTGTCTGACGTATTCCTTGCGACTGGAAACCAGCAGAATACTTTAAATGTTTATTTAAAAAATAACCGCAGGGGAAGTAGTGTTATCAAAGAGTGACATTCTTCCCTTCTGTGGAACTTTTCAGTGGTATCCTTAAAGGCATGCGTCTTCTTGCCAGAAGGGTGGTAACTTAATTTTTGAATTTTTTTCTCTTTTAGACTTCACAAATAGAAGTTTGTCTGTTATAATTGATTCGTTTCTATCATAAATCGACATTTTTCTCAACTTTTATTTCATTTTCTTTTTGTCAGATTTATGGTAGTACATAGGTTTAACAAAATTCATATTAAGGCTATTTTAAACAATGATTTTTTATGCGATTACCATTGTTTATATTTTTTACGTCTTTTTTCCGTGTAGTGCGGACATGAGTTTTTTACAGGAACACATTTCCTTTTACTTAGGAGGGATGTACTCTCAGAACTTCTACTATCTGAACGTATTGGAAAATGCTTTTTTATTTTTCAAACACAATCTAAAACGGATATATAACTGCGATTACTTAACATTTTGAGAGTACATAGAATACAAATTGGAGGATAACATGAAAGATTTAATCGAAATCCGCTGGCATGGCCGTGGCGGTCAGGGTGCGAAAACTGCGGCACTTTTACTTGCTGATGTCGCTTTCAGTACTGGAATGTATGTACAGGGCTTCCCTGAGTATGGTCCAGAACGAATGGGAGCACCAATTACTGCGTACAATCGTCTGAGTAACAATCAGATTCGTGTACATTCTAATATTTACGATCCTGATTATGTCGTTGTTGTTGATGAAACTCTTTTAGATTCTGTCGATGTAACAGAAGGTCTGAAAGAAGATGGGGCAATCATTATTAACACAAAGCACAAAAAAGAGGAACTTTTACCAAAATTAAATGGATATAAAGGTCTCGTGTATACGATTGATGCCAGAAAGATTTCTTTAGAAGCTCTTGGAAAGTATTTTCCGAACTCACCGATGCTTGCTGCTATCGTAAAGGTATCTGGTGTTATGGATGACGAGGCTTTCCTTGCAGAGATGCAGAAGTCTTACGCACATAAATTTGCTTCAAAACCAGAGGTGATTGAGGGTAACATGAAGGCTCTCTCCCTTGCTTTACAGGAGGTGCAATAATGGTATCAGATATCAACAAACTTGGACTTGACGTAAAATGGCAGGATCTCACTCCGGGATGTACCATTGTCGGAAGTTGTACTGCTGAAGTTTTCCACACAGGAGAATGGCGTGTGGATACACCAGAATTTATTGAAGAAAAATGTAAACAGTGTCTTTTATGCGTGCCTGTCTGTCCTGACAGCTCCATTCCTGTAAGAGAGGGAAAAAGACTTGATTTTGACTTTGATCATTGCAAAGGATGCGGCATTTGTGAAAAAGCCTGCCCATTTAGTGCAATCATTATGAAAAAGGGGGTAAGATAAGATGCCTATCAAAGAACGTTTATCTGGAAATGAAGCTGTTGCTAATGCAATGCGTCAGATTAATCCTGATGTTATGCCAGCTTACCCAATTACCCCTTCCACAGAAATCCCACAGTATTTTACTTCTTTTGTTTCTAATGGAAAGGTAGATACTGTATTTATTCCTGTAGAAAGTGAACACAGTGCTATGAGTGCCTGCGTTGGTTCTGAAGCAGCCGGTGCAAGAACAATCACCGCTACTTCTTCCTGCGGTCTTGCTCTTATGTGGGAAGTTCTCACTGTTGCCGCTTCTGACAGACTTCCAATCTGTCTTGCCCTCGTAAACCGTACACTTTCCGGTCCGATCAATATCAACTGCGATCATTCTGATGCGATGGGTGCAAGAAATACTGGATGGATTCAGATTTTTGCAGAAAATAACCAGGAAGCTTACGACAACATGGTACAGGCTTACCGTATTGCAGAACATAAGGATGTCCGCCTTCCTATTATGATCTGCCAGGACGGTTTCATCACAAGCCACGCTGTAGAAAATATTGAATTATTAGAAGATGATGTTGTAAAGAACTTTGTCGGTGAATACGAACCAGAACATTACCTGTTAAAAGATAACGAACCATTTGCTGTTGGTCCATATGCTGTAACAAACTATGTTATGGAAGCAAAACGTGCCCAGATGCAGGGACTTCGCAATGCCAAACAGGTTACTCTTGATGTTGCAAAAGAATTTGAAAAAATCTCTGGCCGCTCCTACGGATTATTTGAAGAATATCGTATGGAGGATGCAGAATATGCTATGGTTATCATCGGTTCCGCAGCAGGAACAGGAAAAGATACCGTAGACATGCTTCGTGAGCAGGGCATTCGTGCCGGACTTTTAAAGATTCGTCTTTTCCGTCCATTCCCGGCAGAAGAAATTGCCGAGGCTCTTAAAAATGTAAAATACCTTGCAATCATGGATCGTACCGAAGATTATAACGGTCACTGCGGACCTCTTGGAGCCGAAATCAAATCTGCTCTTTACAATGCAAACCTTCATCCGACTACATTAAACTACTGTTATGGTATCGGTGGCCGTGATGTTACTGTAGAAAGCCTTGCTTCTGTTTTTGAAGATTTACAGACTGCCAAAAAAACAGGCGGACTTGGCGAAACATACCGTTATTTATCTGTCAGAGAATAGGAGAAACAATCATGGCTTATAATTTAAAACAAACATTAAACAAAGAAGAACGTTTATCCCCGGGCCATAGAATGTGTGCCGGATGTGGTGCGACTATCGCTGTAAGAAATGTGCTGCGTGGACTTCACGAAGAAGATGAAGCGGTTATCACCTGTGCAACTGGCTGTCTTGAAGTATCCTCCTTCATGTACCCATACACTGCATGGAAAGACTCTTTCATTCATAATGCCTTTGAAAATGCCGGAGCAACCTGTAGTGGTGTTGAAGCAGCTTATCGTGCTTTAAAGAAAAAAGGCAAAGTAAAAAACACTCATAAATTCATTACTTTTGGTGGTGACGGCGGTACATACGATATCGGATTCCAGTCCTTATCCGGTGCAATGGAACGTAACCATGACATGGTTTATGTCTGCTACGACAACGGTGCTTACATGAACACCGGTATCCAGCGTTCCTCCGCAACTCCAATGTATGCCGACACAACTACAACTCCTGTCGGCTCCGAATCTGATGGAAAAACACAGAATCGAAAAGACTTAACACAGGTAATCGCTGCGCATAACATTCCTTACGTTGCACAGACTACCTTTGTACAAAACTTCAAAGACCTGCATACAAAGTCAGAAAAAGCAATCTACACAGAAGGCGCTGCTTTCTTAAATGTCATGGCTCCTTGCCCACGAGGATGGCGTTACAATACACCTGATATTTTGGAAATCTGCCAGCTTGCAGTAGATACCTGCTTCTGGCCATTATTTGAAGTCATTGACGGTAAATGGATCGTAAACTACGTTCCAAAGAAAAAGCTCCCAATCGAGGACTTCTTACGTCCACAGGGAAGATTCAAACATTTATTCAAACCTGGAAAAGAAGAATTAATCGCGAGAATCCAGGCAGAAGTTGATAGGAAATGGGAAGAATTACTGTCAAAAGCTAACTATTAATTTGTAGATTTGGTGTAGACGAAAAAAGAAAAAACACTCTATCCCATCTGCTCTGTAGTCGCTGTATTTAAGATGCTCATCCGCATCTTAAACACGCTCCGAAGCCGCATCTGGGATAGAGTGTTTTTTCTTTTTTTTGACTATTTAAATCTACAGTTGGTAAGAATGGGGATTCTCCAGAAGGATATGACTTTCCAGGAAATTAACCCCTAAAGAATTGACTCATTTCTTCTGGAGTTTTCCATTTGATATAAAATTTCTGCTTTTCGTCTCTTTCGTCCCTCAAATAAATTTATTTAAGCATGGAAGCTACCATCTGGTTTACAAGCTTACCATCAGCTTTACCCTTTACTTTTGGCATGAGGTCCTTCATAATCTTACCTCTGTCCTTACCTGTTGGTTCTGTAATTCCAAGTTCATCAAGTACGGACTGAATTGTTGCTTTGATTTCATCTTCATTCATCTGCTTTGGAGCAAATTCTTCATAAACAGCGATTCTCAGTTTACACTGGCCGATAATATCTGTACGGTCTGCCGGAGACATCTCAATCGTATCTTTACACTGTTTGATTTCTTTTGCAATAATACTGTTCTCTTCTGCCTCTGTTAAATCTTCTCTCTTATCGATTGCCTTTGCCTTTAAAGCACCAAGAAGCATGGATAATGCATCTTTTCTTTCTTTATCTTTTGCTTTCATTGCTGCGTACATTGCGGTACGGACTTCTTCGATTTTACTCAACTTAAACCCTTCTTTCAAATAGTATAATCGTTATTCAAATAAAACTCTACTACGATTCCCCACTAAAATCAAGGGGGAATTCTTTAAATAGGAATTGCCACGCTTAAATGTACATGATCTGGACATACTGCTCCTGCTACTATCTCTACATTTTTATATTTACACAATGTAATTATTATTTCTCTTACATCTTTTTTCAATCTTCCATATAATATTTTCTTTCTGTATTTCGGAATAAATACTATATGGTATTGGCATTTCCATCTTGTATGTGATAAACTTTTATTGTCCATTTGGACCTCCTCCTATTCTTATCTTGAGTTTGGCTTGCGACACCATTCTCATTGTAGCATAGGAGGCTTTTTTATTGTATCCTTTACGTTTCCACTTACTCTATTCTCCCCAGCATAGCTGGGGGATTAGACTTTTCATTCAGATCCACAAAATCTGAAAATTCTCGATATTTTCTACTCGATTTTATTTTTTTACATATTTCTTCCTCTTCTTTGTCATCTCCTCCACTAAACATGATACACACAATAATTATTACGATTAAAATAAATCTTTAGAAAAGTGGAAAAGTAAACCGCTAACAATAATCAAATACTAATTTCTGTTTTTCTGTTCTTTGGCTCCAGATGGAAATTAATATTTAGAATAGTCAGAAAAAAGAAAAAATACCATATCCCAGATGCGGCTTCGGAGCGTGTTTAAGATGCGAACGAGCATTTTAAACACAGCGACTACAGAGCAGATGGGATATGGTATTTTTCCTTTTTTCGTCTATACGAAATCTACTATTTAATAACTAAGTTTACGATTCTTCCGGGTACATAGATTTCCTTGCGGATTGTTCCATTGACTTTATCCCCAAGTGCCTCTTTCGCCTTTGCAAGAATCTCATCCTTGTCTCCATCTGGATTGATGGCAATTGTACATTTGGTCTTTCCGTTAATCTGTACTGGAATCTCGATTTCATCGTCTTTCATAGCTTCCTCATCGTATTCTGGCCATGTTGCGTGGAATACGGAGTCTTCATGCCCGAACTGTTCCCAGAGTTCTTCGGAAACGTGTGGAGCAAATGGAGCTAATAAGATGATGTATGTTTCTAATGTTTCTTTATCTACACCACCTTTTTTAGACAGTTCCATCAGTTTATTATTGTATTCCATGAATCCACTGATTACTGTATTTAAGCTGAAGCTGTTCAGACGGTTTGTGATGTCATGAACAAGTTTATGACGTACTTTGATTAATTCTGGTGTTGCTTTTACATCTTTATCTTTATTGTCAAGAGCAAGCTTCCAGAAACGTTTAAGGAAACGGTTTACACCTTCGATTCCTTTGTCATCCCATTCAGAATCAAGTTCTGGTGGTCCTACGAAGAGTTCGTAAATTCTTAAGGAATCACATCCATAATCTCTTACGAGGTCATCTGGAGATACAACATTTCCTTTGGATTTACTCATCTTAATACCGTTCTTACCAGTAATCATACCCTGGTTGAAGAGCTTCTTGAATGGCTCGTCAAAATCGATTACTCCGATATCGTTGAGGAACTTTGTATAGAATCTGGAGTATAACAGATGTAATACGGCATGTTCTACTCCACCAATATACATATCTACTGGAAGGTACTTATCTGCTTTTTCTCTGTTTACTAATTCTTTATCGTTCTTGTTATCAACATAACGTAAGAAGTACCATGAAGAACCTGCCCACTGAGGCATTGTGTTTGTCTCTCTCTTTGCTGGAGCGCCACAGCATGGACATGTTGTGTTTACCCATTCTGTAATGTCAGCAAGTGGAGATTCTCCTGTTCCTGTTGGCTGATATTTTTCTACCTCTGGTAACAGTAATGGAAGATCTTCTTCTGGAACTGGTACTGCACCACATTTTGGACAGTGTACGATAGGGATTGGCTCACCCCAGTAACGCTGACGGCTGAATACCCAGTCACGAAGCTTGTAGTTTACAGTCTTTCTTCCGATGCCCATCTTTTCGATCATAAGAGGCGCTTCTTTTTTCAGTACAGAAGATTCCATACCATTCCACTCACCAGAGTTAATCATTGTTCCGGCAGCTTCTGTGTACGCTTCTGTCATGTTCTCGATTTCTTTTCCATCTTTAGCAATTACCTGAATGATTGGGATGTTGAACTTTGTAGCAAACTCAAAGTCACGGTCATCATGGGCAGGTACACACATGATCGCACCTGTACCGTAGTCAGCAAGTACATAGTCAGATAACCAGATTGGAACTTTTGCTCCATTTAATGGGTTGATTGCATAAGAACCTGTAAATACACCAGTCTTTTCTTTATCCTGAAGACGGTCTACGTTAGACTTCATAGAAGCATTGAAGATATATTTTTCTACAGCTTCTCTTGTCTCATCTGTAGCAAGTTCTTTTGCCATTGCGTGTTCTGGAGCTAATACCATAAATGTTGCTCCGTGGAGTGTATCTGGTCTTGTTGTATATACAGTGATTTTCTCATCTTTTCCTTCTACAGGGAACTCAACTTCTGCACCATAACTCTTACCGATCCAGTCTGTCTGCATCTTTTTAACCTTTTCAGGCCAGTCAAGCTTATCAAGGTCATTTAACAGACGATCTGCATATTTTGTGATACGAAGCATCCACTGTTTTAAGTTCTTCTTTGTTACAGGAGAACCACAACGCTCGCAGCATCCGTCTACTACTTCCTCATTGGCAAGACCTGTCTTACAGGAAGGGCACCAGTTAATTGGCATTTCTTTTTCGTAAGCAAGACCTGCTTTAAACATTTTTACGAAAATCCACTGTGTCCACTTGTAGAAGTTTGGATCTGTTGTATTTACTTCCATATCCCAGTCATAAATAGCTGCGATTTCATTAATCTGTCTCTTGATATTCTTAATGTTAGAAGCTGTAGTAATTTTAGGGTGTGTTCCCATCTTAATTGCATAATTTTCTGCTGGAAGACCAAATGCATCCCATCCCATTGGATGAATCAGGTAATATCCCTGAAGCATCTTGTAACGGCTCCACACATCACTGATTACATATCCTCTCCAGTGTCCTACATGAAGTCCACTTCCTGATGGGTATGGAAACATATCAAGACAATAATATTTTGGTTTCTTTCCATCGTTTACATTGATTGGGTTTGCTTCCCATTTGTCACGCCATTTCTGCTCAATGGCTCTATGGTTATAAGATTCTGCCATAGGTTTTTCCTCCTGTATCATAAAATATAATATAATTATATCCAATTCCTTCAGTGATTAGCTGACGGGTGGATGATAGTTGGCATAAATTATTCTGCTGTCTTTTCCTCAGCACTTGGCTCTGTTGGAGCTTTCTTTTCTGTTGTTGTCTGCTTTGGCTTCTTTCCAACTTTAAAGGTAAATGTTTTTGTTACACTTACTGCTGTATATGGATCAGTAATCGTACACTGTACTTTATAGGTACCTGCCCTTTTTGTATTTACCTTTCCCTTTACCTTCATCGACTTTAACAATGCATCGGATGAAGCATAGGAAGAACTGACATTTACCATATTTTTTATATTAAATATACTTCCATAGGCAATTGTCTTTGCCGCCTTTTTCTTTAAGGTAAGTTTCGGGCGATAAGGATTATGTACATCTGGATCTGTAGGATCCCAGCCTGCTCTTTTCTTGGTAGATACTTTTACCTTTGGTCTTGTCGGCTTCTTTAAAGTACGGCTTTCCCCGATTACTACCTTTGTTCCAAGACGGCAATGATCATAAATCCACTTGGCATCTGTCACTGCCAGACGCACACATCCTGCCGATGCCTGCTTTCCAAGCTTATTATACTCCCTATTAGATACCTGACTCTTATTGGTACTATAATAAGGTACAGAATGGAACAGATATGCTCCGTGAATTCTAGTACTATATTGTCCATAAACGCCATGAATCAATGGTCTCCATTTATATTTTGCAGTTGTATTATATGTACCTCTTATTGTTCTATAATTTCTTCCAGTAGAACAATACATTGCTTTTACAAGCTTGCCGGTTTTTGAATTGGTTACGTTAACAAGATTTGTTCTGCGGTTCACATAAATCGTATACTTGCTGGCAGCCTGTACATCCACTGTATTAAATCGGATAAATGCAAATGCAAAAACAAGCATTGCCGCCAGTAAAAGCATTCTCCTTTTCTTCATCTTTCCTCTCCTTTCTCTCATCTGAAATATTTGCATCCTAAAACGTGCCTGATAACTCATCCCCCGTAAATGTAACAAACATCTTACTGATAGTATTTTCAAACACTTTCTTGTAATTACGCAAAACTCCATTTTTATTATATAATTTTTCTCGTTTTTGTAAAGCAGAAGTTTGTAAATTTGTAAATTTGCTCTGCTCGTTCTTCTATGTTATAATACAAAACATAACAAATCGTAACTATAGTAAGCATATTCACAAACAATATGTACCTGGAGTCTTTTTGTGGATTGTTTTCTAAACTAGTTACAATCAATTTATAGTTGATATGTACAAAGGAGGTTTACCATGATTGAATTTAACCATTTTAACTTTAATGTTCTCGATTTAGAAAAGAGTATTGCTTTCTATAAAGAAGCAATTGGTCTTTCTGTTGTCCGTGAAAAGGATTCCAGTGACGGAAGCTTTAAGATTGTCTATCTTGGCGATGGACGTACTGGCTTTACTCTTGAATTAACCTGGATGCGTGACAGAAAAGAGCCTTATAATCTCGGAGATGAAGAATTCCATCTTGCTTTCAAGACAGATGAGTATGATACTTTCCACAAGAAACATGAAGAGATGGGCTGCATTTGCTATGAGAACCCTTCTATGGGAATCTATTTTATCAATGACCCAGATGGTTACTGGATCGAAATCGTTCCTGTAAGATAACCTTTTCATCCAAATGACAGGATATACTTATGAATTATAATAAACCATCTATAAAAAAGAAACGAGAGGAACTTCTCTCCACAAAGAAGAAAGCACGAACAACCGCTTCTGCAATTACTTTTCGTATTATTTTATTTCTTATTTGTGCAGTACTTATCAGTGGAGCCGGTCTTTTATACGGCTCCTTTCAGGGAATTATCGACAGTGCTCCTAAAGATTTTTCTCTTGAACCTAAGTATTCTGCTACTATTGTATACGATGATAATAATAAAGTAGTTCAGCAGCTTTCCGATTATTCTTCCAATCGTATTCCTGTAACCTACGAGGAGATTCCTGATAATTTGAAAAATGCTTTTATTTCTATTGAGGATGAACGTTTTTATGAACATGACGGAATCGATTTCAAGGGGATTTTGCGTGCTTTATGGACAAATATCCGACGAGGCTCTACTTCTCAGGGTGCCAGCACTCTCACTCAGCAGCTCATTAAGAATAATGTATTTGAGGCAGGCGGTGAGAGCAATATTATAGCAAAAGTGAAGCGTAAGATTCAGGAGCAACATCTTGCTATAAAGGCCGAGAAAAAGTTTTCCAAGGAGGACATCCTTACTAATTATCTAAATACAATTAATTTAGGCAAAGGAACTCTTGGTGTAGAAGCTGCTGCCAAATACTACTTCAGTAAGTCTGTAAAAGATTTATCTTTATCTGAATGTGCTGTTTTGGCCGGTATCACAAAAAATCCGACTTATTTAAATCCTGTAGATTATCCAGAGGATAATAATACGAGACGCAAACTGATACTAAAAAAGATGTATCAGCTCAACTATATTACCGATAAAGAATATCAGAAAGCACTTGAAGATAATGTTTATGCAAGAATTGAAAATACAACATCAAAAGGTCGTAAAGATTCTGTATACTCTTATTTTACAGATGCACTGATCACAAAAGTCGTATCAGACTTACAGGAGCAAAAAGGATATACACAGTCGCAGGCTTATCAGCTTGTCTACCGCGGTGGATTACGAATTTATTCTACCCAGAATACCAAATTACAGTCTATTGCTGATTCTGTAATTAATAATCCAGATAATTATCCTGTAAATACTAAGTTTTCTCTGGAGTATAAACTTCAGGTAACCCATGCTGATGGCTCCAGTACTACTTACACAGAAACAAATATTGCTTCTTATTTTCGTAAAAAGAAGAAAAAGTCCAATTATACGACCATTTACAGTTCAAAAAAAGAAATGAAAGCTGCCGTAAAGACATTTAAAAAAGCTGTACTTAAAAAAACAGATACTAAAAAAGCAGAAACAATTCATTACTCTTTAGAACCGCAGCTGTCCTATTCTTTAATTGATCAGAAAACTGGAAAGGTGAAGGTTCTTGTCGGCGGCCGTGGTAAAAAGCAGGACGATTTAGCCTTAAATCGTGCAACTTCTGTAAAACGCCAGCCAGGATCTACTTTTAAGATTTTATCTACTTATGCTCCTGGTATTGATACCGGTAGCATGACACTTGCTACTGTATTTGATGATGCTCCTTACCGCTACGAAAACGGACAAAAGGTTACAAACTATGTTTCTACAAGCTATAAGGGTCTTACAACAATTCGTGATGCAATTATTGATTCTAATAATATTGTAGCAGTAAAGGCTATTACCGACCTTACTCCGCAAGTTGGTTTTGATTTTCTTCAAAAACTTGGTTTTACTACTTTAGTTAATAATCGTGTAAACACCAACGGAGCTTATGAAAGTGATGTAAATCAGTCCCTTTCTCTTGGTGGTATTACCGATGGTGTAACTAATGTAGAACTGACAGCTGCCTATGCAGCAATTGCCAATCAGGGCACCTATAATCAGCCTATCCTTTACACAACCGTTAAAGACAGTAACGGAAATGTCCTGCTAAGCAATAAAAAGAAGTCTCAAAAGGTTATGAAAAAAACAACTGCATGGCTTCTTACAAACGCTATGGAGGATGTTGTAAAAAAAGGAACTGGCGAGGCCGCCCAGCTTGATTCTGATATGGCAGTTGCCGGTAAAACAGGTACAACTTCTAAGAACTACGACTATTGGTTTTGTGGATATACTCCTTACTATACAGCTTCTGTATGGACAGGATACGATTATAATACTTCTTTTGATAATGACGAAAACTACCATAAAGTAATTTGGAAAAAGATTATGGATCGTATTATCAAGCAAAAAAAGCAAAAAGTGAAGGATTTTCCTTCCTGTAAGAATATTAAAAAAGCTGAGATTTGTATAAAATCCGGTAAAAAGGCTCTCCCTGATATATGTTCTAAAGATCCGGAGAAGTCTATGGTACGTACAGAATATTTTGCCCCTGGGACAGTACCTAAAGATAGCTGTGATGCCCATGTTGCCGTTACTTTCTGTTCCAAGTCTCACTTAGTAGCACAAAAGTTCTGCCCTGAAAAGTTCCGATATACAAAGATTTTCCGTGTACGTCCGAAACATTCTTCTGGACAGACCGACGATGAACCTTACTTCCTGAATATCGATGTTAATAAAAACAAGTGTAATATTCATACAGAAGCATGGAAGCAAAAGCAACTGGAAAAGAAAAAGAAAAAAGAACAAGAAAAGCTCAAAAAACAGCAGGAGCAAAAAAATGATGCTACAACAGAAAATCCTACGATAGATGATATCGAAAAACAGGTGAAAAAATTGTTAAATCAATAAAATAGTAATCGTCGTCCTGGTAACAGACACCGCTACTGCAGAGTCTGGCACCAGGTGACAATTACTATTTTTTCATTTTAGGCTGGAAAATGAGTGCTGCCAGATAAGAAAAGATAAGTGCAGAACTTGTTCCGGCAGCGGCAGCCTTTAGTCCGCCTTTAAATAAACCGATGGCCCTTTCTTCCTTTACTGCCTCTATCACTCCTTTTGACAAATTATATCCAAATCCGGACAGCGGAACACTTGCGCCGCAGCCTGCCCATTTTATAAGAGGTTCATATAATCCTACAGCTCCAAGAAGGACTCCTGCTATTACTAATAACACCATCACTCTTCCGGGCATTAACTTCGTATTATCAAGAAAAATCTGTACTAAAGTACAAATGAGTCCTCCTACAACAAATGCTTTTAAATATATCATCCTTCTCCCCTACTCCTTTCCTGATTCTAACCAGACTGCGTGTGCGATTGCCGGAATTGTCCTTCCCTCATTCGCTGACACCTGGGACAGTAATGCCCCTGTTGGTACAAACAGGACTCTCTTCCACTCTTTAGCAGCAAGTTTTGGTAATATTACCGCCGAAAGCATTAATGCTGAACAGGCACATCCACTTCCTCCTGCATGTGTATCCTGATTTTCTTCATCAAATATCTGTATTCCACAATCTACATGATTTTTCTTAATATCTTTATGATTCTCATCAAGTAATTCAAAAAGCAATTTCTGTCCTACTGTGCCCAAATCCCCGGTGATAATTCTGTCAAAATCTTTTGCCTCCATCCCAAAATCCACAAGACTTTGATAAATTGTATCTGCGGCTGCCGGAGCCATGCAGGCCCCCATATTAAAAGGATCCTGTACCCCATAGTCCTTTATTTTTCCTGTTGTGATTCCTTGAATCTGCACATCGCCCTTTTCCTCATTTAATAAAAAAGCTCCTGCTCCAGTTACTGTCCATGTTGCACTGTAAGGCCGCTGACTACCATATCCAAGAGGAAACCGAAACTCCTTTTCCGCACTTGCAAAATGACTCGAACAGCCCGATAATACTAAATCTGCAAATCCTCCATTCACTGCCATTGCCCCAACAGATAAAGCAGCTCCTATACTAGAACAGGCCCCATACACACCGTAATAGGGAATTTCCAGTTCAGCAATTCCAAAAGAAGACGCAATAAGCTGTCCTAACAAATCACCACAAAAGGCCATTCGCACATCTTCTTTCTTCTTTTTTCCCTTTCGCAATGCAATCTCTCCAGCAGTCTTCAAAAAACAACTTTCACTCTCTTCCCAGTTTTCCTTACCAAACATCGGATCCTCCACAATCAAATCCAGATGTTTCCCTATCGGTCCCTCCCCCTCTTTTTTCCCACCTACACAGGCATGACTTAATATCTTTATCGGATTTTGAAATAAAATACTCTGCTCCCCCTGCATCTGTCTCATAAAATACCACCTTTCTTTCATTTTGCTTCATCACCTTACTGAAAAATAGTATTTTCTAAATCTCCAAAATTTATGTATTCTGATTTACTTCATTTCATGAACGATAGACAAAAGCAGGGAGCATACAAGATAACTCCGCATTTGCAACTTTAATAAAAGAATCTCTATCTGTAACTTTAGGCGCATCGTATTAAATATTCGCTTATGCGTTTGTATTTAACACTTGCCCCGAGTCCACAAATAGGGATTCTTTTGCTAAATGAAATCAATAATCCACTTTAATAAGACACAAGCCTTGTGCTGGTGCTGTTGGTCCTGCCATCTGCCGGTTTTTGGCTTCAAGAATCTCTGGTATCTGCTCCGGTTGTATCTTACCCTTTCCTACTTCTAAAAGTGTACCTACAAGAATCCGTACCATATTCTGAAGAAATCCTGTTCCGTGAAAATCAAAATAAATAAAGCTTCCCTTTCTTGTAATTTCAATCTTATCTACGACACGTACTGTGGACTTCTTCATACGAGGATTTCCACAAAAACTTTTATAATCATGCTTGCCTTCCAGATATGCGGCTGCCTGCTGCATTTTTTCCACATCTGGACGTTTTTCTAATACGGTCACATATTTTCTCTGAAACACAGGTTTAACTGGTCCATCATAACACGTATAGCGATACAACTTTCCTACAGCTTTATATCTGGCATGAAAACGCTCAGAAGCTTCTTTTACTTCCTTCACTGCAATATCATCAGGAAGATACCGATTCATATAATCCCGAATCTCATCGGGAGTTCTCTCTCTTCCACCTCTTTCTTTATCTGCAGCATCAAAAACTGCATTTGCAACCATTCCTCTGGCATGTACTCCCGCATCTGTTCTGCCTGCACCAAGAACATCAATAAACTCCCCACACATTCTTGTAAGAACATTCTCAAGCTTTCCCTGTATCGTATCTCTATCCGGTTGATGCTCCCATCCGTAATATCGGCTTCCATCATAGCAGATCGTCATCTTATAATTCTTTTTCATTGTATATTCTCTCTTTCCTTTTGTCATTATACTTCAAAGTGTATTGCTGCAAGTACCAGATTTACCTCCTGCTGCATACCAGTAAGAAGATTACTGCCATTTAGGCTAATCGTTTCCTCAGCAGCATAATCTGCTGCTGTAACATTCTTCTCACCTGTAAGCATCTTATAACTTGTCCGGTCAAGCTTTCTTGTTCTCTCCTGTTCTTTTTGTTGTAATTCTTTAATATAAGTACAAGTCTCCTCATAAAAGATCTTTTGAAGTTCCTTTTCTTCCGTGTTATTCTTTATACTTGCCATATTTTCCTTCGCTCTTTTTAATAATTCCTGTCCAAGCAGATTTGGAGATGACGAAATTACTGCCAATATCCCTATTAATCTGGCTACCTGATGTTCATTCATATCGAAGCCATTTTTAAGCAAAAACATATACCACTGTATTGCTTTTGCCACTTCTGCCGGCCCACCATCTGCGATCATAATGCTTCCTGTAAGTGCCTCTACACACTTTTTATCTTTATACAAATTTCCTGCCCCATCTTCAAGCACTGGAATACGCATGGCAAGCTCCTCTTCCCCATAGTACGATGCCGCAAGCATCCCTCCGCTTATTATGTCTTCTCTGTCCTTCATAACCATTTTAAGTCTTCTCAAAAGCGGCGTTACTGTCTCATCTGGTTTACCTGCAAAATAGGCTGCTGTCAAAAAAAGTTCCTGTCCCTCTTTAAAACCTGCATCTTTTAATTCAACATATCCTCTCCATACTTTCTGTTTCCATATTTCCTGCACCTTTTTATGATCTTCTTCATCTTCAGTCATAATTTTTCTTTCAATGCATTGCTGCCTCTCTATATAAGAGAGTATTTTTTCTAACTGTATTCTATCTTCCATTATTTCTTCTCCAAATTACGTACCTTACAAATCTATGCTCTGTATTTTCTTTATTGTCTTGCCAAATATTTATATTATATCTTACTGTGAATTACTTTGCAAAATTTTTTATTGCTTTTGTATTTTTTTACATTTCATTATGTTTATCTACTGAAAAATAACCAATAAATAACTCCTGCCACCCAACTTGTAAACACACCATATAAAATAACTGGACCAGCTATTGTAAAAATTTTAACTCCAATACCAAAAACCTGCCCTTCTTTTTGGTATTCAATTGCCGGAGATGCGACTGAATTGGCAAAGCCAGTAATAGGAACAAGCGTCCCTGCCCCACACCATTTTGCTAACGGCCCATAAAGCTGAAGTCCTGTCAGTATAACACTAAACAACACAAGGCAGATACTTACCACAATATATGAATTTTCTTCGCTTACTCCAACTCTTTTATATGCAATCTGTCGTATTATCTCCCCAAAAACACAAATTGCTCCACCCGATACAAATGCATGCCAGCAATTTGAAAATGAACTGAACTTTGGAGTCAGCTTTTTTATTTTTTCTGCATACTCCTGATTGGTTGGTTCTTTTTTCATAAACCTCACTCTCCTTCAAAAATCTAATACATCATAGAAAGTATGTCCCAAGAAGAAAAAAATATGCAGATCAAAATTTATAAAATTGTATCAGACAGCCTATACATTTTCCTACCGCAGCAGCTTTCACCATATAGGGAAAGCCTTTTCGCAATTTTACTCTCCTTGAAAAGATAGGAATAATATTAACCACTTCCGCTAATGCCCCCGCAAGGCAACCTGCAAATATCCCCGTAAAAAAACTTCCAAGATTAACAATCAAAAGTGCTGCCATCTGTGGAACCCATCGCAGATTTGGATGATATAGAGAAAGTATATTAAACACAATCAACCCCATAGCCATACTGTTTTCATAAGTGGGTATTATATTGGCTGTTTTTGTAATTCCTGCAAGTCTTGTTACGATTCCAATGAGGCTGATAAATGCAATGAATCCCCCTGCTACTGCAAATCCTGCGCCAACTGCAACCCACATTAAGAGTATTTTATTTATGATTATTATTACTGGTGACATCCAGTTCTTCTCCCTTCCGCGAAGCACCCAACAAAAAGGTTCTGTTTACATCCTGCTCGTAAATCCTCATCTGCACTTGTATCGGTGTTGGCTCATTTGTAACTTTCTTTCCCGGAACATGATTAAAGAACAGAAAAATTCCCAGCATCAATCCTACCGAATAAAATAGTTCCACAAAAGTAGGGCTACTCGGCTTACTTCCCAAAAACACTTCGTAAAGCTGTTCAAATACTTTTATCATATCCACATCGTTATTATATCCCATCACCGTAATCCCTGCTCCAAAAAAACAGGTCGCACAGATAAACAAAATTTTAGCAGACTGTACCCATTTTTTACTTTCCTGTGCTTTTGTTTTATAATAAACAACCATATCTAGTTCACCAACATTTCGAACTTCACCGCAGGGAATCTGTTCTGAAATCTTTTCGATCAATAATAGGATAGATAAAAAAATCCTTCCCTCCTTCTCTTTTTTCTCATCGAACTCATATATTACAATATTTCTGATCCGTTTTTCTATCTCTCTATCCTCACAAAAAACAGAAGCAATATCTCCAATATGAATCGTTCCATGATTTACGTAGGAACTTTGTTCTGCTTTTAAATAAATAATTTTTTTCTCCATAATGATTCTCCAAATATATTTTTCCTTAGTATTCGCAAACTTTCTCTCTTTATTCTCCTGAAAAATAAAGCACCATTCTGATTTGTTGGTTTAAATAGACGCCGCTATAAAGGCTGTAACAATCGGATTGCCAGAAGTACTATTGAAAAGAGAGACTAAAACATATCCCATTTTGCTTCGTTGTGCTAAACGTTCCATTTTGCCCAGTAAAGCAGAAACTTCGCAGTAACGAATGCGAAGTTTCTATGGTCAAAATTCCACAGCACAAAGGCACAAAATGGGATATGTTTTAGTCTCTCTTTCTTATAGTCTTTGAGCAATCCGGTCAAAATTTTTTCAATGCGGCTGCTTAATTCTATTACTAACAAATCAAGGAGAGTATCTGAAATTTCAGACAGGAGTCTTTGGCAAATATAGTTTTTAAATCATAATCTTCTGGAGAATCCCCTTCTCTCTCCACTATTGATTTGTAATGTTAGATGAAAATTCTCATAACATATATGAATGAAACAGCTACTGTAGATTGTCTTCATCGGATTGTTCAGGAAGATTTAAAAAAGAGGGATTATTCTAAGATTGCATTTTGTGACTTTGTGCTGTGGAGTGTTGATTGTAACCTTAGGTTGTTTTATCAGGCAACATGGAATGTTTAGCACAACGGAACAAAATGCAATCTTAGAATAATCCCTCTCTTAGAAGTCATCGATGCAGTCCGACCATAAATATCTCCGTAGCAGCGTTTGTCATCAAATCGACAAATCAAAATTTTCTTAGTTTTTCCAGAATTTTTTTCTCCAACCTCGATACCTGCACCTGCGATATTCCCAGTGTTTTTGCAATGACTGCCTGTGTCTGATTCTGAAAGTAACGCATCTTGATAATCTGACGTTCCTCTTCATTCAACTTTTTTAAAAGTTCCTGTACATACATATTATCTACGGTCTGTTCAATAAGATCCGATTGCTGTTCTAATTTATCTTCTAAATAGATTTCATCTCCCTCACTCTGATAGATAACCTGATGTAGTGAACAGACTTCCTGTCCCGATTCCATCGCCATAATAATATCAGATTCATCCATATCTAAAGTTGTTGCAATTTCTTTTAGCGTTGGTTCTCTGTTATACAATTTCTGATAATGTTCTTTTTCCCGTTTTATTTTATAGGATGCTTCTTTTAAGCTACGGCTTACTTTTACAATACCGTCATCTCTTAAAAATCTTTTTATTTCTCCCATAATCAGTGGTACTGCATAAGTAGAGAATTTCACATTTCTTTCTAAATCAAAGTTTTCAATACATTTGAGAAGTCCGATACTTCCAATTTGGTATAAATCTTCTTTATCATATCCACGCCCTTGAAATCTCTTCACAACACTCCAGATTAATCCGGAATTTTCTTCTATTAAAGTTTCCTGTGCTTCTTTATTTCCTTCCTTTGCCTGCCTGATTAATTCACAGGTCCTCTTCACACTCCTCCCCCTTTCTTATAATTTTTATAAGTTTGACGGTTGTCCCTTTTCCTGGCTGACTTTTTACCTTTACTTCGTCTGCAAATGCTTCCATAAACGTAAATCCCATACCAGAACGTTCTTGCGTATGTAACGTAGTATATAAAGGTTGCATAGACTTCTCTACGTCCCTGATTCCTACACCATAATCTGTAATAATAACTGTTATCTTCCTATTTTCTCTTTTAAAATACGCTTCGATATCTCCCCCCGTTTTGGGATATGCATGAATAATTGCATTGGTAACTGCTTCCGATACCGCTGTTTTAAAATCTGAAATTTCTTCTAATGTTGGATCCAATACTGAAGCAAAAACTGCCGCTGTGGTCCTTACGATTTTTTCATTTTCTGGATGATTACGAAACACCATCTTTATACTGTTTCCTGTTTCTCCCGCCTGTCTCATTCGTATACCTCCTTCACTTCCTCAATGTTATTTAAAACAGTCACCAGATTTAGTATTCCAGACATTTCCCACATTTTCTGAATCAGTCCATTACCTCCGAACAAATATACCCTGCCATTAATTGGATGAATCTTTCGCACTCTTCCTAATATCAGTCCAATTCCTGAGCTATCCATAAAAGAAGTATCCGAAAAATCAAAAATAATGTCTCTGATCAGGAATTTCATGAAACTTTTTTCGCATTCCTGCCTTATCTTTTCCGCCTGATAATGATCAATTTCTTTTGGAAGTCTGATAACCAGGCATTGATTTTTCACATGACAGCACCCCATTTTTCCTCTCCTTTTCTTTATTTCTCTCAAATTTTCAGATTCATTTTTATAATATTATTTCTTTATTTCCCTTTATTCCTTCTCTTGTGTTTTCTCCAATTTATATCTTTTTTCAGCTGTATCATTTTTTATCCTGTTATTTTATACTTTTAAATATCTTCATGAATCTGAATAACTATATTTTATCGAAAACAAAAAAATAAGTCCGACATATTTTGTCGAACTTATTTTTATTTGTAATAATTCCAGAAAAACATATACCAAATTCAAATATACGCGATTCCCAATTATCACTTTCATTATTTAAATTATAAATCAATTATTATAACTTAGCATATCTGCATTGAAACCTTATTATTACTGTCTGCAGTATCCATACTAAAACTTTCTTCCAAAATTAGTTATTACTCTCTTCTGTGTCTGCACTAAAATCCTCTTCTGTTGTACTCTTTGTACTGCTCTTCTTGGAAGTGGAAGAATCAGATTTTGAACTAGATTTTGAGTCTTCTTCTTTCGCCTTCGCTGCCGCTTCTTTCGCAGAATTAATCACCATATCAAGACCATGGTTTGCTGCTTTACGAATCAGGTCATTATCCCCTGAATTATTGATAATATCATAGAAATATTCTTTTGCCTTATCCGTATTTTTATTCAGTCTCTTATAGCACATTGCTATCTGATATTCTGTATTATAACTCTTATCATATTTATAAGACTGCTCAAAATCATCTAATGCATCCTGATATTTATATGCTTCATAAGAAGCCTGTCCACTGTTATATAACTGTGTTGCTGCATTCTGGAATGCTTTGTCCTTCATTGATGTATATAAATTCTTCGCTGTTGAGGAAGGAAGTGCAGACTTATCTACCTTTAAGAGATGTTTTGCACACTCTACATAATTACCGCTGGAATATGCCTGACTTGCCTTTAAGATGCTGTCATACATACTGTCTTCGCCCTTGGAACCTTCATATACTTTAAGACGCTTTGTAAGCTTCTTGTTCTTCTTCTGAAGGCTCTTCTTGTCATCTTTTAATGTATTGATTTCTGCGTCTTTCTTGTTGGTTGTCTGGCTGTATTCTTTCTTTAAGTTATTATAGTCAACACTTACGCTTGCCTTTACACTTGGAATAACAAGTACGAACATGGCTACTACACCAATAGCAAGACCGATTAACATATAAACAAACTGCTTCCATGTTTCTTTATTTGGATCTTCGTAATGGTCTACCGGACGAACATTTTTAAGATTCTCATTATCTGGTTTTAAGGCATCTGCCGGAACCTTTTCTGCGATTGCTTCTGGATTCTCACCAATTTCTTTTAAGTAACGACGCGCTGTTGTGTTATATCTGTCAATCGCAAGCGCATTATTTAAATCAATCTGTGCAGAGGCGTTATCACCGGCACGCATATGAAGTAATGCAAATAAAAGATGTGCATTCACAAAGTTCGGTGTGATACTAAGTACCTTCTTTACCTGAATCATCGCAAGGTCATCGCTTCCCTGCTTTGCATAAGAAAGTGCGGTATTGTATTTCTTGGCTGTTTCGTTAATCTCTTCAAATACTGCTGGATGTTCTTCCATCTGACGGATGTAAAGATTAGCGATATTCTCCTCTACAGAAGAAAGCTTTGCACTAATCTTCCACTGGATATAGGCCTTTCCACCTTCTCCCATCTCATTATAAACAAGTCCTAAAAGATTTCTCGCATTCTTGTGGGACTTATTATAGGTGAGAGCTTTCTTTAAATAAATCTCTGCACCGCTTAAATCATGCATCTGTGCCTTTTCAAGACCGATGTTATAATAATAATCTGCGGTATTTAATGCTTTCGCTATGTGTTTATTATCAAAACCGCAGGCATTGCAATATCTGCTTGCACCGACAGGCCGACCACATTTAATACACTTCATTGATTTCCTCCTAGTTCAGACTGTTGTTTGTTTCTTCTTTTTTCAATCTATTTATTTCAATCCACAATCTATATAGCGGCATAGATTGAAACCAGACAAATGACTGGATATTCCCAATTCACATCAGGTAAAGCGTGTTTGAAAAACCTCTAATTTGAAATTTTTTCCAAACTTACTTAGAAGCTTTCTTTCCTTCACGTTCTGCCACCAGTTCTTCCACAAGGTCTGTGATGTCTTTGATATCATCATTAAACAGCTCATCTTCACCGATTTCTACGCCTACTGCTGGTTTAAATTTCTTTAATTCTAAATCATAATCAAACATGATATATCCTCACTTTCAAAACATTGTTGCTGCAAGTTCCTTTATCTCTCCCACTAAATACAGGGAGCCAAGACATAAAAGATTCTCTTCTCTTTCATCTCCTCTATCTCGTAAAGCTGCCTTAAATGCCTCACCGGCACTCTCAAATTCGCATATCGGACATCCTGCCGCTTCTTCAAAGCACTGTCTGACCGCAGCAGTATCCGCTCCTCTTGCACTGTCTATCTTTGTAATGTATATTCTCTTCCACGGAATCTTTCCAAGTATACGAATCATCTCGGTATAATCTTTATCCGAGCAGACTGCAAACAATAAGAGCCACTCTTTATCAGAATCAGCTAAACTGTTATAAATCTGACGAACCGCTCCCGGATTATGTGCTCCATCCACATAAACATTCTCTGCAATCTCTTCCATCCTTCCAGCCCAGAACATCTCTAAAATGCCATTCCTGATAACATTCTCCGCCAAATCTGGCAAAAGAACATGTGCGGCAAGTGCGGCAAGCGCGGCATTCTGTACCTGATAGGAAGCGTAACTCTTTACTTTTAAGTTACTTATCTTATAATAACGGCTATTGATAGAAAAATCAATCTTATTCTCGTATTTTTTTAAAATTGTAAGGTCTTGCGATTTCAGCCCGTAAACTGGGGATTTTTTTTCTTTCGCAGTTCTTTCAATAACAGGAAATGCCCCGTTTTCTTCATCAACAGCAACAACTGGTATACCCTTTTTTATAATTCCTGCTTTTTCTGCTGCAATCTTTTCAATCGTATCGCCAAGAATCTCCATATGGTCATAACTGATGGAAGTAATTATGGAAAGTACTGGCTCAGAAAGTACTGTTGCATCAAGACGTCCTCCAAGTCCGGTCTCTAAAATATAATAGTCAATTTCTTTTTGTGAAAAAATAAGCATTCCCATCAGAAAAAGAATCTCAAAAAATGTAAGAGGCTGCAATCCCTGCTTCTCACCCTTTTCCATAAAAGACTTCACCTGACACCACGCTAAAATCAATTCTTCATCAGAACACTCTTTAAAATTAATACGAAATCTCTCGTTAATCTTTACCAGATGTGGAGAAGTAAATAATGCAGTCGTATATCCTGCCTGCCTTAAAATCGAATCAATATATGCGCTGACAGAACCTTTTCCATTTGTCCCTGCAATATGAATCACCCGGAGATTCCTTTCCGGGTGATTCGCTAGTTCCAGATAAGCAGAGAGATTGGACAGACTTGCTTTCGCACCGAACTTTGGAACCTCATTTATTTCCCGTTCCATTTCACTGTAGGTCATCATTCCTCTATCCCTCTTACCTCTATTTACTTTTTAAGTTGAGCAAGACGCTCTGCAACCTGTGCTGCCATAGAAGTGTATTTCTCTAATTTTTCTTTTTCTGCCTCTACCTTTGCTACTGGAGCTTTGCTTACGAACTTCTCGTTAGAAAGCATTCCTTTTGCACGTTTGATTTCGCCCTCTAAACGTCCTGCCTCTTTTTCAAGACGAGCGATTTCTTTTTCTACATCAACAAGCTCTGCAAATGGCATATAGATTACAGCATCTGGGATAACGGTAGATACCGCATCATCTGCGATACCAGCTTTATCTGCCTGTACATGTACTTCGCTGGCATAACCAAGTGTTGCAAAGAATACTTTAGAATCTTCGAATACTTTACGAACTTCTTCTTTTTCAGATACAACATATACACTTGCTTTCTTGCTTGGTGGTACGTTCATATCTGCACGAAGGTTACGAATATTTCTTACTGCATTCTTAATGATTTCTACTTCATTCTCTTCTGCCTTGAAGTCAAAGCTTTCTTCAAATACAGGCCAGTCAGATACCATAATGGACTCTTCTTCATCCTGTAAGCTGCAGAAGATTTCTTCTGTGATAAATGGCATATATGGGTGTAACAACTTTAAGGAAATGGTCAGTACTTTCTTTAAGGTAAAGAGTGCGGCTGCCTTTGTGGTATCCTCTTCGTTATAAAGTCTTGGTTTAACCATCTCGATATACCAGTCACAGAACTCTTCCCAGATAAAGTCATTTAACTTGGAAACAGCAACACCAAAGTCATAGTTTTCCATGTTATCTGTTACCTCTTTTACAAGAGAGTTTGCCTTAGATAAAATCCACTTATCTGCTGGTGTTAAATCATCAGGAGATACATTGCTAAGGTCTGCCTTTTCGATATTCATTAACATGAATCTGGAAGCATTCCATACTTTGTTTGCAAAGTTTCTACTTGCGATAATCTTCTTTTCAGAGTAACGCATATCGTTACCAGGTGCATTACCAGTTACTAAAGTAAGACGAAGTGCATCTGCACCATACTGGTCGATAATCTCTAATGGATCGATACCATTACCAAGGGACTTACTCATCTTACGTCCCTGCTCGTCACGAACAAGACCGTGAATCAATACATCACTGAATGGACACTTTCCAGTCTGCTCATATCCGGAAAATACCATACGGATTACCCAGAAGAAAATAATGTCATATCCGGTTACAAGAACGTTTGTAGGATAGAAGTAATCTAAATCTTCTGTCTTATCCGGCCAGCCTAATGTGGAGAATGGCCATAATGCAGAACTAAACCATGTATCTAATGTATCCTCATCCTGTGTAAAATGAGTGCATCCACACTTGGGACATACTGATGGCATCTCTTTTGCTACAACAATCTCCCCACAATCATCACAGTAGTATGCAGGAATTCTGTGTCCCCACCATAACTGTCTGGAAATACACCAGTCACGGATATTCTCTAACCAGTGAAGGTAAGTACGGTCAAAATGACCTGGTACAAAACGAAGATCTCCGTTCTTTACTGCCTCAATAGCAGGTTTTGCCATCTCGTTCATCTTTACGAACCACTGCTTTTTAATCATTGGTTCTACCGTAGTATGGCAACGGTCATGAGTTCCTACATTATGTTCATGATTCTCAATGCGCACAAGATAGCCGCCTTCTTCTAACTCTTTTACGATCGCCTTTCTCGCCTCGTAACGATCCATTCCTTCAAACTTACCACCGTTCTCATTGATAGTTCCGTCATCATTTAAAATATTGATTTCTTCTAAGTTATGACGCTTTCCAACTTCAAAGTCGTTAGGGTCATGTGCTGGTGTGATTTTTACTGCACCAGTACCGAATTCTTTATCTACATAAGAATCTGCAACGATTGGAATTTCTTTATTTACGATTGGAAGAAGAACCATCTTTCCAACTAAATCTTTATATCTCTCATCATCTGGATGTACGGCGATGGCTGTATCTCCAAGCATTGTCTCAGGACGAGTTGTAGCAATCTCGATGCACTTATCTGTTCCAACGATTGGATAATTGATGTGCCAGAAATGTCCTGCCTGATCCTCATATTCTACCTCTGCATCAGAAATAGATGTCTGGCATACTGGACACCAGTTGATAATACGGGAGCCCTGGTAAATATATCCCTTTTCGTAAAGACGGATAAATACTTCCTGTACTGCTTTAGAACAGCCTTCGTCCATTGTAAAACGTTCTCTGTCCCAGTCAGCGGAAGAACCAAGCTTCTTTAACTGGCTGACAATACGTCCGCCATACTCTTCTCTCCACTCCCATGTACGCTTTAAGAATCCCTCACGTCCGAGTTCTTCTTTGTCGATACCTTCTTCTCTCAACTTATTGGTAACCTTTACCTCTGTTGCGATGCTGGCATGGTCCGTTCCTGGCTGCCATAACGCATTGTATCCCTGCATTCTCTTAAAACGGATAAGGATATCCTGTAATGTGTTATCTAAGGCATGTCCCATATGAAGCTGGCCTGTGATGTTTGGTGGCGGCATCACGATGGTAAAAGGTTTCTTGCTGCGGTCTACTTCAGCATGGAAATACTTTTTATCCAGCCATTTTTTATAAAGTCTGTCCTCAATCTCGGAAGGATTGTAGGTCTTATTCATTTCTGTTGCCATTATTTGATTCCTCCTGGTTTTTATCATAAAATATGCATTTCTAAAAAACTGCATACTCTTCATCTTTTTTTACAGCACTTCAAACATTCTCTAGAATAATTCTGTTGCCATACATCTTATATGCAAATTCACTATATAATCTGCAATTAAAAATTGATAATTAAATAAAGCAAAAAAGCTCTGTCTATCATAGTATAACTTATTTGTGAATTTGTCACTAATATTTTGTATTAAATCTCTATTTCTTTTCTAAAATCTCTCTGCAGGCTACGCACAAGACGTTTTTTCTTCTCCTGTGCTTCTTCTAGTTTTCCATTTTCATCTAAAAATACTATTTTCTTGTACTTTTCTGTCATCGCATTATAATCAAAATCTTCCTGAAAATCTGCAAATCTTCCCTCGAAGGAATCAAGCAGGATATCTGAATCTTCAAATGTTTTTAGTTCCTCTCCTGCTGCCTCCATCCCTTCCACTAATGCTGTAACTGCATAATAATAGAAAAGCGAATTCTCATCACCCGCGTATTGATAAGCCTTAATAAAGTTAATCTTTGCATTTTCAAAACGAAACAGCTTCGACTCTGCCACACCAATGTTATGATAAATGCGTCCCCGTTCCTCTTCCTTTATACCATCCTGTTCTAATGCTGCCTGATAACTCTCAATTGCTCTTGCAGCCCTGCCAGAAATTACAAACAAATCTCCCATCCATTTTTTCTGTAAATATATCGGGGCATTCATCAGGCCCCTATATTCATCAAGAATATCCCTGATTTCATCTTCATTGAAATAATGTCCTTCTCTAAATAACGTTGAGAAGTACTTCATCTGATCCTTTTCCGGATCAAGCAGACGAATGAGCTGTTTGTAAAGTTTGTCAAGTCCCAGCTCATCTCTGATATATAACAACAAATCTTCTCCCGGCAGCCTGTGAATATAACAAATCATATGCTGCCGTAAATAATAACAGAGCTCTTCATAGGAAAAAATCTGTATTCCTGTATCCTCAAAATAATATCCTTTTTTTCCAATCTTACCAATGCAGATAAGTGACTCTCTCATCTTCCTTACCTCTTTCTTTCCGTGAACTTCTCTCTGCGATATTCCTGTCAGTAAAGTATCACGAAATCAATTTAAATGGAAAGACCGTAATCTTTCCTGTTGCCGGAAACATTTCCCCAAATCCCATATCCTTTAGTAAAATTACTCCCTCTATCTGTGAGGTGAATCGTACCTCTATACGGATTCTCGTTGTCTTTGGTGGACGCTTTGGCAATCCTTTAATATCACAGGAAGCTCCTTCTATCTCGTTCTCCTTTGTATTATGATAGAAAAAATCCACTCTCTGGCTTTTATCAAGAATAATATCCACACTTCCATGTGTATTATACCACTCCCGTCCAATGGATGTGATTGGCATATACTGTGGCTTTCCAGCTTCTGTTGTCACTACACCAACTGTATGATATACCATCTCCGGTCCATCCATCAGAATCATTCCCTCATCCATCAGCTCGATCGGGTGAATTCCTAAAAGGCAGGCACCATTGGCGTAAAGATTTTGTCCTAAAAATACTCTCCTTCCCGCACATAAATAGGTAAGGGTTTTTTTCATCCATTTTCCTTCAAAACCACTACCCGTAAGAAAAATAATATTGGTTGGATTCTTTACAAGGAAACGCTTCATCATCTGTCCAAAATTCTGATCCTGCTCTGGCGTTCCCTCCACAACACGGTACTCCTGTAAGTTGATTTCCTTCTCAACTGCACGATACGCCTTTTGTCTTGAACGACGTATCTGATCAATCATAATATAACTTAACCGATTATTACGATAATCAAGAAGCAGTGTATTCCTATCCCATACAATTCTTTCCTGATGGAATACATACTCTGCAAATGCTCTGAAATGTGTTATTACTTTCACTGTATGAAACTTTAAAAACTCCTCACTTACACATTCCTTTAACTTATCCCTGCTTTCCTCTGTTGTCTCTGCCATAGAAAAATGAACCGCCTGATAATCAGACCAATGATATTCCTTTTCCCTCATATAATCTTCCACGAGCTGTATGCCTGCCTCTATATAAGTGCCCTGTTCTTCTTTTGACAGCGGAAAACTTTCCTCAGACATTTCTTCCTGTCCTTCTCTGTATATACTAAACTGAACAGAAGCTGGTCCGAGATCAATTCCCGCATATTTTTTTGTATCCAGTTCTTCCATTATAAACCTCTCAATCTTTCCTTCTAATTCTTTGTTTATTTACAGAAGTTTCATACACTGGTCTGCAAAAAAAGTTTTTAAAAGGTAATCTTTTAATTCTGGTAAAGAAGCTTCCTCTGAATCAAGATGATTCAGTGCAAAAAAGCGGCTGTCCTCTCCATCTTCATAACCAAAAGTCTCAAACTCCAATGTATCGGAACCTTCAACCTGTTTTCCATCTTCCTCCAGTCGATACTTCACATGGTCTCTCTGGAAAAAGTTCATATGACATACATACATTCCCGGAAGAACTTCCTCTAACTTCAGATTGCGGAAAGAGTACTCTTCTCCGTCAATCTGATAATTCAATGTAACATTTCTTCCAGCATGTCCTTTATAGGTAAGGAATGTCATTTCTCTGTAATAAACAGGGAAATCAATCCACTCCTTATAAGCATGATAAATTGGCAGATAGAACTTTTCCTGTAAAAAGCCATTAATAATATAAACCGCAGTATCTTTTATCGTATCATACCACTCTTCTCTTCCTGCAAAATAGTACAGAAAATGAATTCTTGAATGTCTGTTTTCCATTCGTCCATTGACAATCTCCTGTCCGATTGCCATATGCATAAAATCGGTAAGCTCCATGGAACTTTCCAGTTCCTTCATAGATGCATATTCCAGATAGCTGTCAATCAGTACATCTCCCTGTGCAGACTGGTAAAAAGATTCGAATACCGGGAATACTCCTTCCGTATCATTGCCAGTAAACATAACCTGTTCAAGAATCTTTCGTTCAAAGTCCACCGTCTCAAGTCCGAAACGCTTACCTCTTTCCCAGATTTCAAGAAGCACTGCCGTCTCTCCCTGAAAATGCTCCATCAGATATGTGAGTGTATCTTTATTGCACTTCTTTCGAATAAATGCTGCATAGGCAAGAGAAAGGGTTACTTCATCCTTCTTGCCTTGATAATACTGTGCGCCAAATGATGCCAGTCGAAGAATCTTTGCCGATCCCATGATATCACAGCCATACAGCTCAATTCCAAAGAATGCTTCCTCCATCATTCCGACTTCCATATAATAATCCATTAAGGTCTTTCGAAACTCTGTAGAAATGTTCGAATAATCGATTCTTCCAAGCCATCTTGCCAGACTTCTCTTTTCCTGATGATTCTCATAATATGTAAGAAGCTTTTCAACTGCTTCCGTCTGTACCCACCTAATAAAATCATCATTAAAAGCCAGCTGTTTGAGTACTGGGACTGCCTCTTCCTTTATAGTATCATTCATTTTTTCTGATTCCATTAACAAAATCTTCTTATTAGAAAGATTTCGGCGAATCCATTCTTTTTCAAACTGTTCTGGAGATAAAAATTCCTTTAACTTATAATCAATATCCTTCACATAGCGCTGTTCATTATTATCTACAAAATAAAAAACAGCCCTCTCATTATATACTTCCACACAACTTACACCGCTAGAAAGCGGGTAATACTTTTCTTTGCCAGTTTCTGGGCAAGAAACATACACTCCAATAATATGTGAATTTGTGCAGATAAGCTTGTGATAAAATAAAATATCACATACTGCTTTCCAATTATCTGGTTTTTCCAGTACTTCCTTTTGAAAATAAGTATACAGATAAGCTAAATGCTCGTTAATTCTTCCCTTTAAAAGCTGTTCTTCCACAAATGGAAGCATCTTTGAATAATAAGCTCCAAATACCTCTTCATAGCTTGTCTTATTATGCAGCACATTACTGTAAAGATATGCTTTTTCTAAATAGTCCAGACTATTACTGTATGTAAAATAAATCAAAACACGCTGTGGAATGGTATCGTATGTCGCAAAATCCATACTTCGAATAAAGAACTCATTCAATCCGATAATCTTTAAATTTGCTTCCACCGCAAGCTGGAAATATTCATGATATTCCTTACCAGTTCTGTTTCCCTTAATAAGCAGTGAGCAAATTACCTGTAAAAACTGCTCATCCGGCTCCACTCCATAAAGTTTCTCTGCAATATAAAAGACCGCTTTATTATAATACTTCATCTTTAAAGCAAGACGTGCAAACTGATAAGAAAGCGCCAACGAAATATATCCATAACGGACTCCCCAGCGGAAAATGCTAATTTCAAACTTTCCGAGTTCTTCCATATAATTTGGATTCTCATTCAAAATATCACAGGCTTCAAAATATAAAAGACTGCTGTTATTCCCTTCTTCAAACAGCTGCCTAATCGTATCATACTGAAGTCTCTTATTATATACATACTCTCTGTCAAGATAAATGAGCATCCATAAAGCTTCTGCCTTATAGTCTGATAATTCATAAAATTCACGGATAACCGTAACTGCTTTACTGATTGCTTCTGGCGTCCTGTAATACATTGCCTTAAGATACAGAAAATAATTCGCTTCCAGCGGAGAAAACTTATCTTCATTTGAAAGATCCTCTAATTTCTCCATCGCTTCTCTGGCTTCTTCCTTCTGTTCTTCCATCAAAAGAAAATGCATTCGATACAGCTTCCATTCATTATCATCTGTATCCTGCTCTAATTCCTTCAAAACCTGATCTGAGTCTTCTGCAAAATCTTCAAATCCAATGCTTCCAGTACGAAAATACAAGTAATTATGCATCAGTTCCGCTCTCTTTTTCTTTAATTGGAATTTCTGCTGCCTATCCTTTGCCAGTTCAGAATATTCACTCCACCATTCTACGGAGATTTCTATATTTTGACGTATAGTATCAATATGGATAATGTCGCTGCCATTCAAAAGCCCCTGCTTCTTCTCTATAGTGAATGTCAGCACTCCATCCTCAAAGTCATCGCTTGAAAAGCGCTTAATAGATGGCTCCACCTGCCCTTTTTCACTAAAAATACGACCTTCTACGTATCCTGGATGGGTAAGCGTCAGCGTAAGTGAAGAACAATCCTCCCCTTCTTCTAATACTACCTTATTCCCAGATATGTGAACAAAAGTCTGCTCTTTGTACCCTGCTGCCGTAAGAAATTCTTCTAAAATAAGGCTTCTTGAACGACTCTTCATCAAGCTGTGATACAAACTTTGCTTCTCTGGCTCGTCCTGTAAAAATACTTCTTCAAAATTCGGCAGGAAAAACAATTCCATCGCTTCTTTTCGATTCTGTTCATATATATGGATAAATTCTTCTATTGTAGATATTCTTCCCTGAGAAGTTTCTACAAACTTACGTATCACCTGAATATAGTAAGGAATTATATATTCCCCACCATTCGTAATAAGAACGATATTACCTTCAAATATACTCCCTGCAGTAGCAAGCTTCCCTTTAAAATAAAAAGGGATTTCCTGACGAACCCCTTCTAGTTGTTCTACCTCTACCGCCACCTTATCACTAGTCGTACAGACGTATCCTTCTATCGGAATCTTGTTCTCGCTTTCTATAAAAAAGGAATCTTTATAAACCTTTCCCTCTTCCACCTCAATGTTCAGATTCGTAATGGAAAGGCTTACTACTGGCGCTGCATCATTATTCACTTCCTGTATTACACTAATTTCTTCTTTCACGACCTTTATCCTTCCCTTTTCCATGATATGTCATATTATAGCAAACATTGACCTATTTTTAAACAGATACAAATGTTTTTTCCCAATTTATTTTTAAATAAATTTCTTCGCTTTTTTATCATTTTTTCCGCCATTTTAGACAAATTCACTGCATTGTCCTTTGACAATAAAAAGCTCTGGTTTTAGTATTTATTTAGTTATTTTATTATGTTGGTGAATTCTGCCCATAATAAATATATGTACAAAACCAACATACAGGAGGCTTGACAAATGAAAAAACTATTAACCGGACTTTCGGCCCTTTTGCTGTTTAGCCCACTCCATGTATTCGCCGCCGATGGTGCTCTTTCTGATACGGCGCTTGGAAATACACTTCCCATTTGGAGTTGTATTCCTTTTGCTGGAATGCTTTTAAGCATTGCTATTTTCCCACTGATAAAGGAAGAATGGTGGGAAAAGCATAAACCATGGGTTGTTGCTTTCTGGTCACTGCTCTTTTTAATTCCTTTTGCCGTTGCTTTTGGCGGACATGTTGCTTTAGAACATCTGATAGAAGTTACACTTGGAGACTATCTTACATTCATCGTTCTTCTTTTTGGACTGTTTTGCGTAGCCGGCAACATCAGTTTACAAGGTGATCTCGCAGGTAACCCGAAAGTCAACGTTATACTGCTTCTCATAGGAACATTACTTTCAAGCTGGATTGGAACAACAGGTGCTAGTATGCTTATGATACGACCAATCATACGTGCTAATAAGTGGCGACAACGCAAAGTACAGATTATGGTATTTTTCATTTTTCTTATTTCAAATATTGGCGGATGCCTTACCCCTGTAGGTGACCCACCACTTTTAATGGGATTTATGAATGGAGTTGACTTTTTCTGGAGTCTTCACCTTCTCCCTGTGATGATTCTCAATGTCGTTATCCTGCTTGCACTGTTCTTTTTAATTGATACAAGAGCATATAAAAAAGATATCGCAGATGGTTTCAGACCTGAGATGAAAGCTGAATCAAAAAAAATAAAGCTTCATTTAGATGGTGCACACAATATCATCTTCCTTCTTGTAATTGTTGCCGGTGTTATTTTAAGTGGAGTTCTCCCGACTGTCTTCCCTGTTTTCAGTGAAGGGCTTACTATTATGGGAGTAACTTTATCTTATTCCTCTATTATTGAGATTGTGATGATACTTGTCTCTGCTTATCTTTCTTTTAAGACAACAAAAAAAGAGGTTCGTGACAGCAACCATTTTACATGGGATGCTATTCAGGAAGTTGCTGTTCTCTTCATTGGTATCTTTATTACTATGATTCCAGCTCTTCTTATATTAAAGGCTCGTGGAGCTGATCTTGGATTAACTGAGCCTTGGCAGTTTTTCTGGATAACCGGAGCTTTGTCAAGCTTCCTTGATAACACACCAACTTACCTGGTATTCTTCACAACTGCAGCTTCCTTAGGATTTAGCTCTGGTGTAGCAACACTTACCAGTTTCATCCCGCAGATAATCCTTATGGCGATTTCCTGTGGAGCTGTATTTATGGGGGCCAATACCTATATCGGTAATGCACCAAACTTTATGGTTCGTTCCATCGCAGAAGAGAACGGTATTAAAATGCCATCGTTTTTCGGGTATATGCTTTGGTCATTAAGTTGTCTGATTCCGGTATTTTTGATTGATATGCTGATTTTCTTCTTATAGGATGTTGGATACGAACAAAATAGACGCTTTTGGTTATAAAGTAAATGAAAAAAGTTCCCTCTATGCTATACAATTTTTGCTGTCGCACTGGACATTCCGTTCTGCCTATAAGCCCTGCTCGAAAACGAGCTCGCAGGGCTTATAGGCAGAACGGAATGTCCAGCGCGAAAGGCAAAAATTGTATAGCATAGAGGGAACTTTTTATTTAGTCTTTTGCAACCAAAAGCTGTGCTTTAATTTTTTCAATATCCATTATATCTAAAAAAGAATTCACTTATAAATAAATAAACATACACTACGATAACCTAATAATTCCAATCTAATATTAGTGCTACAAAATATCTCATTAATCTTACATACTCTAGGATAACATAGCAACTTAATCCCGCCAAAGACAGAAACCGAGAATCGGTCATTCGGTAAAAATGCGCCTTTGAGCAAGCTCTTAATGCGGGTGAGCATTAAGAGCGCAGTGAAACGAAGCATTTTTGCCGAATGACCGATTCTCGGTTTCGTCCGTTTAGCCATTAAACCTACCTGTCGTCTTCAATTGTCCCATTCACAAGGAACGGCTTTACAAGTTTCTCCCATTCGTATTCCCACAGTGTTTTCGAACCTTTCGGAGTATCTTCCTGGCGTCCCATAAACTGGCTCAGGAGTACTCCGTGTTCTTTCCACGCTTTTCCATCTGTAGCAACGTTTAAAATAACTGGCTGCAGATTATCCATTGTGTGGGCAAAACGGGATTCTGGTGTGTTTTTTGCTTCAAATTCTTCCCAGAGTGCCTTTAATTTTATGCCCTGGTCTTCTGGCAAAAGTCCATACAGTCTTTCAGCTGCTTTTTGTTCTCTTGCCGTCTGCGTCTTTTTACCTTCTTCATCATAGGCATAAGTATCTCCTGCATCAATTTCTACCACATCGTGGAATAACACCATCGTCATTGTTTTTAAAACATCAATTTTTTCATTGGCATACTCCGACAAGAGAAGCGTCATTAATGCCAGATGCCATGCATGCTCTGCATCATTTTCCTTACGCTGTCCATCAGAGAGGTACGTCTGTCTTCCAATAAATTTTTCTTTATCCATCTCCCTGATAAAGTTTATTTGTCTTTCAAGACGTTCGGAATTTACCTGATGCTCAGGCTGCTGTTTTGATAATTCTTTTTCTGTACTCATTTTTATCTTCTTTCTTCGATAATCCATTCTGCCCGGATTTCTTTTAATGAATCTGTACCTTCTTTATATTAGACCACTTAGACCATGCTTTTGTACTGCCATTCTTATAACAATAACGTACTTTAAAATAATATGTCTTTTTCTCTAATTTCTTTGTTTTTAAACTACTGTCTTTTCGGCTGGCAGAAATCTTTCTGGCATTCTTAAATTGTAAGTTTGCAGCATATTTTACCTGATAAAATGTAACACCAGACTTTTTCTTCCAGTAAACAGCAACTTCCTTTCCGGCAGTCTGTTTTGCCCTGATTTCTGTCAATGTGTTAAGACGATATGTATTTTTAACGCTGCTGCCTTTTCCAAAAACACCATTGTTATATGGACGCACCTTATAATAATATCTCTTACCCTGTTTTACTTTTCGATCTATATAAGAAGTCTGCCCTGATGAAACCACTGTAAGCTTTGTCCATGTTCCCTGTTCACTTCTTCTGTACACATAATATGACGCAGCTCCATATGCTCGCTTCCAACTTACTTTAATTCCCTGATTCACATTAGATACAGAGTTGAGTGCTGGTCGTAAAATTACTATGTACTTCTTATTCGAAATCCCCTTATCAAATAACTTTGTTAAAATCGGGCAGCCCCAGCCATAGTAATTATCCTTTCCTTTTGGTCCAAGATCTCTGCTGTATAACTTAAGTTCCCGACACACACCATCTACAGACAAATTTGGCTGTATCATTTTTAAATAGGCAATTGCCGCGGTAATATGTGGTGCTGCCATAGAAGTTCCTGACATCGAAATCAACCCACCTTTATAGTTTGCACTAACAATGCCTGTTCCTGGTGCCGTAAAATCAACACCTTTTCCCCGATTAGAATAACTCGCAATCTTCTGGCTTGAATTAATAGCTGTAACACATATTGTTTTATCATAGCAGGCTGGATAGCAGTAACTGATATCCACTCCCGAACTTCCATTCTCTCCATTACCCGCCGCACAGGAAACAGGAATTCCGCGTTCATAAGCCTTATCAATCACTTTGTTAAGTGAATCATACAAGATGGCATATTCATCAATAAATCCCATACTCAGATTTATTACATCCGCTCTCTGACTGACTGCATATTGTATCGCTGCTCTTATGGTAGCTAGAGATGCCCTTCCTTCACTATCTGATACTCTTAGCACCAGAAGCTCTACATTTGCAGGCGTTGCATCTGCAATAATGCCACTTACATGCGTTCCATGACCAAATACATCTTTTATATTTTTATTATTTCCAAAAAAATTATAGCTCTTTGCTGAAATAGTTCTTCCTTTAAATAATGTATTTGATGAATTGATTCCTGTATCTACTATGGCAACTGTTACCTTTCTCATATAACCTTTTACCGGAGCTTCTTTCTTTAACTGATTCATTCCCATGTAGTCATTCCCCCAGGAATAAGAATATTCTCCATCCTGTTCTTCCTGAGAAAGAGGCAGCCCCATTGTCGTATTATCTACCGTAACTACCATATCCGGATAGCAAGAATCATAACCTTTTTTCAATTGTTCAAAAGCTTCCTTTGTCTGTTCTTCTGAATTATACTGTAAAATCGTCTCATGATCCATCTGATTTACATAAATATCACTCGCACCATACGTATCTTTTACTACATCACTTTCTACAATAAGACGTTTTGTCTGATATGGTGCTGTTACCTCTAAATCTCCGTCTTCATTCTTCTCCACCTCGTAAACTCCATCCTGTTTATCAAGGTAATTATTCAGTGCGGCTTCGGATCTGGTTATCTTTTCCGCCTTAGAACCACTTATATCAAACTCTTCAGAAACAAGTTCATCCTTCCCGTCCTTCTCCATTGCATCTGAATTCGGGGTAATGACCATCTTTTCAAAATAATCATCTTCCCACGTATCTGCCACTAATTTAGATATCTGCTTATAATCAGTAACATTGTGCTGTTCACCAGATATTTCTGCTGCATTTGAAATATGGAAAGAAAAAAATACACACAATATACAAATCATCGTTGTAGCTGTTGTTTTTTTCCACATATTGTTCACCTCCGGGGGATATTTCCCTGTCTATAACACTCCCACCTCACGAAAAAGAGTATTTATTATCGCCTGATATTCCGTAACTGTCTTTGCCTTCTTGATCTTCCTCCCATATCTCTCACCTTCTGGAAAAAATGAAATCATATAAGACCATACTTCTTTCAACTTAAATAAAACATTCCTTCCTCCTGACATAATATGCTCATAACCATAGCATAACTCGTCAAGGAAGGCCTTCCAGCGTGCATAATCGAGTTCATTTTCCAGTGAAGAATTTCCAACTACTTCTTTACTAAAAAACTCCGTAAGCTGTGGATTTGCAATCATCCCTCTTCCAAACATAACCGCTTTCAATTCAGGAAACTGTTCCTGTACCTTTTTTATATCTGCTGGCTGAAACAAATCTCCGTTATAACATACTGGATGATTACTTGTAGCAATTCCTTTTGCAAATGCCTGATGATTTACCGGCTTTTTATAGTAGTCCTCTCTCACTCTTGCATGGAGAATCACCTCGGAGATTGGAAACTTATTATAAAGTTCCATCAATGCAATGATTTCTTCTGGGTTCTCCATTCCAAGCCTTGTCTTTACCGATATCTCCACATTCACTTTGGAAAATACTTCTTCAAAAAAGCTTTCTAATCCTTCTAAATCTGAGAGAAATCCACTTCCCTTTTTCTTGGAAACTACAGTACCTGACGGGCATCCCAGATTAAGATTCACTTCTTTATATCCAAGTTCTTCCATCATTCCTGCCACCTTTATGAAATCTTCTGCCTTATTTGTCAGAATCTGTGGTACAACAGGAATATTCTGATTATGCTCTGGCAAAATATCATTTTTCTCTCTGGTATTTAAACCTTTTTTCGGCTTTGGTGTCACAAATGGAGTAAAATATTTATCCACTCCTTTAAAAAACTGATGATGTGCATTGCGGTAAATATATCCGGTAATTCCTTCAAGAGGTGCAGCATAGCACTGCACCCTTCTCTGCTGTTCCACTATTTAAGCCTCTTTAATACTTCTACTGTATACTCATAAATTCTCTTTGTGCTTGAAATAGAAAGACGTTCCTGTGGTGTATGAATATCAAAAATATCCGGGCCATAGGATACACAGTCAAGTCCTGGCATTTTTTCTGAGAACAATCCACACTCAACTCCGGCATGGATTACTTCCATTACAGGCTCTTTTTTATACATTTCACGATAAGTATCGCCCATCAGGGTACGAAGCTTAGAATCTTCTACATACTCCCATGCAGGATAATCGCTGGAACGATTTACTTTACCGCCAAGACTTTCTGTCAGACATACGAGTCTGTCATACAATTCCTCCTTCTCACTTGCCACACTGCTTCGTACAGAGAATGTAAGAGAAACTTTATCTTCTTTTGTCGCTAAAATTCCAGGATTTAAGGATGTCTGCACAAGTCCCTCCATATCCTGGCTCATCTTCTGTACTCCCCATGGGAAAGTACGAAGTGCTGAAACCACTGCATTACCACATTCTTCTGTCATCGGAAGAATGCCCTCCACGCTAGTTGCATCTTCTGTAGAAAGCTCTAAAAATCCTTCAATAGCCATATTCGCATCTGTCTTATGATATTCTTTAGAAATAATATCCTGCTGCTCTTTTAAAATATCCATAAATTCTTCTTCCTGCCCTGGTGCAAGCATAAGAATCGCTCTTGAACTTCTCGTAATCGCATTATCCTTTAATCCGCCATCCACACAAACTACCGTGTAATCCGTCTTTTTCTTTAATGCATAAAGAACTCTTCCAAGAATAACATTTGCATTCGCTCCCTGCTTCTGAATCTCCACACCAGAGTGACCACCTGTCACACCATTTACATGAACAGAAACCAGCTTGCCTCCCCAGCGTCTTCTATCTGCAGGGAATACACATTCCACCATCATACCACCTGCACAGCCTACAAGGAAATGTCCCTCATTCTCAGAATCAAGGTTAAGCATAAGACGAGACTTTAAAGAAGAGCAGTCCATTGCCACTGCACCGAGCATACCAATCTCTTCATCTACAGTAAATACAGCCTCAATTGGCGGATGCTCTAATGTATCATCGTCAAGAATTGCAAGTGCCATCGCTACTGCGATTCCGTCATCTCCACCTAATGTTGTTCCTTCAGCATAGATGTAATCGCCATCGATTGCCAGAGATAATCCATCTTTTTCAAAATCAATCGTACAATCTTTTTCCTTTTCACAGACCATATCTAAATGCCCCTGAATAATCACAGGCTTAGAATTCTCATATCCCTTAGAACCACTTTTTAAAATAATAATATTATTACTGGAATCCTGATGATAAGCCAAACCTCTCTCCTTTGCAAAATTCACACAATAATCGCTGATTGCTTTTGTATTCTGTGAACCATGTGGAATATTACAAAGCTCCTCAAAATAATAAAAAACTTTTTCTGGTACTAAATTATCTAAAACTCTCATTATAAATCCTCCTGCATTGCCGGAATTTTTCCTTATTAGCGGATACTATCTGTTAAAAATTCTACTCCGGCATATTAATTTTTATTATACCCTATATCCTGCTTTTTCGCAATTTGTATCTTACTGTAATCATCATTTTCTTTCCTTTTATATTATCCTTTTTATATCGCATTCATAATCATCCTCACTTACAAACACACTCCGCTTCCTTACTCCAGATTTATAAGACGCAATCTATTTTTTCTCAATTTTATCTTTTCCATATCCTGTTTGTCTTGTCTTTGTAAAAAGAACCAGCTATACTATTAACATAACATTTAAGAATTTAAAGGATTTTTATTATGGAACACACAAAAAAAACTTATGACAAATCAACAACAAATTTCCCTATAGATGAACACACTACATCTGACTATCTGTCCTTAAAACCAATCGCTCACATTCACTCTGATTTTTCAGAAAAGTTTGGTATTCCACGCCAGAGTGGTCTTGTCGATACCTTACAGGCAAAAATAATATTTACAGAAGAATTTCGTAATGAATACTGCTGCCGCGGAATCGAAGAATTCTCCCATCTCTGGCTTATCTGGGGTTTTTCCAAAAACCAACGTGATAAATGGACGCCTACTGTTCGCCCTCCAAGACTCGGAGGCAACAAACGAAAAGGAGTCTTTGCAAGTCGGGCACCATTCCGTCCAAACCCACTCGGACTCTCTTCTGTCCGTCTGGACAAATATATTGCCAATACTCCTAATGGTCCTGTTCTTTACATTTCCGGCGCAGATTTATTAGACGGCACTCCAATTTATGATATCAAGCCTTATCTTTCCTTTACAGATTCTCATCAGGAAGCCACTGGCAGCTTTTCCACAAAAGCATTAGAACACCGACTTATTGTACACTGTACAGAAGATTTACTGCACGTTGTGCCAATAGAAAAAAGGCTGTCTCTCTTAGACTGCCTCTCTCTTGATCCCCGTCCTTCCTACCAGCACGACTCAGAACGCATCTATGGTATGAAGTACGCAGGTTTCGATATTCACTTTAAAGTTACTGCCAATGATCTTTTTGTTACAGAAATTATTTCTTCTCGCGAAATACAATAAGCTTACTGATAATATAATTTAATACAAGTACTATAAACTGCGCTGCAATCTTTACCAAAATACTATTGAAGTGCAGTTTATTAATAAAAATAAATAAAATCACTTCTTCTAAAACTAAGGTAAATAAACGTCCTCCAAAGAAATGTATCATTTCTGAAAACAATTCTCCTATTCCGTATGTCTGCGCACTAAAAACCCAAATCTTATTCGTCACATACGCAAATAACACTGCCAAAATCCATGAAATAATATTTGCCACAAGCGGATCAATATGTAACACCACATCACAATAGCTATACGAACCAATACTAATCACTGTCGTTAGTCCACCAAAAAATAAATATAATAAAACTTCTTTATACTTCTGATAAAAGTCCTCAAAAATATTAAGAACTGGAAGTTCCATAATCCTGTCAAAAATATCTTTTTCTTTCTTCTTCATTCTTCTCCACCATTTTATAAATATGTAGTACATCTGTGGAATAATAACATAAGATTTTAATTCTTTCAAGAGTAAGACACGAAATCTGAAACACAAAAAAGAATTAGCCGATGTAACCCTCGTGGAAACAGCGGACGATGAATGGACATCCTTTTCTGCCACGACTAATATACATCTGCTAATTCTTTTTTAATGAGAATCTTACCAGCTCATGTTTGAAAAACACTTTCTGCAAGATGTGCGTTACAATTTGCAGAAATGATTTTTCAAACACCCATTTCTTTTACTACTTCTTAATAGTAGCCTTTCTTATAAGACTCCATCTGCCATAGACTTTCTTCTTACCATCTAACTTGTAAGCTCTTGCTTTGATATAGTAAGTCTTTTTCTTTTTCAGCTTCTTGATTGTCTTTGTAAGATTCTTGGTTGTAATCTTCTTGGTTGTTTTCTTTGTAAAGTTTACAGTTGTTGCGTAAACAATTTCATAACCTTTTGCTTCTTTTACTTTTTTCAGTGTAACTTTTATTTTTTTACCTTTTAACGCTTTTGCTCTTACCTGTACACGAGCTGGTGCAGTTACCTTCTTCTTAACTTCTGTAGAAGGTTTTACTGTATCATCTTTCTTTGCAGGAGCAGCTACCATAGATAAGTCATAAACGATATCTTTATCAGTGATACTTGCTTCTGTATAGCTTTTTGTAGGACGATTGCTACGTTTATACTGGTTGTATAACTGTACGTCTTTTGCTTCTGAATATAATGTCTTTGCAAAGCCAAGTGTTTCATCACCTATAGCGATACCAAGATTTGTTGCATAATATTCTAAGTTGGCTTTATCTGTGTTATAAACTTTGAGCATCTGTTTGTCTACATTTTTCTGAAGACTTTCCATCTTGTTCATGTAAGAGTCATAAAAAGCAGCAACTCCTGGTCTGTAAAGAGTTCTGTTATCCCCTTCTTCACATAAATATCCTACATTTCTAAACGCCCAGTAAGCTGAATCTGCATTATATTTTAAAGCTTCCATCTTATAAGCTTTAGAAGTATCTGTTAAAAGAGCTCCATAAAATGGTACAAATACAGAACAATCCGCATTAGCCATACATACCCACTGTACTGTAGCAAGCTCTGTTGGCATAGAAGAATTAATCTGGAAAATATGACATTCTGCTGTACTTGGAGTTCCAATCACACGTGTAATATCTCTTCCAAATTCCATATCCTCATAACGGTATCCTGCTAATTTATATAACTTTTCTACTGTTACGTTATTACAGTCAATAAACATATCCTGATAATCAGCATCATAGATTTCTGTATTATCTTTTCCACTTAAAAGATACTGGCCTCCACGAATTCTGTCTGCATTACCGGCTGCATATCCTGGTGCATAGGAAAGCTTAACATTGATGTCTCCATCTTTTACTGCTTCTTTATAGAAATTATTCTCTTTCGCAAAATTAATTAAATTCTTAGATGCGATTACGTTCTCTGTATCCTTTGTATTAACATCTCCGATAGCAAAACAGTTTGGAATTACCGCTGCTTTATTGGAAGGCATTTTGATTGCACAATAATTATGTCCTGTAAGAAGTTCTACATACCATACTTCATTCTTATCTGCTATGAAAAGACCATTTCCCTCTCCAGCACCATATTTATCAACTGTGCTTGCTAAAATTTCAACACCTTCTCGTGCAGTAGATGCCTGACAAAGAACGTAGTCTGCTAAGTTCTCCTCTGTAATCCCACCCTCTGCTGTATCGTAAGCATCAATATATGGATCTGCCTCTTCAACAGTCTGTGCTACAGAAGAACTAGTAGTAGCTGACATAGATACACCTTTGCTATTCGTACCAAACTCTCCAAAGTATCCATCATCACCTTCTGCATCACGACAGATAGTATAACGATATGTTGTCTCTACTTTAATTGGAGCCTGGAAAGTTGTCTCACCAGTCTCATCTTTATACATCGCATTCTTTCCAACATGCTTCGCTGGGATAACTTTATATACTTTATCCTTACGGGAAGAAATATCTTCTGTACGTCCATACATTGTTGTTCCATCTTTGGTACAATCCTTACCTACATAGTAGGATGTACATGCCTTCGCTGGTAAAGCCATAAAAAACATCATACCTACAACAGAAAGCATTGTTAACATTAGCTTCTTCATCTTTCTCTCTCCTCTTCATTCAATTAACTTCCACAAAACCCTCCTAAAAATGAAAAACCATTCACATTTTTTTGCATTTTTATGTATTTTTCGCGGTCATTTTAGTATAGAATAATACTATTTGAAAGATTCGTCAATGTTTTCCTGCATAATTATTTATTTTTTTAATTATTTAAACTAGCAAAGAATATGAAATCTTACTATATTTTCCCTTCAGATTTCTTTTTTTATATTTTTCTTCCATACTATAAAATAAATATCCAAATCACACTCTTCTATCCATAAAATAATAGCATGAAAAAGAAAGAACTTTTTCCAATCTTTCTTCTTCATGCTATTTACTGCACTATGTTCTCTATGAAGAACTTATCATTATTCGAAAAGGAGTATATGTGGTACTGCTGTAGCCCGCTTGCGTAGAATTGGGAACTGGCGTGTATTATAAGTTACCTATGGTACTACTTACTGTGCCTCACTGCTGTTTCCCTGTGTATTTGTCTCTGTCATATCTGTAGACTCGGCTGTATCCCCATACGCCTCTGTATTATTCTCTGCCATCTCATTACTCTGTTTTGAAGCAGTCGTGTCAGAAGCATTTGCCGTACTGCCTGTATCTGCTACACTTTCATCTACCGTACGCTCTAACGTAATGTCTGATACAGCTTCTCCATCTGCCATGGTCATCTTAATCGTATCATCTTTAATCTTTTTACTTGTATAGCAGTAAGCTCCGTCTGCGTCCTTCTTAAAACCGGCTGCCTTTAGTTCCTTCTCCGTACTGCTAAATCCTAAGTCTTTTGGCAGAGTAACATTGCCATCAAACATTTCTTTACTGAAAGAAAGCTTCGTTACAATACAGTCGCTTACTTTCTGATTCTTATCACTCATATTACGAATGATAACACCAATTTTTTTCCCTTCTGTATTCGTAAGAAAAGCATCTTTTTCAAGCTTTCCACCCGGAACAAGTGTCGCATCTTCTGTTCGAAGTGCCTCTAACTTCCAGCCATCCTTTGTAAAATCGGATACTTTAGAAAGCAGCTTATATTCCTTATCTCCCACTTTAACAGAAGCAAACATCTTATCTGTATTCTCTACAACACCATCCGCATTCTTTGTCTGTAATGCCTGTTCTTCATAAACTTTCTCTGCCTTCTGCTTTTCTGCTATAAGACTTGAAACCTGTGTCTTTAACTTTGTATTCTGCCTTTGTAGCGACTGATTCTGATAGCCAAGTCCACCAATAATAAGAACAAGCAATATTCCGATTCCTCCTGTAAGAATCTTACTCATACCCCCTGTCTTCTGTGTTTTTTCTGCTTCCCTCACATCTTTTTCCCCCGAAAATTGATCTGTCTGTTCTAATGCCTCTGCATCTGTATCTGCAAAATCCACACTCTTTATCTCTGGTTCCCTCTCTTTTTTAGATACTTCCTCTTCCAGACTCTTTTCCAAATCGCTTTTGTTCACTATTGTATCATCACTGGAGAAATCTGACTTCATTACAGAATCTGATCTGTCCCTGCCTTTCTCTGTGTTCTTATCTTTACGACGCTTTCTCCGTCTTCGCGGCTTGAAATCATCCTCATCTTTATCAATAACCTCCTGTCCAACTTCCTGCGTCAGCTGGTTGATTTCCTCATCGCGGCTTAACTTTCTTCGTCCTTTTGATTTTGAATCTCCCTTCTCCTCATCCACATCCAAATACTGTCCCTCTTTATTAGAGTACTGTCCTGAATTATCCGAATATAGATTAGCATTATTAGAATACAATCCGGCACCCTCTGAGTACTTCTCCGTGTCATTAGAATATAATCTGGCATCTTCCGAAACAGTCTCCACATTATCTAAAGCATCCTCTCCATTATCGGACACTTCCTGATCCACCTTTTTTTGTCCCTTCTCCTGTTCTTCCATATAAACTTTTGTGTTATCTAATTCCTCATCTGATAGCATAATCCAGCTTCGCATCGTTGACTTTATAGACTTATTCTTATCCTTCATGCTCTCAATCCTTTCATAAACAAAATAATGCCAGATTCTCTTCGCCTGCTTTTGCGAAAACCTGACATTATTCTTTTCGTTCATTATAACATATTTACATCATAAAGAAACAAACTTTCGTTATTAAGTTTTCTGGATTTTTACCATTGAATTTAGGAAATTACTTTTTATTTTCTTTGTGTATATTGCCGTGGCGTCCTACAGGTGGTCGGAGTATTCTTGCTGTAAGAGGATAAAAGAAATCTCTATTTTCTTTCTTCTATCTTAATCCTGTTCTTTCTACTTATTTTAACTGCAACAATTATACAACAAAGTAAAATAATATTACATATAGCAAGTGCTATCTTCATCGGACCCACTTCTTTCTTTTTATTATTTTGTGAAGAACTTTCTCCACTACTGCTCATATCCTGTCCCTGGGATTGCTTACTTATTTTATTTAATTTATTTGCCTCATTAGAATCAATTGCCTCAGCTGTCTCTGCAGTTCCTGCTGTTTCCAATCTGTAAAACTCCTTTAAATCCATCCGGCTACTTGACTCTAAAAGATCTGTTATCTTCTGAAAAACCTCTATTTCCTGTGGGTTTGCGCCCGTAAAACTATTCTCAGCTTTGCCAGCCTCATTCTCGCCATAATACGTCCGATAACTAATTTTATTATGCTTTGCATTTCCATCTATTGCATGAACTAACTTTTCTCTATAATTCATCAACGGTTCTAACTGGCATTTTTTCTCTGCACCTGTTATATTTTCTGACTTCTTAATAAGCTGATAATACCGGGCAATTCCCGTTGCATCCGCTACCGCAAGCTTCGAAAGCTTCTTATCCGAACTTAAATACTTCGCATAATCACTGGCATTATCAATAAAAGCATGTTCTATAAGAACCGTCGGGATATCATTCGTCACACCACCTCGGATAATCGCATAATAATCAGCCAAAGTCCCATTCGGATACTTCTCATTCGCCTCAGAATCCCTGAGCAAAATACCCTGATCTTCAATACCAAGCTTCGAAAGCTCATTTAAGATATTACAGGAGAGCTTCTGTTCTTCAAGAGCAAGCGTATCCTTATAACCATCTTTCGCTGCAAGAACCGTACATCCATGATCATACGCTGCACAGGCTCCAGCCGCATTATTGTGAAGGCTTATCATTACATCCGCCTTTTTATCCACCGAAACCTTAGTTCGATCTGGAAGATCTACATCCGTATCATCCTCTCTCGTAAGATAAACCGTAACATTTTCGTAAGTCTCCAACTCTTCTTTTAAATACCTTGCAATCTTTAAATTAAGTGTCTTCTCCTCAACCGATTCACCAGCTCTCGCCGCTCCGGACTGGTCGCCTCCATGACCAGGGTCAAGAACTACAGTAAGCTTTTGTGGTGTCTCAGAGGTTCCTGATTGTCCTGATAGCTTATCTTCATTTCCCTGCGTCTGCTTTTTTAATTTTTCTTCAGATTTCATGTTTATATTTTTCCCTGCGGTTTCATTCGCATCTGCCTTTATCTGCACAGCATTCCATAAAAAAACTACACTGACAGCCATAACTGTCATAAAGACTGCATGGATTATATATTCTGTTGTTCCTGTTCTTTTTGCTCTTTTTGTACTTTCTGTATTTTTTCTCATTATTTTTTCGTTCCCATGTCATCTTTTAAAAATTGCTGATAGGTTCTTGGTTTGTAGGTGCCGCCGCTGAAGGAGCAGTAGCGGTAGATACAATCTACCACATAATCAATCATATTATAATTATCATGTATATCCGGGTCAGGATAAACAAACTTTAAAATATAATTCTTTTCTCCATCATTTGCTGCAATAATATAAACACCTTGCGTTTCAGAAGAATCCACCGAACCACTGATCAAAGCTCTCGCCATTCCTTTACTGTCAATTCTGGTTGATTCCATCTTAAAATAAGTCTTATACACCGGTGAAGAAAATCTTTGATAAAGCTGCTTTGCATTCTCCAACGCATTTCCCTGATTATCCTCTGTATATACTGTAAGCTTAGCATCCACAGAATCCGAATCTTCTTTATAAGAAAGCGTATATGAAGTCCCTGATTTATCCACTTTACTATCATTAAATAAATACTTTGGATAACTAAAACTAAAACTTCCATCCTGCGACGTTACCGTATTATAAACTTCCGGACTATTACACGCATCTATATTCATACTGCTGTTATCTGTGTCGGCAAGTTTCTGACTCACATATTTTCCTTCTGTTGTAGATTCTGTCTTCTTTTTAGAACTCTCATCAGACTTCTTCTCTATCTTATCTTTCTTAGTAGAAGATGTACCCGAACCATTTTCTTTTTTCTCCGAAGTCTTGTTGATACTTGAAACAATATTATCAACAATACCTGTTCGATATAAAGCAAACCCTCCGATCAGAATAATAAGAATATAGGAAAAAACTGAAATTCCAACCTTATTTTTCTTTCCTTCCTCTGGTTTGATTTGCGGCTTCTCAGTCCCCTTATCTCCATTTCTCTTTATCTTTTCCGGATTATCATACCCTTCATAAAGCCTTTTTCGTTCCTGCTCTGTTTTGCGACGTTCTTCCTCATATTTTCTACGTTCTTCTTCGTATCTGCGTCGTTCTTCTTCTAATGCCAGACGCTGTTCATACTGCTCACGCTCTGCTTTCTCTTTTGCACGCTTTTGCGCTGCTGCCTTCTGCTTTGCAGCCTCTTCCCTTGCACGCTCCTCCTCTTTTTCCTTTTTCTTTATCGCAGCATACTCCTCATCATCAATTTCCCTGTAGTATGCATCTTCCGCTGTATTGCTATTCACAACATTTTCCGACTGTTCGCTACTTTCTACTTTCTGTCCACATTTTGAGCAAAACTTTGCATTATCTGGTAACAAGGTTCCGCAAAATCTGCACTTCATACTAACTCACCTCTCATATCCTATCAAATCTACCTACTCTCTCAATTTTTTATTATAACAGGAAACTATCAGGATTTACAGACTGCAAATGTCAGTAAATTGAAATGTATTGCAAAATTTGACAAGACATAAAAATATATGAAGTATACTTATCAAAACATCCTGTATTATTCTACTTTTCTTTTTCTATGTATATTATTGTCCCTTACATTTCTCCCCTTAATGATTGATACTGTTCCTTCATTATTTCCAAATATTCATCCCCTTCTTCTATAGAAATCTTTTCTCCATTATAAGTATAACCCTCTTCTTCAAACTTTCCGTTATGCCATATTAATGTCTCTATCTTTTTTAGTTCCCCATCTACATATTTATATGTATCAAACTCCCCACCACCTGTATCTCCTGTTATAAATACAACCTGATGTTTTTCTTTTGAATAATACATCGTGCTGGCTTTTCCTAACTGATAACTATGTAGCTCTTTTACTTTATCTTTCTTCGAGTCATATCTGTACATGGCAGCACTTGAGCCTTCATTTAAGGTAAGTAACTCTGAAATACCGTCCTCATCAATATCTATAACATCATATTTCTGTTCATAATTATTTTTTAGAAATCGTATATAACACTGTGCTGCTTTTTCACCATCCTCTGCCACCTTACTTTCTTTCTGCATAAATTCTTTTATCGTTGCTTCTATCAACTTCTCCTGACTTGTATCTTCCTCAACATATTCTTCGGTATCTGATTGTATATCAGTTTGTGTTGTAGATTCTGGTTCCTCATCTTCTTTGCTATCAACTCCATATTCCTCTTCCATTCCTCTCAATATTTTCTGATCTACTTTTCCCCTAAACGAGTTCAGAAATAATATTGATAATACTGTAAGAATTGCTAAAACTACAGATACTATTATTTTTTCTTTTTTCATATATACACTCCTCTTTTGATAATAAATTATTCTTTTTGTTTTCTCTTCTCCTTCATATATTCTCTCATGTATTGGAGAATAATTTTTTATTACCTTTTCCTTAACGAATTAAAGATCTCTCCATCTCACTTTCATAAAAAGTTTTTATTTCTCCGTTTTCTAAAGAACTCCAATTGAGTTTCTTAGAAAAAATGATTGAAGCTACAATTTCTTTATTTAAATAACTATGTTTTTGATATTCCATCCGGAATAGATCTCCTGGCCAGGTATCACAGGCCAGGCCGGTAAATATTTTTAAGTTATCGTCAAAACAAAATGATATATAACTATCAAATTTATTAAAAGCATATTCATCTGATATGGCTCGATAACGAATACTTTCAAGCTTAGACAAAGGCAGCCAGGTCTTCTTTTGTCCCAGAATCAGATGCCCCTCCGTGTCTATACCAAAATCCGCATCACAATCCGGATCATTTGAAACAACCATCCAGTCCAGTGAAACGCCCGCTATACCTCCTGTCTTTTTTAGTATTTCTTGTAATTTTACCACAAATTCATTTCTTGTCATATTTTTCTTTGTCCTCCTTTATTTTTATTATCTGCTTGCTTTTTCAATGTTCTAACCCACACTATTTTTGTAGTAGATTTCATTCATTACTACACAATTCACATATAAATCTACTACAATATTGTGCAGGTGCCATTTTCATAATATATTTCCACTTACAACTTCATTTCTATTCTTGTTAAGATACTCCCTGATTTCTTCATAATACAGCTTAAAACTTTCTTTTGCGTACTCCTCTGCGTCTTTTTCTATCTCATCTCCTGTAAACGCTCCTCCATCTCTATGATTTATGAGTTCTTCCTCATAAACAGAAACCTCAGAAAACATTAGCAAGTCTTTTGATTTTTTATCGAGATTTCGATACAGCCGAACCTGTTCAATCTGATAAGCGTGGTAGCATTCGTGAAGAATTTCTTTTAACACTATGTAACTATTAGGATTTGAAAGATAAGAAATATCTATCATAATCTGATGCCTCGACTCTTCATAATTCGCAACAGTACTTCCCTGAAAATCTGCCATACCAATATTCAATTCATGCGATAAACCCAAGTAACGACCCTCACAGTTTGCTATTTTTTGACAGGCATTTAACCGTTCCTTTATACTCAATTTATTCCATTTAACCAAGTCCATATTAGAAATAATATCTATATTGGCTTTCAAACTATCTTCATCGCTATACACACTGACAGCTTTTGTTGACGCATTCATAATCGTCCCATGTAAAAACATATTTGCTCCAATCGGCAAAATCAATACAAGACTCGCAATTGCAAAATTTTTTCTCCACTCATCTACAACATAGTTTGGAATTACAGGCCATGCAAAGTCATCCTCATCACTATGAATCGCAAGCATTAACTTTCTATGCATAAAAAGCATATATACACTTACAACCATTGTATATAACAAAAAACAGACAAGAACCACTTTAATTCTTTTACTATAAAAATCTCTATACGCAATGCAGACAAAAGCTCCCCATGACAAAGCAAAATTTTCTAACATATTTTTACAATTTCTTTCCTCCTTCCATGTGATAAGAATTCCAATTGCCATAACAATGACCTGAATCAACAAAAATACCCAAAAAGACTGTCTATACGTCAATGACGGAACACATTTAAACAAATACTTATATATAAGAAAATCAAGCACTGCTGCTCCAAAAATATGTAATTCAATGTAATCTCCTCCATCTAATCTTTTCTCCATAATTAATTCCTCCTGTTTCATATGTGTTTAAAAATTCTTCTCCTAAAATATTTATCATAAATTCTAAAAACACTTTTTTACAAAAAAATTATATATCGTATATTTTTTATTACTCATCATCTTTACGCTTTTTGCTCCAATATACCCTTCTGGTATCGACTTAATATCATCTATCCATAACTTCATATAAACTCCTTTCGTTGACTGAGATTTTTTTAATTACAATATAAAAATAGCATTGAAAAAGTAAAGAATTGTTTTTTAGTGAATAAAATAAAGCAGCCAATGCAAATTTCTTTTTACATTGACTGCTTTACTTACTATACCTAATTAAAAGAATTATCTCTTTACTAATTCATATAATCTTTCATCCAGATATCTTTTTAAAATTGCATCTTCCTCCAATCCTGTTCCAGAATAATATTCTTCCGCTACTGCTCCTCCAATTGCTGCAAGTGTATCACTATCACATTTCAGGCGAAATACGTTTCGAAGAAAGCTTTCATACGAAATGCTTTCATAAAAGCATCTCATTGCTGCTGCCACACTTCCCATGCAAGTCTCATTCCATTGATATATTTTTTCTAGTTCATCAAGCGGTACCGTAATATTATATTCATAATCCGCAGCTGGATATTGCTCTAACACATAATTAAAAATATCTTCTTTTGATTTTCCGTGTTTTGCCATCCAGATACACACTGCTGTCGTTGCCGCCCCCTTAATACCTTCTTCATGATTATGAGTTACTTTCGCTGACTTTTCAGCCCAATAAACAACATCCTTTAACTCTTCGAAATATTCTCCAACAAAAGAAACTCTCATAGCTGAACCATTTCCAAAACTATTGTACGGTTTAGGATTAGAACTATACATCCAATCATAAAATCGTCCACCATATCCCGAATAAGGATATGGTCGTCCAATCTTTTGCATAGTTTTAGTAAAATCTTTCTCTTCTAAAATTGCTTTTTTCACAGCCAATGTCATTACCGTATCATCTGTAAAAGAACATTTATCTGTAAATAATTCACAATGTTTATAATCCAAATTATGCGGTCTGTCGAACTCAAACTGTGAGCCTGCGATGTCTCCTAGAATTGCTCCGATTACTGCCATATTAAATAATCACCTCCATGGCTACTATTCCTTCTGTATATAACACTGTCATTTGTTTCTTTCCAAAAATTCCTTTTGAAGTTTTCTTTTTCAAAACATCCTGTATCATTTCTACTTCTTTTGCACTCATCGCATTAGTTAATTCAAATCCAACTCCTCTTGATGGGCTGGTAAGTACATCATATCTTGCAGCATAGACTATCATTCTATTTTCTTTATCACGTTCCCCTAAGGTAAAAATAAAATATTGAAATTCTGTTTCTTCACACTCAAAAGACATACACATTTCTCCAATCTGATACGAACCATCTGATAAGATTACTTCTACCTTTTCTGCATTTTGAAGTGCCATCTTTTTTTCAACTAACTTTCTCACTAATTCTTCCATATTTCATTACCCCTAACTTCTTGTAGGCTCCTTTCGTTCACTGAGTTTTTCAAATTGCAATATTAGAATAACACTTAAAAAGCGAAAAATTGTTTTTTAAGTGTTAAATCATAAAAATTTTGAAAAATAATTTTATTTCAGTTCATCATATTTCTTTTGTGCTCGTATGTCCCCTTGCTTCGCAGCTTCGTAATACCACTTTTTAGCTATATTCATATCTTTCAGTGTTCCTATTCCTTTTTCGACCATTACTGCATATTCATATTGTGCATCCACATTTCCTAATTCAGCTGCTTTTTTGCAAATTTCAGCTGCTTTACTATAGCTTCCTGCAAACTTTCTACTACACGGATAATTTGTATTTTACGATGGGGTTCATCTAATAATACTGCCTTAAATAACTAGGAAACTCCAGCAAAAAAGGAACTGTCAATTTTCTGATAGTCCCTTTTTTACCTTGCTAATATATTCAGCTTTTTTTTCCGTACAGTTTCTTCTATTTTCTATTCCCCAGTTTATTTAGAATTATCCCCATTTTTCAAACCATTTTCAACACTTTTGGGTTCTCACACTATTTCACGTATTTTCTTCTATTCGCGGTGGTATTAGTGTGATATTTTATCTTTGTCTCTTTTGCATTTTTCTGTAAGGATTTTGTTTTTCTCATACATTTTTTATAAGTTGTTCTCTTGCCATTTACCTTAAAAGAATGATAATAATATGGATATCCATCTATATATCTTTTTACTACGCCTGACTCCCCATATGGTTTATAATCAGAAAAAGAATACTCTGCTAATCTGATTTTCTTTCCATTTTTTCCAAGACGGTAGTAATGTAAATCGACATTTCCTGTATTAGAATAGCAATCACAAAAATAATTTTTATTTTTATAAATTGTTATATCAGTAAAATGTCCTAATGACTTTACACGCCCTCCTGTATATGTATAAATTCGATTCCAGCCATACATATGTGGAGCTTCCATGTAATAAAGGACAAGCTCTTTTACACCATCTTTATTTATATCTATACAGTTAAATAACACTTTTTTAGAGGAAATATAGTAACCATCTGCCCATTTGATATCTTTTGACAATACTCTTCGGTAAGCTTTTAATGCATTCTTTTTTGTCTTACTAGAAGCTGCCTGCACTGTTACTGTTCCCATACTCTGTGGAACAATATTACTCTGGCAGAGTAACAATAAAGCTGCAAGTATACACATTGTTTTTACTATCTTTTTTATAGATTTCATCATTACAAGTTATCCTCCCATCCATTTAATAATTTTTCTATATTTTTCTTCTGTTTGCGGCAGTATTCTTAACAAATCTCACTGTTTTTTTATATTTATAGCTGTTCTTGATTCTATTATACTGTGTGGAATCCATATATCCATAATTCTTAATGATTTTTCCACCTTTTCGAATCACACATTTTTCGAACTTGTCCTCTGAATAAATTCTCCAGCTATGGCTGTTATAATACTCACATACGTAAGACTTTCCATCTTTTACGCATAAGAATAATGCTTCATCAGACAGACCGCTATTAATATAATTTTGTCCTTTCTTTGTATATAAATCTATGCCTCTTCCAGCGCTAAGACTTCCTACCTTTCTAACTTTTCCACCTTTATAATAATAGATCTTACATCCTGTGTAAATGCCTTTTCCATATCCTTTATATGTTCCAATTAATAATACAGGCTTATTTCGATCACCAATATTTACGACTTTAAAATACTTTTTGCCACTTACGTTATTGGCCAGATATCTTTTATAGGCTTTCTTCATAGAAGATGCAGACGCTGCCTGGACATTGCCTGCTGGCAATATATTCACATTTTTCATCCTTTTATATCTTGTTTTTTATTATAACCGTTGTATTTTTTAATACAATAAGATCTGTCCAAATGGTCGTTTTTTCGACACTTTTGGTAGTAATACTGGCGTTTTCTTACTTTTATTCCTCAATCTGCTCCATAAATTTGTTAGAAATCTTAGTAACATAGTGTATTTGAAAAATTATTTTTTTCTACAAAATAAAAGTTTTTACACCAGAAAAGAGGCTGTCATAAAACAGTCTCTTTGACTTACAGTTATACAAAAATTTAATCCGCTTCTTCTTCAAGTAGCTCTTTCCTTATCTTCGCCAAATTTTCAATATTTGCTTTCTGACAGAAATTCATGTCTGCTTCTGTAATCTTTTTTTTAGGAATTTTATTGTACCAGCTTGTACTAGAAAACCAATCTTCATATTCAGTTCCTGAATAGTCATATCCCATACGTGCATAAATTTCATTTAACGCCTGACTAACTACATATTCATAAGACGTCGCACATACATCACCTGGGATAAATAAGCTATTTAATTCGTCTTTATTAAGAATATGCGAATCAGATTCTTCAACAATATAGTCAGATTCACCCTTCATCCATTTTACAACATTCAAAGCACACTGATTTTCTTTTGTTACTGAAACCATTCCATTAAAATCACAATATCCCTCACCAAGCTGAATATCTTCGTTAAGGCCATGTGAAAATAATGACCATGAAATGTAGATTCTATCATTATCTACATCTATCTTCTCTACACTGAAATATACATTACTTATCCCTCTCATTTTCCCAGGAATCTCATCGAGAGCATCAAAAAACTGTTTCGTTGCTTCCGGAAATGTAAGGTAACGTTCTTTAAACGTTTTTCCGTAATCTTGAGACAAATACAGGATAGGCTGACTTTTATTTTTAGTACAAAACATCGCAATATTTTCTTTCATACGCAAGCCATTCGAAATATCATGGTCATACAATAATTGTTTGTCATTTACATCCCAAGTTTTCCCATAGTCCTGCGTTGTAAGAACATTAGCGTTATTAATTTTATGACTTTGTAATCCCCGACTACCTGGAAACAACATAATTCCATGCCCGTCCTCACTCATAGTATAATCAATGATATCCACTAATGTATTTTTCCAGATTTTTTCTTCATCTCCATCCCAACCGTCATGAGCCGCCATATTCTGGGCATCTTTGATGCCTTTCTCTACATACTCTTTTTCATCAGGATAACTTTTTTTCGAGGCTGCTACTCCTATTTTATGACAACCACTAAGTACCATAATCATACAACAAATAATACACATCATAATAATCACTCTACTTTTCATAGTAATTCCTCCTGTTTTCATATGGACTATATTTTGTATTTTCATTTTAACATTGCCTCTCTGAATAATTGTTTTTTCAATGTAAAATAAAAAATGCATCCAGAACCTATATAATCTGAATGCATTTTTCTTTTATTTATTTTTCAATTAGTGATGGCCATCTTTGAAGCCCTCTTCCATATAGGTATCATAGCTTCTTACAGCATAACTTGTTCCACTAAAAGAGCAATCTCTATAAAGACATTCTGTTATGTAATCAAATTGCTCCATATCATCATCCACGTTATAATCTGGATAAGTAAATTCCATAATATAATCATCATAACCATCATTAGCTCCCAGACAATATAATACTTCGGAACGGTCAGAAGTTGTCCAGCCAGACATAACATAACGGGATATTCCATCTTTTCTTGGCTCTGCATAACTTGAATCGGAATCGGAAGTTAACTTACTTAAATCCTCTGCTGGCCAATAATAATTAGCTTCAGAATAGTAGTCTTCAAATTTATATCTTAGACTTTTAGCAGCACTGATCATATCTTCATTAAAATGAGAGGTTTTGTATACCTTTAATGAACAAAGTTCTTCTCCATCCTCCATATAACTAAAGTAATATTCATTCTGTTCTTCATCATAAGAAAATGAATTAAATATATACTTTGGATAACAGAATTTAAAACTTCCATCTTCACTTGTAACAGAAGCAAAATCTGCTTCGGACAGGCATGAACCGGTATCCATATATGCATTATCTGTATATGGAAGAGTCATTCCTTCTTCTTCCTGTGATTCTGTATCTTCTGTAGCGTCAGAAGCCGCAACCGCTCCCTCATCACTATCATTGCCATTCGACAGATTGTCCGATTGTATTATATTCGGATCATTTGCCGTATTACTATTATTTCGTCCACTAAAAGATTTCAGAAAAACTACAACAAGCACCAAACATACAACGGTAATAATTCCGCCAATCAGTGTTGTTTGTGAAATTGAAATCTCCTTCCGTGAATTGTTATTTCGGCCACTACTATACTTTGTATAATTACTTTTTGACACAGTTTCGGGTTCCTGTGTATTTAGATAGGAATCAGACCTATTTTGTCCTTCATCTACCAATGGCATATGACAGATTGGACAACTAGTTTCTGTTCTGTATTTTTTTCCACAAATCGGACATATTTTCATTATTCCTCTCTCCTTTGTTTAAGCAAACCTCATTTTAAGCTATCATTTCTATACTTAATGAGTCCCTGTATTTCATCCATTTTTGTCCCTATCACCTCTTCATTTTGTTCTGAAATATAGATATCAAGAAATGAAAGTTTATTCAAAATTTCTTCCTCTATCACCTTTACATCCTCTCTGGATTGCTGTGGACTTGCCTGTAAAATATCACAAATTTGCTCTGCCTTATTACGCAACAATTCATTTTGTGTTTTATTGCGAATTTTTCTTATCAACTCAACAGACATACGAATATATTCCTCATTTTTTTTCATATTTTCTGTCTGATTTTTCGTATCACTTTTAGCCAAAAATAACACGATTGCAACAATAAGAACAGCCACAACAACCATCATTCCTAATATAAAAGACAAATGCATACTACGATAGCTCCCTCCTATTTTACCTGATTACCACATTTTGGGCAAAAACGGTCTTCCGGATTTAACTGGTTTCCACACTGGGTACAGAAAGTTTTCTGCTGCACAACTGGCTGTCCACACTGGCTACAAAACTTCATACTGGAATTCACCAGATTCCCACAATTGGCACATGGAAAAGAATCAGATATGTTCTCACGAACTCTTCTATTCTCATCTTCCTGTTTCTTTTTAGAAGCTGCCGGATTCATAAACTGATTCGCCATATCATGCACAGCCCCTGCTGCAAACATACCAACCCCTATATTCTCTGCCATAGACTGAAGACCACTTGCATTTTTCTGCTTTTTGATTATCTCCTGCAGCATATCTCTTGAAGTTATCTTATCCCAGTCATCTCCAAGAATATTTAATCTTCCCTTTTCAGCAAACGCTTGCTCTAGCAATTCTCTATTTGGGTCATTTTTAGGAATATCAATAGCCATAATAGAAAAGGATGTTAATTTCAATCCATATTCCGCTACTATCCTCTTTAAAATACCTCCAATTTTATCTGCCAGTACATCCTGCTGGGCACAAATTCCCAGCACCTCCTGTCCTGATTCATTCACACATCTTGCAATATTCGACTTTATATGCTGCTGAAACTCAGAAGCAAAATAATCATATAATCCTTCCTGCGTCAAAAAATTTAGATTACTTCCCAGAAGTTTATTCAGCAATAAGCTGCTGTTTTCTATCTGAACTTTATAGGCTCCCCTCGCCTGAATAGAAGTTCTGATTCCCAACATCGCATCCCGGACCTGAATCGGAGAATCTGTTCCCCAGTAAATTTCCATACTATGTGCCGTTCTGAAAAAATAGACTACACAATTAAATGTACTTATTCCATTCGTTTTCATATTAATCAACCGGCTGATGAACGGATAATTTTCTGTTTTAAGCTGATATGTGTCACTTCTAAAGGACTGTTCTATTTTCCCTCTATGAACAAAAATCGCTTCTTCTCCCGGCATAACAATCAACGTAGAATTCGTATTAAAATCTTCTTCTGGCTGTCTCCACACCAACAAATCATTAGCGCCCGTATTCTTTATAACGTCTGCCCAATGCTTTTTACCACCTTGATACTGTACCTCATTTGGATTTTTCTTAAAAAAAGCCATTTCAACCACCTGTCCCTGTCAATTCTTATTTCTTTAGAAGATTCCACCAAAACTCTGCAAATGCTATGGATAATCCTTTCCATAGTTTGGATAATGACATCTCTTCAAACGATGAATCCCTTTTAATACACCTCTGATACTTCCATACTTTTTTACTGCTAATATCATGTATTCTGAACAACTTGGCTCAAAAACACATGCCAGGCGAACCCTATCGGGAGCAAAATGCTGATAAACATGAATCATCCATATAATTGCCCTTTTAGATATGAAATGTAAATAAAGAAGCGCTACAATCACTGTACAAATCACTGAAATATTCCATCCTGATTCAAATATATTATGAATCACTGCATGCCCATGTATGAACTCTACTCTTTTTCCTATCTCAGATATGCCCCGATAAGTTCCGACTGTCAAAAAGAGAAAGCCTAGAATTGCCAGAATAACCTTTTTTATATGTATTTCCGGACGGTTTAACGGATTAAATGGACGTGGTTTTGCTGTCGTCTTTACAACCTTAACCCCTCTGACATCGTACAAGTCTTTCATCCTTTTATCCTCTCATTCCATCTTTCTCAGCAAAACTTAATGAACATACTTTCTTTCTCTAAGCATTGCCTTGGCAGCTCTTAAACTACGCTCAAGATCTTCATTATTACGCATTGAAAAACTATAAGCTGCTCCTGGTACTACAATTTCTAGTGTATCTACTAAAAAGTTGTTTTTAACAACACTTTCTGTACTTAAACAACCTGTATTTATAACATCAATTTTCTCTACTACTTTTTGTACCATCGTCATGCACGTAATATCTTGATAAAAATAATCTCTTGTAGTCTCCCATACGTTGTCACTAATCGTCTCAAATGTATAGGTATAGGTATACATCTGTGTTTTACTAAAGAATATCCATGTAACACTAAAACGACTGGAAACTGCACGGCCACCTACTGCCTTTACTAATATAACATTATCCTTGTCATCAAAAATGTATCCACTCAAAGGAATTGGCTCTATCTCTTCTATTTCACTTTCGTCCAGACCAATTTTTTCAATCGCTCTCTGCTTTAAATCTAAATTGTACAATTTACTTGCTACAATCTGCTCATACTCCTGCATTGTCATCTTTGATGTAACTACATTTCCACAGCCGCAACCGTTGGAATCTATATACAAGAAATCAATAATATCCCGCTGCTCTCTTGTTTTTCCTTTTTTAAAACGTTCCAGAATCATTTTTTCATTTGCTTTTTCTTTTCCCAGTGCTCCCATAGCGAATAAACTATCCATTCCTACTCCCATATTTTTTCTCCTTTATTTATGTAAAAATCTTTATATTTCTATTGAAAATCCTCTTACAGCACTCTTGGTCTTTTTACCTCCAACATCCCATATAACTGTTCAAGGTCATATTCAGAGTACCCTCGTTCCTGTGCCATCTGAAGTAGCTGCTTATAATTTGGCTCCACATTTAAAAATTTTCTTTCATGATAATCATATCGAATATAAGCCGCAAAATAATAATAAATCCCTCTCGGTTCAATTTTAATGGCAGCCTTTAGATATTCTTCCACTTTATCAATATGAGTTCGTGGAAACACCTTCGGAATTTTTTTATCAAGCATCGTAATTGCTTTATAAAAATATGCCTCCGAATTATCTAAATTATCGGCAATCGCTTTATCAAGCTCTTTTCCTGCATCTTCATACAAGCCTAACTTCAGATAACACATCGCCTGTGAAAAGTGCAGATCACTATCTGCCGGAGATTCCTTTAACGAATCTTCACAGGCACTTCGGTACTCATTAAACTCCTCACCTGTCATATCATATACGCTGCGAAATGTAGACACGGTTATCGCCCTTCTACAAAACTTGCATACCTTTTGATTGACAGAAAGACTCGCCCCGCAGCCAGGGCAGGTCAATTCAATCACTTTTGTACTCATATGCTTCCTCCTTGATGTTAAATTTTTATAGTGAAAAGTAACAAAATAAACACTCTTTTACTTATTTATAATATCATTTTTGCACATTTCTATCTACAAAAATTATTATACTCTTGTATTTTTTAATTGCTTATTTTTTTACTCATCTACACTTATCCAGATTGCAGGACGAACTCCAATAAAATCACATATAGCGAATGTCCCCCCATATTCAATACATCCATCATTTTTAACAAACACGATAGAATAAGGATTCTTTCCCAAAGAGCGAGTCCACCATGCCGTTCCACTATCTACACTTCCAAAAACCCCCTGTCCTATTGCATATTCTGTAGGCTGACATATTTGTTCTTCCTGTCCCCAAAACAGATTTTCTATATCCTCAATATCTAAAAGAAATACATAATCCTCTGTATCATTTCCTGGCTTTCCTCTATATTTAGGATTCTCCAACTGCCTCAGCAACGCTTTCTGAATTTGCTGACGTTCTTCCCCACTAAACGCCTTTCTATAAAAAGATTCATTCAGCCACCGCCTCATATCACTTGTTTCCCAGGTCATTTCTATCCTGTTTTTATGAAAAGTCTTACAATCTATTACTTTTTTACTTACAAGAAAAGCTTTTCCATCTTCTTTCTTTAAAATAATCCATTCTAAAGGTTCTAAATTTCCAGAACCTCTCTTTTGAGGATAGGAACCAAATGTAATCGTGTCCCCTATCTCATATCGATGCTTCTCTTCTTTCTTCTCAACATTCTCTACTTTCACCAACTCAATTTTTTTCTCTTCTAGTCTGGAATATTTTTTCTCTGACTGTATGCTGCTTTTTTCTGGATCCTTTAACACGTCCTGTTCTTTTTTCTTCTCCACTGCACTTTGATAACAATCTTCTTTTTTAAACTGGATTGCTTTTATGCTATTCTTTTCTGGATTCACTAACACTTCCAGTTCTTTTCTCATCTCTGCGGCACTTTGATAACGTTCTTCTTTCTTAAACTGAATCGCTTTCTTAATAATCTTCCAGAGTTCTTCTTTATCATACTTCGGTGGTAACGGAATCTCTCCGTCTGCTCTTCTTCCAATCGCCTCATCCGTTTCTAAAAAATCCTGCATATCTTCAACAAACGGAATGTTTCCATCGTTAAGCATCTGATACATTACGATTCCAAGACTGTAAATGTCCGATTGATGATCTATCTTACTTCCCCATCCAAGTGCCTCTGGAGCCATATATAATGGTGTTCCTGCTGACTTTCTCAACGAAAAAGATGCCGATTTAGTCATCTTTCTTGAAAGCCCGAAATCCCCAAGTTTAAACGTTTCATTTTTATTTATAAAAATATTATCGGGCTTAATATCACGGTGAACAATATCTTCCGCCTCACAATCTTCTAGCGCTTTACAGATATCTATCCCTAGCTTTATTATTATCTTCTTTAAATCCTCATCAGACTCAAAATTTTGTAATTCTATATAATCATTCAGATTTGTAAGCAACTCCATCCTTATAACAACATCCGTTGTACTCTCCCCAGAAAAAATGTCATAATCATAAATCGTCACAATATTATTTCTTCCCTGTAAACGATTCATCAAAACTGCCTCTCTTACATTCTTCCTTGCTTCCTCAACCTTTAATTGTTCTAACTTTTCTTCTGATAAGGTCTCGTTCTTACTTACACCTCGAAGCATCTCTGCATTTTCAAAAGAGATAATCTTCACGGCACAGCTACTCAACTCCCCTAAAACCTCACTTTGTATTTCATAGACTGCACCAAAATTTCCGGCTCCGATTCTTCTCTTTACTTTCCATTTGCCCCATAGGGGTTCATACTTTTTGATTTTTTCCATGCTTTCTCTCCTGTTATCTTATACATATAAAATAAAGAGTATTTGTTATGATATATTTAGGTCAGATTATTACTGCATTATTTATCTCTTGATTTTTTAAAACTCTTAAATACTGTTTTTATTCCTTTAACGACTCCTACTATGAAAAGTATCATTACTGCTAAAATTATAGTTAAATATGGTCCCAAATAACTTAAAGAAAATACCAGTAATAAAATACCAACTATAATAAGAACAGGACTGCTCTTTTTTTCATTTTCTTTTTTTACATCTATACTTTCCGACGCATTTTTTTCTGTTACGCTCACATCTGTAAAAGATACATTCAAAGACTTAGCTGCACTTCCTGACACATCTTTTTCAGCTACCTGCTCTTTTTTCTCTTTCAAAACATCTTCCGAAGGCATTATTATTTTCTCTGCATCTTTTTCAGATAACTGTTCCCTTTCCTTCTTCAGTTCCTTTTTTAATTGATTTTCTTTTTGAAAGTTTTCTTTATTTTGTAAAATCTCTAATTCTTTTCGCATCTCTGATGCTCTTTGATAACGTTCTTCTTTTTTAAACCAACAGGCTTTCTGGACAATCTTCCAAAGAATCCCATCTTCATATATTGGAGAAGGCAATGCCTCGCCCTCCACCCTCTTTTCTATTGCTTTATCTATTTGAGAAAATTCTTGCATATCTGAAACAAACGGAATATTTCCACCATTCAGTAACTGGTACATCACCATTCCAAGACTGTAAATATCCGATTGATAATCTGTTTTACTCGCCCATCCAAGTGCTTCCGGTGCCATATATAACGGCGTTCCCGCAGATTTTCTCAAAGAAAAAGAGGCTGACTTACTCATCTTTCTGGAAAGTCCGAAATCTCCCAGTTTGAAAGTTCCATTTTTATTTACAAAAATATTGTCCGGCTTAATATCCCGGTGAACAATCTTCTCTTCCTCACACTCCTCCAATGCCTTACCAATATCTACTCCCAATTTTATCACCAGATTTTTTAAATTTTTTTCTAAATCTGTCTTATGTGCTTTTACATAATCGCTCAAATTGGTGAGAAGTTCCATTCTGATAATAACATCGGTTGTTCTTTCCACTGGGAAAATATCATAATCATAAATGGTTACTATATGATCTCGTCCCTGTAATTTTTCCATTAATACTGCTTCACGCACATTTTTTCTGGCTTCTTCTATTTTTAACTGTTCTAATTCTTCACTGGACAGAGTTTTTCCATCACTTATTCCTTGAAGCATCTCTGCGTTTTTGAAGGAAATGAGTTTTACAGCACAGGAGCTTTTATTTCCGAACTTTTCACTTTCTACTTCATAGACGGCTCCGAAACTGCCTTCTCCTATTATTCTTTTTGCTGTCCACTTGCCCCATAGGGGTTCGTACTTTTTGATTCTTTCCATGACTTTCTCCTGTAACTGTGTTATGTAAAATAAAAAGTTTTATTAATATAAATAAATTTTAAGCTTTGTTAGCCATTAATTAAACCTTATTCTTCAAGACTTATCCATATAGCTGGACGAACCCCATCTGAGCCGACAACATCCCAACCTTCTCCACTTGTCCATATTCCCCCATCATATATATCATCATATACAGTTATAGCTTGATTTTCGGAATTTCCCGGCGAACGCAGCCACCATGAAGAATTTCCTGTTTTTTCATCCGCATCTACGAAGTCCTTTACATATTCTGTTCCATTTTGAGCAGAAACTATTAATTGTTTTGCATATTCTGTAGGTTTTGCTGCCGCATCTGGATTATCTAACTCAACATCACTCTCTGTTAGCGGGAACAAATCCTCAAATTCATCTGTAACGAAAAATTTCTGTACTTCTTCCAGACTTAACAGAAATACTTTATCTTCTGTATTATTTCCACCATCTGTCTCGTAATCTGGATTGTCTTCTGTCTCTACCAAAGTCTTTCGTACTCTCTGTTGTTCTATATTATTAAATGCAGTATCATAAAACTCTTTGTTTAGCCATCTGCGAATATCGCTGGTTTCCCATGTAACAGATGTATCCTCTTCATTATATTTTTTTCCTTCTAATACATACTTGCTAAGAAGCAATGTCCTATCATCTTTGATGGACAGTACTATCCATTCTATTGGCTTTTTAGTTCCATCTGCTTCCTGTGGATAAGTTCCAAACCATACACTTTCTCCTACGTTATACTGTTTCTCTATATTAGGCTCTACTTTTAAATCATTATTATAAATTTTCTCTTTTTCTAATTTTAATTCGTCCTGTTTTTTCTTTATCTCTTTATTTAATCTCTGCTTTTCTTCTTTAACCGATTCGTTTTTCTCTACTCCATGTTCCTGCTTTCGGTCAGCCCTTATTTCATTTTTTAAATTTTCCAAAGCTTTTCTAAACTCTCTTGCCTCCTTATATCTATCTTTCTTTTCAAATTCACAGGCTTTTTGCAATACTTTCCAGAGTTCTCCATGTTCATATTTCGGCGGCAATATTTTCTCTCTATCCAATCTTCTTTCGATCGCATTATCTACTTCTGTAAAATCTCTCATGTCTGAAACAAAAGGAATATTTCCGTCATTCAACAACTGATACATTACGATTCCTAAACTATAAATATCTGATAAATAATCCGTTTTACTGCCCCAGCCAAATGCTTCTGGAGCCATATATAATGGTGTTCCCGCTGATTTTCTTAATGAAAAAGATGCTGATTTATTCATTTTTCGAGACAGTCCAAAGTCCCCTAATTTAAATGTTCTATTTTTATTTACAAAAATGTTATCTGGCTTAATGTCTCGATGGACAATCTTTTCTTCTTCACAATCTTCTAATGCTTTTCCTATGTCTATTCCCAACTTTATTACAGTACTTTTTAAGTCACTTTCAGAATCTGTTGTATGCTGTTTCATATAGTCGTTTAGATTCGTGAGAAGTTCCATTCTTATAACAACATCTGTTGTAGTCTCGCCAGGAAAAATATCATAATCATAAATCGTTACTATATGATCTCGTCCCTGAAGCTTCTCCATTAATACTGCTTCACGCACGTTTTTTCTGGCTTCTTCTATTTTTAATTGTTCTAATTCCTCACTGGACAGAGTTTCCCCATCTTTTACTCCCTGAAGCATCTCTGCATTTTTAAAGGAAATGAGCTTTACAGCACAGGAGCTTCTATTTCCAAACTTTTCACTTTCTACTTCATAGACGGCTCCGAAACTGCCTTCTCCTATTATTCTTTTTACTGTCCATTTGCCCCAGAGGGGTTCGTATTTTTTGATTCTTTCCATTACTTTTCTCCTGTGGCTGTGTTATGCAAAACAAAAAATTTTACTGATATAAAATAAATTTTAAGCTTTGTTAGCCATTAATTAAAACTTATTCTTCAAGACTTAGCCATATAGCTGGACGGATACCATCATAACTACTATCAATACCATAGCCATCTGTATAGACCCATCCACGAAAATCCACTCCTGCTGCATGTTCTCCATCATATCCTGGAGAACGCAGCCACCACAATGTACCTCCTGTTTTATCATTAATATATACTCCTGATTTCTTGGCATATTCGGTTGCTTCTGCCTTTCTTATCTCATCATTTGAAATAAGTTCTTCTGCCTCGTCAATACTCAAAAGAAATACTCTATCTTTAGTAGTACTTCCTCCATACGTTCCATATGAGGGATTATTTTCTGTTTTTACCAGTACATCTTGTATCTTTTTTTGCTCTAGACCATTAAATGCATTCTTATAAAATTCATCATTTAACCAACTACGAATATCACTTGTCTGCCATGTAACATTTTCAAACTTTTTATGATACCTCTTGGCATCTAATATATGTTTACTGAGAAGTAACACTTTATTTTTTTCTTTTTTTAGTATCAGCCACTCTATCGGCTTCTTGTCTCCATTTTTCGTCTGTGGATAGCTTCCAAACCAGACGCTTTCTTCTTCGTTATACTGTTTCTCTATATTTTTTGCTACTTTTAAATCATCATTTTCTGATGTTGTTTTTTCTCTCTTTAATCCATTTTCTTTTTTCTTTACTTCTTCATATAATTTCTGTTTTTCTTCTTTAACTAAATCTCTTCTCTTTTCTCCGTGTTCCCGTTTCTGGTCACCCCTTAATTTTTCCAAGGCTTCTCTAAATTCTTTTGCCTCCTGGTATCTATCTTTCTTTTCAAATTCACAGGCTTTTTGCAATACTTTCCAGAGTTCTCCATGTTCATATTTCGGCGGCAATATTTTCTCTCTATCCAATCTTCTTCCGATTGCATTATCTACTTCTGTAAAGTCTCTCATATCTGAAACAAAAGGAATGTTCCCGTCATTTAACAGCTGGTACATTACGATACCCAGACTATACATATCTGATTGATAATCCGTTTTACTTCCCCAGCCGAATGTTTCTGGTGCCATATATAATGGTGTTCCTGCGGACTTTCTCAATGAAAAAGAGGCTGACTTATTCATCTTTCGGGATAATCCGAAATCTCCTAATTTAAAAGTCTTATTTTTATTTACAAAAATATTATCCGGCTTAATATCTCGGTGAACAATCTTTTCTTCTTCGCAATCTTCTAATGCTTTTCCTATGTCTATTCCCAACTTTATTACTGTTTTCTTTAAATCACTCTCAGAATTTGTTGTATGTTGTTTCATATAGTCGTTTAGATTCGTTAGAAGCTCCATTCTTATAATGACATCTGTTGTAGTCTCACCCGGAAAAATATCGTAGTCATATATTGTTACTATGTGATCTCGTCCCTGAAGCTTCTCCATTAATACTGCTTCTCGCACATTTTTTCTGGCTTCTTCTATTTTTAACTGTTCTAATTCTTCACTAGACAGAGTTTGCCCCTCACTTACTCCTTGAAGCATCTCTGCATTTTTAAAAGAAATAAGTTTTACAGCACAGGAGCTTCTATTTCCAAATTTTTCACTTTCCACTTCATAGACAGCTCCGAAACTGCCTTCTCCTATTATTCTTTTTACTGTCCATTTGCCCCATAGGGGTTCGTATTTTTTGATTCTTTCCATTACTTTTCTCCTGTAGCTGTGTTATGTAAAATAAAATTCTACGTTCTACCTTTTCTTTATTTCAATTTATTCTTAATCCAGTCAATGGAACCTTTTTCTTTTTTGTCCTATAAATTATCTTCAAAATAACAATTTAATTTTTTCTGAGCATCTACATTTCCTTGTTTCGCTGCCGATTTCCACCATCTTATTGCTTCTTTATAATTTTTCTCTACTCCTTCTCCTTTATAATATCTGTTTCCTAAATTTGTCTGGGCATTTGCATTTCCTTGTTCTGCAGCCTTTTTATACCACCTTACCGCTTCTTCATAATCTTTCTCTACTCCTTCTCCTTTATAATAGCACCATCCTAAATTAAACTGGGCATTTGCATCTCCCTGTTCTGCTGCCTTCTTAGACCACCTTACCGCTTCTTCATAATCTTTCTCTACTCCTTCTCCTTTATAATAGCAATATCCTAAATTATGCTGAGCATTTGCATCTCCCTGTTCTGCCGCCTTCCTATACCACCTTACCGCTTCTTCATAATCTTTCTCTACTCCTTTCCCATAGTAATAACACCTTCCTAAAGAAATCTGAGCAGTTATATCACCTTTCTCTATGGCTTTCTTATAGTATCTTATCGCTTTCTCATAATCTTGATTTACTCCCTTACCCTCCTCATACAGTTTTCCTAAATGCCTTAGCGCCGTTACATCCCCTTGCTCAAGCGCTTTCCTATATAATTTTTCCGCTTCTTTGTACCAGCGTTCTGCCTCTTTATAATCTTTCTCTACTCCATACCCATACTCATAGCAAATTGCCAAATATATCGGCATATCTAAACTACCTTGATCTGCTGCCTTTTTACACCACTTTTCCACTTCTTTATAATTTTTCTCTACTCCCTGTCCACTATTATAACAAAGCCCCAGATGTATCTGAGCTGCTACATTACCTTGCTCTGCCGCCTTTTTAAACCATCTTACTGCTTCCTTATAATCTTTCTCTACTCCTTCTCCTTTATAATAACAATCCCCTAATTTATATTGCGCAACTGCATCTCCCTCTTCTGCTGCTTTCTTATATTGTTCTATCCCTTCTTTATAATCCTTTTTCTCCACCTCTTCCTTATGAGAATCTTTTTCCTCATTCACACTATTGATTTCTTTATATCTTAATTTTTCCAAATCTTCTCTCAATTCTGATGCATGCTGATATCTATCCTTTTTCTCAAACTGACAAGCTTTTTGTATTATCTTCCATAGTTCCCCGTCTTCGTATTTTGGTGGTACTATTTCTTCTCCATCAGCTCTCCTTCCAATTGCCTCATCTACTTCATCATAATTTCTCATATCTGTCACAAAAGGAATATTTCCATCGTTCAGCAATTGATACATAACTATTCCAAAACTATAAATATCAGATAACGTATCTACTTTACTTCCCCATCCCAATGCTTCTGGTGCCATATATAATGGCGTTCCCGCCGACTTTCTTAGTGAAAAGGAGGCTGATTTACTCATTTTACGAGACAATCCAAAGTCTCCTAACTTAAATGTCCCATTTTTATTTATAAAAATATTATCTGGTTTGATATCTCTATGAACAATTCTTTCTGCTTCACATTCCTCAAGTGCTTGTCCTATATCTATTCCCAACTTTATTACTATCTTCTTTAAGTCACTTTTTGAATCTGTCCTATGCTCTTTTATGTAATCATTTAAATTTGTCAATAGTTCCATTCTTATAATGACATCTGTAGTATATTCTTTAGGGAAAATATCATAATCATGGATTGTTACTATATGGTCTCGTCCTTCTAATTTTTCCATTAAGACAGCTTCTCTTACATTTTTCCTTGCCTCTTCTATTTTTAGTTGTTCTAATTCTTTCTCAGATAGCTTTTTCTCCTCTCTTATCCCTTGAAGCATTTCTGTATTTTTAAAAGAAATGAGCTTTACAGCACCCCTTCTTTTATTTCCATATATTTCGTATTCTACTTCATAGACAACTGAAAAACTGCCTGCTCCTATTATTTTCTTCACATTCCATTTGCCCCATAGCGGTTCGTACTTTTTGATCCTTTCCATTGTTTTTCTCCTATAAGCGTGTTGTAAAACAAATGATTTTTACTGATACTAATTAGCAAATATTCAAATTATAGATTGAAGATTAGAGATTCATCCATAAAGTAGGCCGCACACCAAAACAATCATTGTGGACAAAATCACCCTCCCTATCAACCCAGCCATTAACATTCACTTCAGCCGCATAAACACTATGACTGCCCGGCGAGCGGAGCCACCACCATGAATATCCCTTCTCGCTCATCCGAGTTCCTGCATATTTTGTTGGTTTTGCCTTTTTTCCCTTATCATTTATAAAAAGTTTTTCTACTTCTTCTATGCTCAAAAGGAATACTTTATCTTAAGTCACTTTCAGAATCTGTTGTATGTTGTTTCATATAGTCGTTTAGATTCGTGAGAAGCTCCATTCTTATAATGACATCTGTTGTGATCTCACCAGGAAAAATATCATAATCATGGATTGTTACTATGTGGTCTCGTCCCTGAAGCTTCTCCATCAATACTGCTTCTCGCACATTTTTTCTGGCTTCTTCTATTTTTAACTGTTCTAATTCTTCACTGGACAGAGTTTTTCCATCGCTTATTCCTTGAAGCATCTCTGCATTTTTAAAGGAAATGAGTTTTACAGCACAGGAGCTTTTATTTCCGAACTTTTCACTTTCTACTTCATAGACGGCTCCGAAGCTGCCTTCTCCTATTATTCTCTTTACTACCCATTTGCCCCATAAAGGTTCGTATTTTTTGATTCTTTCCATTTTTCTTCTCCAACCATATTAATACTCTTCCGTCTTAGATTTTAACGAAAAAGAGGCTGACTTTCCTCTTTCTTTTCAAAAGAGCAAAGCCACCCAATTTAAAATCACTCCATAACCTGCAGTAAAATGATTGTGATATTATCTTTTCCTCCATATTCAAGTGCCTTATCAAGCAGGCTCTGTCCAATATTCTCAAGAGTGTCATCTACGTCCAGTAATTGGGCGATTTCACTTTTTCTTAACATATCACTCAGACCATCAGAACAGATTAAATAGATATCTCCTTTTTGGTATTCTATTTCTTTTAAATAGGGAGATATTCTAAATTCACTTTCTGGAACACCCAGACACTGTGTTAATGGGAACTTCTCCATTTCATACTCTGGGGAATTCTCTATATTTCTAAAGTACGCTCTCTGTGTATGTTCTTTATAAACAGGAGTAAATTCTTTTTCATGGAATTGGTAAATAGGGCTGTCTCCTATATTACAAAGGTATAATTTTTCCTGCTGGAAATATAACATCGATGCTGTGCTGCCCATTTTAATGTGTCTTTCTTCCATGATTGCACAGATTTTTTTGTTTGCCTGAAAACAGATTTCTTTTAACATCGTCGGTTCAAAAGATTCTCCTGCTAAAATTCTCTCATAGGTCTCTTTTGCGATTTCAGCAGTAAGCGATGAGGCTTCTTCTCCGTTCGTGTAACCGCCCATGCCATCAAATACCCCAAAGATTGCCTCTGTCTCTTCTAAATCTAATTTTTTTTCATATAACGATTCTTTTTCTCCATCATGACTCACTGGAAGAGTTTTATCTAAAAAGATTAAATTGTCCTCATTTTTTTCTCTGACATATCCCTTGTTACAATAAGCAATCGCTTTTATTGTTCTGCTCATAGCCACTCCCCTTTTATATTATTCTATGTTAACGTCTTATTCTTCTTCTGATTGTTTTCTTACCTGCATAATCAGAGCTATCCAGTTCTTCCAATTTAATACGCATAGCCGGACGGATACCTGCCTCCTCTTCTTTAGGATACTCAAAACTCATTCCGCTCGGAATAATTCTCTGCGCTTTATCTGGATTTTCAGATTTCACCCACCAGCTATTATAGTTTTCTCCACCTGTTAACTTTACATAATCTGTATATTGGCCTTCTCTTGCCTGATCTGCAAGTTCTAACTGTGGTCTGAATCCATATTTATTGTTCTGCAACTGCTCTTCATCTAAAATGAACTGTGTTTTAGTAAAATCATCTCTACAGATATAAGAATAAGAACCATAAGCGAGTATTTTCTCTGACAATACTAAAATATCATCCTCTCCTACTTCTAATACTCTCCACAGAATCGGTCTGTATTTAAATATATAGGAACTTGTTTCGTCAACAGGAATCTTTCTATATAGTTCTCCATCTATAATCGCTTCATCTTCTTCATCCCAGTTGGCAAATTCTAATTTCATCTTTAATTCAAAATCAAGCTCCTGTGCTTCTTGCAAAGCTGCCCCATAATAAATACAGTCCCATGTAACAATTTCATTTTTTTCATCCGTCTCAATCACTGGATTATGTAATGTAATAAGACTCGTCTCTAATCGCTGTAAGTCTTCTTTGATTTCTGTTGCTGTCTGATACCGCTTTTTAGGATTAAAGTCACAGCATTTTTTAATAATCTCAAAGAGTTCTTCCCAGTTATTCTCTGGCTCCGGGAATTCTTCTCCTGCATCCCTCTGACTGATTGCCCACTGCATATCTGGGTTTTCTCTTTCTACAAATGGTAATCTGTTTTTGTTTAAAAGCTGATATAATATAAGTCCTAATGCATAGTAATCTACCGTGATATCGTATCCCTTTTTTAAGATTCCATCTATTTCTGGTGCCATATAGGAGGCAGTTCCCACAAATGATTTTACTAAACCGTTTTCTAAATGTCTTGCTAATCCAAAGTCTATCAGTTTGTAATTTGTGATTTTTCCAGTGTTATGCATCATAATATTGGAAGGTTTAATATCTCTGTGGATGATATTTTTTTCCTGACAGTATTCTAATGCCGTACAGATATCTATTCCGAATTTTAAGATTTGTTTTTTCTTTAATGTGTTTTTAACCATATAGTTTTCAAAACTTTCCAGACATTCCATACGGATGTAAAGTGTATATACAGTGATATTGAAAGTCTCTTTTTCTGATTCCGATTCCAATATATGATTCTTAGATTTCACTGTAAATTCTTCAATATTTACTACGTTAGAGCTTCCATGAAGCTCATACATCATTTCTATCTCCTGTACATACTTATCTTTTTTTCTGTTAATGCCCTGCTGGATTTCTTTTTCCGTTCTTCCTTTACGAATACTTTCTCTTACATCTCCGATATCTTTTGGAATAGAAACGATTTTCACTGCAGAATATATTATTTTTTCTCCAAGCTGCTTTTGTGCTCTGTAAACAGCACCATATTCTCCATTTCCTAATAAACTTTTGTCTGCCCACTCCCATCCATTCCAGGAAAATCCTTTGCCTGTATAATCACTCATTTCACACTCACCCCAATCACATTTTACGCTTTGATGAAACTTAAAATATTAATTTTCTAATAATTGAAGCATTAATACCGTAATGTTATCATTGTCTTTTTTATCTTTTACTTCTTTTGTTAATCGAATCAATTCACTTGCATCAAAGTCAAAATCTAAAGATTTAAGAATTGTTTTGGAATCTAATGCTCCCAAAAGTCCATCGGATGCAAGCATCACGATATCTCCAGATTTATATTCAAACGGTCCGTTATAATAAAGATTTGTCATGGATTTCCAGGTCTTATCACCTAAAAATCCTAATAATCTATTTTTTTCGTTGCTTTTTTCGTATTCTTCCTTAGTAATCCGTTTATTTTTTAGCTTGATTCCTGCTACATTTTGTTCTTCACTAATTAAGAACATTTCTCCATCTCTTACAAGAATAATCGGACTGTCCCCTATATTAAAGATTTCCATTGTTCTATTATTATTGATTTTAAGAAGGGACATCGTTGTCCCTCCTTTCATCTTATTACGTTCAAGATAAGAAATGACTTGTCGGTTTGCCTCAAGAATCGCTTTAAATACTTCTATCGGATTATTTTTATTTTTTAATTTCTCTAATTGACTAAAAATCGCATTGACTGCAATCTCAGAGTTTTTCTTTCCACCGGATTCTCCACCCATACCATCGCATACAACAAAATAGTAACTTTTATCTTCCTTAATTTCTATTGCCCTGTCAAACATAAAGTCTCCTGGCTTTTTCCCTTTATCGGAAAGTAAAGTATCTATCATTAAGTTGTCCTGATTTTCAGTACGGGAGCCAATTGTGGAAGCTGCTGAAATATTCGCCCTATATTCCTTTCCCATCCTTTATCCTTTCTTTAGCGCTTCTGCCGCTTGTGTTGGTGTCATGATATCGTATTGGATAAGCAGCACTCCATTAATAAACTTTTTATAGTTATCACATAACTGCTCAAATATATGCTGAATCCTGTTTCTTGAAGGTGTCCCATCAAAGGTATCACACACAATACTGTATGCCGGTACTATTTCTCCCTCTGTCTTATTCTTTAACTGAAACTGACCAAGAAATAAATCTAAATTTACCAACTGGAAGTAATATAATACATCATTCACCTTTTCTAATGGAATAATCGGAATATTCGGAAAAGTAATAAATTCTATTTTTTCGTCTGAAAAAAGAATTTTCATTTTAGAAGAGGGATATTTCACCCCTTCTAAATGTATATTTAACGTATATTCATCTTCCTTTTCTTTAAAGCTGAAATCATTTTCGAGCAGCAAATCCTCCACAACTATTTTATTTTTTTCTTTGGACATACACTTTTCTCCTTATAAACTTGTAGAGCAGTAGCCCCCATTACCTTCCTTTTCGTTTTGTATCTCATCTCCATCTAAAGAGTCATTTTCCAAAACAATATCTTCGATTTCCATTGCATCTAACTGATTTTTATCGAGCAGGCTCTGTTTCATCGCATCGATAACAGTCTTAGAACTTTCTAAGATTTTCTTGGTTTCTTCCAACTGTTCTGCCAAAATATTCTTTACTTTTGTATATATTTTTTCTGCAATCACAGGATTCTTTAAATCTTCTTTTGACAGTGCAATCAATCCCATTTCTTCATCCATACCATATTTACATACCATTGCCTTTGCGATTTCAGTGGCCTGTTTTAAATCATCAGAAACACCTGTTGTTAAACCATCTTCCTTATAATAGAGTAACTCAGCTGCTCTTCCTCCCAGACAAATCTTAATCTGGTCAAGAAGCTGCGTTCTTGTGGACATCGGCATATCTTCTTTTTCATACTGCATATATCCACCATGATTTCCTCTCGCAACAATTGTAATATAAGAAGGAGCATGTCCAACTTTATAGCTCACCACAGCATGTCCAGCTTCATGTACCGCTACTTTCTCAAGATATTCTTTCTTCCAGGTTCCTTCCTGTGCTCCATTCACATAAGTTTCAAAAGCTTCATTAAAAATACTGTCTTCCAAATTTGTTTCTGCCTTCATTGCATCTCGTTTTGCAGATTCCACAACCTTATTAAGTTCTGCAAGACTCATGCCTACCGAACGATCTACTATCTGTGAAATCTGTGGATAAGATACATTATGCGGCTCTATCTCTTTTAGTTTCATCTCCAAAAACTGTTTTCTGTTTTCTTTATTTGGTAAGCCTACTCTGATTTTTTTATCGAATCGTCTTGCAAGTGCTGGATCTATAGTTCCAATTCCACCTGACGATACATCTGTCATATAATTTGTTGCTGCCAAAACAAATACTGGTTTTTTAGGATCTGTACGGATTCCATCCATCTCTGCCAGTAATGCATTGAGCGCGGCTTCTGCTCCCGCTGTATTGCTCTCGCCAGTCCTCTGTCTTCCAATCGTATCGATTTCATCAATAAAGATAATAGCCGGTGCATATTTTCTTGCTCTGTTAAACAACTTTCTAACCGCTTCTGCTCCTGAACCCTGATATTTATTGACAAAACTACTTCCTTCTGTTGCGATAAATGCGACCTTAGCTTCTCCAGCCATTGCTCTGGCAAGCATTGTTTTTCCTGTCCCCGGATTACCATAGAGTAATACTCCTTTTGGAGCATCAATACGACGCGAGATAAATTCATTTGGATTCAGTAAATAATCTACAAAATACTGTAATTCTTTTTTCGCTTCCTCTGCACCGATAACATCTTTAAATCTTGTCTTAATATTTTCCGTTGCTACATTAACCTCATCCTTATCGGTAACAGAAACTTCTTGATGTAATTCAAAATTTCTGACACGAATAACTACTGTGTTATTCTCTTTATCCAGTTTCGGTGCTGTCTCAAATGTGAGAAGTTTATTTGCTCTTTGTAAAATTCTTGCCTGTTTCTGAAGATAATTATCTCTACCGATTTCATCAATCTCCTCAACAAACTTTTTAATCATTCCCTTGTGCGTAGGCATGGAAATAAATCCTCGAACTCCTTCCTGACGTAAGGTAAGCTCTAGCTCTCTGTCAATCTGCATCAGGCCGGTCTTTAAAATATAAATTGGAACTTCTGGATTGTTTCTGTGAATATCTATAATCTGGCTTCTTCTTGTAGCAAGAGCCGATGCTCCTACTGGAATATAGTTGAATCCAATCACTGTATCAGAGCTATCTTCGTCAAATTCAACCGGCAATTCTGAATCCAGCTGAAGTAATACCAGATCAATTGGCTGATTCATAAATGCTTTTTCAATCGCTTCATCCGTATCTGCTTTAATTACATTACATTTTTTCATCTCCTGAATAGTAAGGTCGTTCATCATATTTGCCCCCACCATTAAAAGATTTTGTTTATCCTCTAAAACAAATAGTTTTTTAATATTATCTTCAACTTCTTCAAGTTCTGCCGAAAACATAATTCTTCCAACGGAAGATACCGTTTCTCTTATACTTTCTGTCGAAAATAAATCTAAGAATTTTTTAAACTCTCCCTGCACAAATTTATGAATATCCTGCGTCATATTTCTTGCATCAATATTTCCGCCAGATTTATAAATAAGAGCTGCTAAAGTTTCCTTATCCATTTCAACACTAATTCCAAATGTTTTATCAATCTGTTCTGCCACTTTATTAAATTGATTACGACAAATCTTTTCCAAATCTTTTATTGTAAGATTATTAAACATCACAACATTACCGGTAGATAATCTTGAACAAATCGCTGCTGGAAAATATGGCTGTTTTGTTTCTGGATTTATATCTTGTACAAGTGCATCAATCACCTGTTGTTTTGATACATTAGATGCATCTGTAAAATCAGGAAATTCATATAAATCTCTTCCTGCGTTTGTTGTAAAAATAATAGTAGCATCTGCAAAGGAGACTACAGAACCATCATATAATTCCTGCAGTGCACCTCCATCAAGAATCTGTAAAAACAGCATGATAACATCTTTATGTGCTTTTTCAATCTCATCAAAAATCAAAACACATTTCGGGTTTTTACTTACAAATTCTGTAAGTAATCCTCTCTTAGCATCTTTATAAGTACTTGAGAATCCCGTAAGATCACAAATAGATTCTCTATACGCATATCCGCTCATATCAAATCTTTTACATGGCAACTCTAACTGTTTTGCAGCTTCTTCTGCAAGAAATGTTTTTCCTACCCCAGAAGGACCTGCAAATACAAATAATCCACGTACTTTCTTTTTGGTCTCCTGTGTCATTGCAGCCATCTCTGCATTCCAATATCCATCAATAAAAGTATTTACTGCGTGATCCTGTCCATATATTTCTTCGAGAAGATTGTCCCTCATATCCCTTAATTTAAGAACCAAATCTTCAATATTACTTTCTGAATCTTTTTTGTATGCCGGACTCATCTCTTTTGCATCCTGTTCTTTCTTCTCTTTTGTGCCAACCTGACTTTCCTCTTTTTTCTCAGGAATCAACGCTTTAATATTTGATGACGCATGATTCATGATTGCATCAAACAAATCTAACGTATTAATTGATTTTTTCTTTTCTAATTCATCTTTTACCTGTTTGTATAGTGCAATTCCCTCATCAGATACTTCCAGATGTTCTTTTAGTTTTCCTCGTAAATTAAATGGTTTATCCTTAAATTCATCTACAATCTTATCTTCTAATTCTTTTGCTTCCGCATTTGTCTTTGCATCATCTTCTGCTACTTTTAACAAATAAGAAAAAACAACATCTATACTATGCTCTTTACCCGATGCCCCTTTATTCTTCTCATATCTGCTCGCAAACTTCAAAACCTTATCTACTAATATTGATACATTCATAATTCATTCTCCTCTTTTAATTTAAATTTAATGCTCTGCGAATCTGTTCACTTAACATTTCTGCAGTAGTAAATTCGCTGTTTTCTGGTGCATCTTCTTCTTTTAATACATTATCAATTACTTCCGCAAGCTCTACTGGGATTGATTCATCTCGCTCCCGTATCGGTACCAATCTCTTTTTTAATACCGCTGGCTGAGGTTCTAAAACATCTTCCCATGTAAAATCTCTGATATAATATCCAGTAAGCAGATAATAATACAATGCTGTAATCGAAAAAATGTCAACATCCGGCTTAGAATATCTATAATTTCTTATCTGTCTTCTGGATACATATTGCATCGTTCCTGCCCATTGATTATCGGAGGACACTCCGCTTGCCCCTGCAAGGTCAAACGCTTTTGCTAGCCCAAAGTCCGTAAGCTTTATTGTTCCATCTGCTGTGAATAATATATTTTGTGGCTTAATATCTCTATGAACAATTCCAAAAATTGTTCTTATGTTCCCTGCTGAATCTCTCTGCTCAATTTTTATATTGTGTATGTAATCTAATACATCCAGCAATATCAGCATAATTTGAGTTGCTTCTTCAATACTTAGATTATCACCTTTTGCATTAATGTACTTCTGAAGATCTCCTCCCGAACAATATTCCATGACAACATTTAGCTTTTGATCTTCTACATCAAAATAATTTTTAAAAACTTTTACAACATTTGGATGTTCCAATTTTTCCAGGATGTCCGCTTCACGTTTAAAAGTTTTTATCATATGCTCCGTAACTTTAACTTCCGGCTTAAATTTCTTTATCGCATATTTTTTCTTTGTTATAACGTCCTCCGCCAGATATACGGCACCAAAGCCTCCTTCGCCCAGCACACCAACTTCAACTAATGCAGCATTTCCAGCTTTACCATCATCAATTCTGTATATCTCTTCTTCTTCTAACTCCTGCATTTCAGTAGCGAGTGCTTCTTTTTCATGCTCCTCTATTTTTACCTGAAAAATAATTGGTGCACTTTTTCCCCCTATCGAAAATTTATCCCCATCTCTTAACTGATATAAAGAATATTCTCTTTTTTGTCCTTCTTCTGGTGTCTCTTCCTTTTCTCGATGGCCTATACATTCATTATTGACAAAGGTTCCATTTTTACTTCCAAAATCTTTGATATAAACCTGTGGCGGTCTTACTGTAAGTTCTGCCTGGTATCTGGAAATCTGCATATAATTTCCTTCATTACTGATAACAATCTTATTATCTGACGATCTTCCAATCAGAACATTATCAGCCTCTTCATATTCCCATTCTTTCTCTTGATTTGAAATTCCCGCCTTTCCTTTTATACATTTAATCCATACTTTATCTTCCAAATCAGGCACCTCCCAATATGATTCTATTTATCTTTTTTCCATTGCTTCTCTAATCTCTTTTTTAAATTGTTTAGCTGTAGTTAAAAGTTCTTCTTCTATAATATCATCTTCTTTTAACACATAATCTATCACTTCTGCCAATTCTGAAGGTATGTTTTTATTCTTTTCTTTTATCGGAATAATCGTACTCTCCCCTGACTTATTTCTTCGACGTTGAATCATGCTCCCTGTCAGCATAAAATAGAAAATTGCTGCTGCCGAAAAAACATCAACTCCCGGTTTTGCAAATCTATATCCGCCCTTTCTTTCTACTAATTTGACTGGTTTATACCCATCTTGTTTCATACCAATGCCATTATTAGTTCCATCACTTTCTCCAGTTAACTCCACTGATTTCAGTGTTCCATAATCACCAATCGCAACACTGGAAATGTCATCTACATTCTTAAAGAATATATTACCTGGTTTAATATCTCTATGTACAAGTCCATGTACTTTCTTAGCTTTTCCATCTCCATCAAAACATATTATTTCTACATTATGAAGATAATCTAAACCATCTAAAATCTGATACATAATCGTAACCGCATCTTCTAATTTTATCCGTTTTTTCTTTTTTATATAAGAACCCAAATCACCGCCGGCACAATATTCCATCAAATATTTATATTCTTTGTCTTTTTCATTAAAATCTCCCTCATAGACTTTAATCAAGTTCTGATGCTCCAGTTGTTGACCAATTAACAGTTCTCTCTTAAACCATTTGATACTCCACAGATCTTTTTGTCTCAATTCTTTCAATGCAAATCTTTGTCCTGTCTCTTTATTCTGTAGTTCTATGACAGATCCAAAGCCACCTTTTTTCTCTTTTCCTTTTTTCTTATATTCTCCATTCCAGCCCACATTAATTTTTGTAAGCTTTACGTGATGCTCAATTTCTTTTTCTTCTTTATCAGGGACAACAACATCATCAATTTTTATATCTTCATTTTCTTTAATGGCATTATCATAATCATCTATATTAATCACAATTGATGAGTCTTCGTCTGGTTGTTTGATTAATGAATCAAGCTTTCTATAGGCTTCCTCCAGGCTGATTTCCTTTAACGCTCCTTCTTCCTTCTCCTTTTTTGCAATATATTCTTCTCTCTTTTCTTTCTGTTTTTCTTCACTTTCTTCTTTTATTAATGTGTCGAGAATTTCATATGCCTGCACCAGTGTAGAAGCTGAAATTTTAGGGACTTTCTTAGCTTTTATATCTTCCTGGTTAACTTTTTTCTCCTCTTTCAAATTTTCTTCTATCTTCTTTTTTTCTTCTTGCTCTCCCTTCCCTGATGCACTTTCATCTGCCTGTTCCTCTATATCTTCTATACTTTCTATTCCATCCAGCTTTTCTACACCTATCGTTGCAGCTACTGTTTTCTTTTCATCATCTTCTAATTGACTGTTTTTTTCCTTCCATACACAAATTGCAAATATTTCCGCATTACCAGCCACTCCGACTCCAAGCTGATGTTCTCCTTCTAGTTGGCATTCTTTTGTTATTTTTTTATTATCAACCCATGTACCTTGTGTACTTTTTCTTTCTCCATCTCCATCAATAAGAATAATTTTATCATTGCTTATTCTTATTTCACACTGTTTTCGGGAAACCGTTGTATCTTCGGCCGGAATTAAGATATCACTATCTTTGTTGCGCCCAATCTTAATAGTCTGATTCTCATCTACATATTCCCAACTTTCTCCTTCTAACTTTCCCCGAATACACTTTATCTTTATCAAAGCATCCATATTCTCTTTTCCTCCTAGCTAAAACGAATGGTTATTGCAGAAATGTTATCTCTTCCCCCATTGCGATTTGCTTTTCTTATAAATCTTTTACACATTCTTTTTACGGAAAATGTATTTTTAAGTATATGATAAATATCTTTTTCTTTCATCATTCCATACAAACCATCGGAGCAGAGTAACAATACATCATTTTTATGTGCCCTCGTTATAAAGACATCCGGCATAATTTTATTAGGTTTCATTCCAACAAAACGATACAATTTAGAAGACATTTCTGATTGTTTGGCTTCTTCCTCACCCAATCTTTCCTCCTCAACCTCAATCTGTGCAATATTATGATCTTTCGTAATTTTATGACATTCTGAGGTCGGTGCAGTATACTGATATCCACGACTGTCTCCCATATTTATCCATAATAAATAATCATCCAAAATCATCACTCCACAAAAAGTTGCTCCAAATCTTGTTAATCCATCTGCATTTTTGTCTTCATACATTGCCTTGCTTACTGCATAAAGCCCTTTTTGTAATGTTTGTGCTGCTTTATCTATATCCCTGCTGGTATGATATACTTTATAAACCTTTGGAATAACCTTATCATTCATTGCTGCACACGCAATTCTTGCTGCTTTTTGTCCATACTCCAAACCACCCATTCCATCTGAAACCGCATAAAATCTTAATCTGTCATTTACTAAAACAGCGTCATCATTCTTTTTTCTTTTTTTTCCGATATTTATTCCAAATGCAGATTTAATTCTTCTGAACTTCAACTTTTTCTCCTTATCCGCTATAAAAGCATTACAATTCACTGTCTACATATTCGGTACCATTCTCATCCTTCCATACAACCTTTTTTTCTCTGTTTCCACTTACAGGATACTCATTATCATTTGCATTTATAATGAGTCCTATCATGATAAAGGTTACCATCATTGCTGTTCCACCATCACTAATAAATGAAATCGGTACACCTGTCATAATGAAGAATCCCGTTGAACCAAAAAACATCAGAAATGACTGTACAGTAATATAAAATAGTGAACCCACAATTAATCCCATATTTCTATAATCTGTCTGTTTTAAATACATCCTCACACCAAAAATAAATAGTACGGCAAAAAGAATAACTATAAGCACTCCACAAAGAAGACCTATATTCATAATAATTTCTGGAAAGATATAATCTGATTCAGAAACAGGTATATCCACTGTGCTTTTCATTCCGTTTCCTAATAAACCACCGAGAGCCATTCCCTGTCTTGCTGCAAATGTCTGATATACTTTTTCAGGATGAAATAACCCATTAAATCGATTCATTATTAAATCAAATTTATTAGCAAGTTTTGCTATTACCCCTCCTGTTATATTCTTTTTTGTAGCATACAGAGTACATAACTTCCCTATTCCAAATCCGATTCCTCCTACACCAACTCCTGCTCCTACAAAAATCACTGCATATTTTAAAGAAGAAAGAAATAAAATAACATATACCATGAACACAGTCAGCATTATAAGAAACGATCCCATTTCACCAATTAATACAGAGCATATTCCATTAATTATTAAAAATCCTACTCCATATTTTATTTTTTCTTTATCTTCCCATTCATCATTGCAAAATGTAAGAGTAAAGAAAAAAATAGCAAATAACTTTATAAATTCTGTGGGCTGAATAGAGAATCCTCCTATCAGAAGCCATGCCTTTGCCCCACCTGTATCCTTTCCAAATATCAGTAATACAATGTATGTAACTACTGTTATTGCAATCAATAGCTTAAACTTCAAGTCTTCCGACAGCTTCATTAATACCTTACTATATAAAATCATAAAAGCTATAGCTCCTACTAAAGCCACCATCAGTAATATCTGCTCTTTTAGCGCAAATCCAGCTTTTGATTTCTGTATAATGCACTGCATCATAATTCCCATCATCTGCAGTACCACACAAATCACCAGAAATATATAATCCGCCTTTTTATAAGTACCATACCAAAATATAACAATTACCACTGCTAACATTGGTAGCAACAGACCAATATAGGCGTCTAAATTTCCATATTTAATTTTTACTATAATTCCCAATAAACATTCTAGAAGAAAAATTGTACCTATATTCCCCCAGAATGATTTTTCTTTTAAAATATCTAAATATTTATTCATCATATATTACAACTTTCTTTGAACAAATTCTTCTTTCTCGCAAGTATCCTTAATTTCAACTTTTGTCTCTTCCGGAATATAATCCATAATACCGTCTGATTCACTATTGCTAAACTTACAGTAAACTGTTCCAAACTGCAAAATCATCCCATCTTTTAAAATAATTTCTGTTATCTGCTTTCCGTTATGTTTCACTCCATTTGTCGATGCATTATCTTTTAATACCAGACCATTTACAGTATCTTTTATCACCGCATGCTTTCCTGAAACAGTTTTATTATTAATCACAAAATCATTACTTTTATTCTTCCCAATATAAAACTCACTTTTTTTGAAATTTATTTCAGAAGTATTACTTGTAGAATATCCTGCCTCATCTAACTCTGTAATCGCCCAGTCATTTACAATTACTGTCTTATTTTGGTTAAACATCTTTTTACGATTCTTAAAAAATGGGAGCCTGATTTCCTTCCCTCCAATAAAACCAGCTACTTTCAGAACAACATATACTATTATCACTAGTATAACCAATGTAATCAACTGCATTAATAATACTTTCATTTCATTCCCTCCTGACTTACTGAGTGCTGCTTAAATATTTAAAAATATCTAATACATATGACTGAAGATGACGTCCATATTCTTCGGTATCTTCTGTAACTTTCGATACTAAAACAACATAATCATCGGAAAAAGCAAGGAAATAGCATTTGTATTTACCTCCTGCAATCTGTGAAGTACCTGTTTTAGCACATAATCTCAAGTCTGAATCAATACCATAATAATCGGTTGCCACATTTTTTAATAAAGTTTTTAACTTCTTCGCATTTCTTCTGCTGACTGTCTGTCCAAGCGATTCTTCTTTTCCTTTTAAAATCGTCTTCTTATCCTGAACAATCTTTTCCACCATATATGGCTTCAACATTTTCCCATTATTTGCAATTGCCTGTGCGACCATTGCTATATGTAACGGGGTCATTAATGTATTTCCCTGTCCATATGCTGTTGCGGCAATAATCTCTTCTCCGTTATTGCCAAGATCAAAATTAGACTGTAAAGTTGTAAAATCTAAATCGATATTCTGACCAATCAAAAACTTATCCGCCTGTTCCTCAAGAACTGTTCCATTCATTTTTAATGCTTCTTTTGCAAAAAATATATTCGAAGAATATCCCAGTGCTTCCTGCAAACCAATCTTACCTCTCGCTACCTTTCCATTATTGCTTACCGTACCGTTACCGATTTCAACGGTTCCAGTATCTTTCACTGTGTCTTTTTCTCTTCCATTTTCTAAGATTGCAGAAGCAGTTACTAATTTAAATACACTTCCTGGTTCTGCTGCATCCTGTATTCCATTTGTCTTAAAAAAGCCTGCATCTTTTTTGCTCCAATAGCTATAGTTTGTTCCATATGCCTCATCATTTACATTATAAGGTACCTCTGTTTCCTTAGCGGATGCCAGCGCCAAAACCTTTCCTGTGTGAACATCTAAAACAATGGCCGATTCATCATTCCCCTCTATTGTTTCATAAGCCTTTCTTTGCAACTTATTATTTAATGTCAGTTGAATATCTGCTCCTTTACTATCTTTTCCTTCACGATATAAGTACTGCTCATACTTTCCTTTTAAACCACAGCTATTATCTCCATGAACATATCCAAGCAACCATGAATATTCCTCCGGATAAGTCAGCCTACTTGTTAAATAATCTTTATACTTTTTTTCTTTTGTTTTCTCATCGTATATCAGTTTCTTCCCAACAATTCCTTCTGATAGTAAAACTCCATCCTTGTCATAAATAAATCCCTGCATTACCGTTTGCCTTAACAACTTGTCTACTGTGGATTTTCTCAATTCATCTGTTTTTACATTAAGCCCAGCAAATGAAGTTGAACATTGAACCAAATATACGCAAAAAACTGCTACAACAACTACAAATATTGAAGCAATAATTTGAGACCTCTTTTTTATTTTATTTATCTCCATATCTCTTCCCTCTTTCAATATTACTAAATCTATGTAAAGCACTTTATCACAATTATACATAATATTTTTTATTATTGCAATTAATTGTTATATTTTCACCTTTATTCTATTATTTCTTCTTGTATTTTTGTGCATTTTTATAAAGTGCTGTTTTTCTCTTGAAATATCTATTTCTGTTTTATTTTTCTCTATTATACTTCAGCAAATAATCTTTTTTGTTTTTTGAAAGCTCTTTTTTAATCTTTTTTTATCAAATGCTTAATTTCTGAATAATTGGATATTTATTGTACACAATAAATATTACACCCCTCTCTTCTAAGAATATTATCTCATAGGAGAGAGGGGCATGTTATAGTACATATGTTTTAATTTATTTCTTAATTTATTTTATATATAATTAGTATCACAAATAAAACATCTGTAAATTTTCATAAACAAATTAATTACTCAATATTCCCCATCAAAAGAGCATTTTTCCCAAACCTTGGCAGATTTTTCTTCTAATTCAATAATTTTTTTATTTTCTTTTTTAACATACTTTTCATATTTTGCTTGTTCTTTTTTCAATTTCTTTTTTAAATAACCGTTTCGTTTTATCATTTGTGATGCATTATATATAGATACCGTTTTACTTTTTGTCTGTATCAACTCCATTACTTCTTTTATTAATTCTGTGGTCCCTTTCTCCTCCAGCTGATTCAATGTTTTCATATCAAACGAAATAACTGCTGCATTATTTTGTTGCTTACAAAGCTCTAATGTACTTTTTATTTTATTATCTCCCTGTTTTACAGGTACATACTCTACATAGAGCATCCCATTCTTTTCTTCTCCACTTATCAATGTCTTACCATAAGTAGTTATTTGACTATATCCCATAAATCCTTTTTCAAAAAGCTGCTTTACATTTTCTTCTGTGTCCTCTCCTGCTTCAAAACACCAAAAATCAGAAAAATTCAATTCATTCTCTTGTATCTGATACTTACTATCTAAAATATAATTCCAAACTTCTTTTTCTGATAAATTTCCTGACAACATTATATCAATATCATTTCTATTTATATACTTTCTTTCCATTTCATCAAAAATATTCATTCTGTCTTCTTCCGTTATATCAGAAGGGACAACAAAAGACGCGGGGATTTTATATTTTTCAATCCATTTATCTGCCTGCTCTAATTCTAACGTCGTTCTCACAACAAAACATGGTAATACCCATGCTCGTCTATTTGCCTTATTTATTTCTCTTTGTTTCATATTTATTTCATTTTTAATCTCTTTTATCTTTGTTTCATAAACATTTGCTTTCTTCTCCACCTGATGTATCTGTTTTGTATATTCTTGTTCATGCTTATGCTCCATCCATAAACTACCTATTACTATAATCAATAATAGAATATTTATTCTCCAAAAAACCTTCTTATGCTGTACATTCATCTTTTTCCCTCTTATTCATTTAATAAATGATTTTTTCTTAAAATATTTAATGTATCTATGACGCCTCTTCGTGCCTGTTTTTCTGAAACTTCATATTCTTCTAATAAAGCATCTACTAACTGCTGCTCACTACACTCTTCCCTTAACAATTCCCATAAATAAAACGCCGTTCCATTACATGTAATCACACAATTATATTGTTCACTTTTATCTCCCACTGCAACAATATAATTTTTATCTCCTATCGTATGACTAATAAATCCTTCTTTTCTCTTCATTTTTATCTTCCTTCCTATTCAAACTTATCTATCGGCAACTCTATAGAATCTTCTTTCTCTTTATCTTCCGGTTTTACAATTGTTATATTAGAATTAGAATCCTCTCTTTTTTTCCTTTCTTCCGTCGTTGCTTCCTTTATTTCCGTTGTACTTACCTCTTTTTTAGATATTGTCTTTTTATTTTGCTTAGACTTCTTTTTGTTTAAATTTGATTTGTCAACTGAACTTTTCTCTTCCTGTTTTATTTCTGTGCTCTTTGCTTGCTCCATCGTTTCTGCACTGGAATCGCTATTTTTCTCTCCCTCCGATTCTGTATCAAAACTTTTTTTCTCCTCGTCGCCCTCTTCAGCTTGTTCTGTATCTACCATATCCATCGGTAGTTGATTTTCTGTAAGTTCCTCTTTATCAGAATATTCTTCCTTCTGTTCTGTCGACAATGTACTTTGATTTTCTGTATTATTGTCCTTTTGCTTTTTATGATTTAAAGCAAGTACAACTATACAACAAAAAATCACTATCAAAATGACAATACCTACAATCAGACTCCTTTTCCTTTTCATAAACTTCCTCCTGAAACAAAGAAGCAGAATATCTCTATTCTGCTTCTTCTCTTACAACATTTTACCCATTATCTTCCAAGTGGATCTAGCTCTGTTTCATTTTCATGAATACCATCTCCACTAGCAATAATAACATCTTCTACCCATTCTACTTCAACTACTGGTTCTTCATACTGTTTTTTCATTTTTCATTCTCCTTTTTATTTACTTTCAAAATATTTTTGAGCTGCAATATTATAAATTTGCAACTTCTTAACTAAGTTTACTAAGGTCTCATTCTCTGATTCCCATTTCTGTGCGGCATAAGACATAACTCCGTAATTTACTATATTACTAATCTGATTGCCTGAAGCATCACATACATAAATGTGATACATCTCATCAAGATTTTTGGCAACAATTCCTGTTATATCTGCGTAATAATATGTAGCATCGTAATTCTGTAACTTAAGATATTTCACTACCGTTCCATCTCCTACTGTATATGCTAATTTATCATCCAAAGAAGCTGTACTCTTTGGAATAATCGCTCGAATAGATACGGCAGATTTTAAATCTAAAGCAATTCCGGCAATCTTTGTCTTCGGATTGTCTATTTCTGTAATTGTTCGCGTATATTGCTGCATTTGCTCTTTTGTCTTCTGATATCCAGCTAAGGTATCATCCAATTTTTTCTTATTCTCTTCCGTTACAATATTTGTATCAGATAAAAGTCTATCGGCTAAATGCTGTGTATTATATCCAAAGTAATTCTGTGATGCAGCACCATAACTTACCATCGATGCTAATACATTCTTTAAGCTATCTTTCGTTGCCGTATTCTTCATTTTGTTTGATACATACTTTTCAACAGAATAATAGAACTTTCTTGTAGCACCTTCCTTACCATCTTCCGTCGTTGCATAAGCTTTTGCCAGCACTTTATCTGTCATCTGTTTTGCAGTCAGAGAAACAGAAAACAGATAGCAATTATATTGTTTTCCACCGGAAGTTATTGTTTCCTTTGATGCGTCTTGTAATGTTGCAGTAACCTTTGACTTTGTCTTACCAGAATCATCTACAAGGTCAAAGTCTACCCCTCCATCTTTTACATTCTCTGGAAGCTCTATATAGTAGTTAATCAAAATTGTTCCGGCAAGAGACAGACTCGCTCCTCGGAATACAGGAGTTCCTTCTTCATTTTGTTCAGAAAGATATTCAACTGGCACTTCATTCTCTTTTGCATACTCATCAGCATAACTGTTCTTATATACATATAATTTAAGGCTATCCGATACATTTGCAAAGGCTTCCTCACCAATGGTCTGAACATCATCACCAATCTTAATTGCCTTTAACGCTGTATTTCCATCAAAAGCACCCTCTCTAATTGTGTCAACATTCATACTCAGCATATCAAATTCTGTCTGATCCTCTTTCCCCGCCGGATAAGAAATCAGTTCAGTTTCGTCCTTGCCGTATAGTACACCATCTTTTGCAGACAAGTCTTTGTTTTCATCACTGACGATATATTCTTTTAGATTTTTGCAGTTGGCGAATGCGTTGCCGGCGATGTCTTTGAGTTTGGATGGGAGGGTGACGGTGGTTAGGTTATTACAATTTCCAAATGAATATGAATCTATTTTTTCAACTGAGCTTGAAATTATGACATTCTTTAAATTTGTATTTTTAAATCCCATATTACGTCCTTTTATTGTCTTTACTGTATCTCCAAACTCTACCGTAAGCCCCTTTTCCTGTATCTCTTCTGACCGTCCAAAGCTTCCAA